>JACFMY010000259.1 GCA_019455155.1 Caldilineaceae bacterium
ACGGCAACTTCCCCAGTCTCTACATGGGATTGGTGACATCAGAAGGTGGCCTGGAACACTATGACGGTCTGCTGCGCGTGGTCAGCAGCGATGGCGAAGTGCTGGAGCCGGGCCTACACCCAGATCGCTATCGCGAGATCATCGGCGAAGCCGTGGAACCGTGGAGCTATCTCAAGTTCCCCTACTATAAGCCATTGGCCCTGCGCGGGCTCAACAGCAACGAGCTGCCGGCAAGCTTCTACCACGCGGGCATGTACCGTGTCGGGCCACTGGCGCGGCTCAACGTCTGTGATTTTGCCGGCACACCTCGGGCCGATGCTGAACTGCGCGAGTTCCGGCGCCTTGCGCCCAAGGGCCGGCCTGTGGCCAACAGTTTTCATTACCATCTCGCCCGGCTGATCGAGATACTCTTCGCGCTGGAACGGATCGCCGAGACCGTAGAGGACCCCACCATTACTGGCAGCCGTGTCCGCAGCCATGCTTCTGTCAACCAACTGGCCGGGATCGGCGTGAGCGAAGCGCCCCGGGGCACCCTCTTCCACGAATACCATGTGGACGAGAACGGTATCTTGCAGCAGGTTAGCCTCATGATTGCCACTGGCCAAAACAACCTGGCCATGAATCGCACGGTCCGGCAGATCGCCCAGTATCACATTGCTGGCGGCAAGCTCAATGAGGGGATCTTGAATCGCATTGAGCATGGCATTCGCCTCTTCGATCCCTGTCTCAGTTGTTCGACCCACGCCATCGGCCATATGCCGCTTGTCGTCGATCTGATTGGGCCAGATGGCGCCGTTGTCGATAGAATACAGCGTGACGGATAGGCGAGGGCCGGCATCTCTAGACCGGGCCTGTGCGCTGCGAGAGTGGACAATTGAGCACACCAATTGTTTTTGTTGGCATCGGTAATTCCCTGCGCCGTGATGACGGCGCAGGGTTGTTTTTGGCCACACGGCTGGCCGCGCTGCTCTCTGATTACGGGCTCCCTGTTGAGATCATCGCGGTACAACAACCTGCGCCCGAGCTTGCAGAGGAACTTGCAGATCTCAGCCCATCTGCCATCTTTTTTGTGGATGCCGCGGTGGGGCTCACTGCTCCGATCGTAGTACCTGCCACCGGGCCGGCCGCGGCGCGGCCAGGCGGCAGCCATCATCTTTCACCTGCCCAGGTGATGCACCTGGCTCGTCACCTCTACAAGCTTACCGCGCCCGCTTGGTTGATCCAGATACCGGGTGTGGATTTCGGCCACGGCGAAGGGTTCAGTACAGCCACGCAGCAGAGTCTGAACCGGGCAGAAACACTCGTGCAGACAATATTGGACTGTATTCGTACAGGAGACTGATCCAGCTAGCCCAGGCTCGAAAATCTCATGGAGAATGTCGTAGAAAACGTCTTCTACGCGATCTTCGCGCCTGCATGGACAACCCTAAAAGGAAACACTATCCAGTTGTCCAGTTGCGATCATTGTCATGCTGTACTATAAACTACTTGTTATTACTTCAACGCGCGCAGCAGATCGTGGAGTCGAATCGCTCATGGGTGTCACACCCGGCCTATCGGAACACAAGCGTCCGCACGCCGGTGACGGCAATTTTGCCATCAAACCGGCGGTGTTGTGGAGCATGCTTCTGCTTATCCCTCTGCTGGCAGTCTTCCTGTTTGCACTCTTCCAGCCCGTAAAGGTCCGCCCACGTATCGGGCTTGCGCCCGGCTTTCTCTTTACAGACCAGCAGGGCGACCGTCTGACCAATGAAGATCTGCGGGGCAAACTGGTTTTCTACAACTTCACGTACACAAGCTGTGGCGAGCGTTGCCAGCCGCTGAGCGCAACCATGCACTCGATCCAGGAATTGGTCGCTGGTCTGGATACTGCTGGCGTGCCCGTCGAGCTTGTGACCATTACCTTCGATGCGGAACGGGATACACCAGAGCAGCTAAAGAAGTATGCTACTCAGATCGGCGCCAACACCCGCAACTGGCATTTCCTAACCGGTCCAGCCGAACGGCTTAAGAATGTCATTGGCGGGGGCTTTGGTGTTTACTACACGCAAGAGGAGGACGGCAGCTTTCTCTTCGACCCAATGTTCGTGCTGGTGGATGGCAACGGTATTGTGCGGGCCCAGTATAAGACGGCCGCGCCTGAGCTTGGGACGATCCAGCGCGATCTGGAACTGATCGTCACCGAGATACGCAATAGCCAGGGCGCAGGTAAGCTGGTCTACGAGGCCGCGCATCTGTTCCTGTGTTACCCCAAGCAGTAAGCGAAAGCGAGGTCTTTGGAGCGTGAGGATGACAGGCGATCTCTCCCGTGCTGGAGCGCTTGCGGGCCGGCGTAATCGCCGGGTCAAGTGGCTGGCATACGCCGCGATTGTGCTGCTCCTGGCGGCTGTCGCCTGGTGGTGGATCAGCCAACGGGCCGCACGGCCCCGGTATGGCATCACCCTTGATGCGCCCGCGGCAGTGGCAGATTTTACGCTCATGTCAACCTTGGGCCATCCGGTTTCGCTTTATGATTATTCGGACAAACATGTCGTCCTGTATTTCGGTTACACAACCTGTCCTGACATCTGTCCCACAACCTTGGGCGACCTGAAACAGGCCATGGCCAGGCTCGGCGACCAAGCTGCGCAGGTTCAGGTGTTCTTTGTTACAGTAGACCCGGAGCGAGATACCCCCGAGCGCATGGCGGGTTATCTTCAATTCTTCGATCCATCTTTTGTCGGGCTAACCGGCAGCCAAGAGGAGATAGAAGCCATCGCCACTCGTTTTGGCATCTTTTTCGAAAAGCGATCGGGGGCTACAGCGGCCGATTATCTGATGGACCACACCAGTACGGTGCTGGTGCTGGATCCTGGCCACCGCTTACGCCTGATGTTTCCCTTTGGGTTGACGGGCGAGCAGATGGCGAACGACCTGAGGGCGCTCATGCGCTGACTCATCTTTAACCCACATGTTTTCAACCCACATGGCCGCCACGCAAGAGGATAGGCAGAGGATCTAGTGCTGTACAAGCGAACTTATGTGAGCGATCGACTGTTTTCGTTGTTTGATGGATTCGACCCGATCTTTGTAGTCTGATGTTTGGAAGGAGCACAACCCCATGAACAAGAAAGAACCAGACACACCAGCAGGCACAATTGTTCTCATCTCGCTCTTCGCGATTATGACCATCGCGCTGTGGTTCAACGCGTATTTCATCGTGCTTTCTAGAGGAGCAAACTAATGACTGAACAGACCCACGGTCCCGAACAGGATCCCAACGTGACTGGCGACCAGGCTGAAGAGGGTGCGCTGCACGTCGAGAAGTGGGAAGGCATTTGGTTGCGCTTTGCAGCTGCTATGACTGCCATTTTTATCCTCGCTATCATTGTGGCAGCAGCCTCTTTTGGAATCTCGGTGCCAGGGGCATCCGGACGGGTCGATCCGAATACGCTGAGCGACCCGAACAGTCCCTTTGCGAATCCCGGTCTGCGTGAGTTGGCGCCTGGCAAGTACGAAGTCTACATGGTGGCGCAGACCTGGAACTTCCTGCCGGACAAAATCGAAGTGCCAGCCGGGTCTGAGGTCACCTTCTACCTCACCGCGCGCGATGTCGTCCACGGGTTCAAGTTGGCAGGTACAAACATCAACATGATGGCGCTGCCTGGACAGCTTTCGGTGCTGAAAGCCACCTTCGACACCCCAGGCACGTACAACTATATCTGCCATGAATACTGCGGCTACGTCGCTGGTGCACCCATCGGCCATCAGACAATGTACGGCCAGTTAACGGTCGTGCCGTCAGTGGCCGCGACGGATGAAACAGCGCAGCTCACCACGGAATAGAAGGAGATACTTCAGCCATGTCCGTTCAAACCATGCCCAGCGGCGTCAAGGTGGCGCCCACGCCGGTTGTGCTCACTGCCAATGATCTGAAGATCGTCGACCGTGTAGCCGGTCTGAATGTCCTCATCGCGGTGCTGGCACTTTCTGTCGGTGCGCTGTTTGGTGTGTTCCAGGGCCTCGAACACGCCAAGGTCTTTGATATCTATCCCTTTCTGCAGCCAGCCATCAAGACCTACTACCAGGGACTCACCCTTCACGGCGCGCTGAATGCCATTGTCTGGACTACCTTTTTTATCTGTGGCTTCTTCACCTTTGCCTTCGTGCGCAGCTTTAACCGTCCCCTGCGCTATCCCTGGCTCAGTGTTGTCGCCTTTATTGTCATGGTTGTCGGCCTGCTCACTGCCGCCCTCCCCATGTTGACCAACAACGCCACGGTCCTCTACACCTTCTATCCGCCCATGTTGGCAGAGTGGACCTTCTACTTGGGCCTGACGCTATTGGTGGTGGGCTCCTGGATCGTTGGCTACAGCTTCTACTTTACCTATTATGCCTGGCGCAAGGAGAACCCCGAACGGCGCGCACCGTTCGTTGCCCTATCCATTACCATCACCATGGTGCTGTGGCAATTGGCTACGCTGGGCGTTGCCGGTGAGATTCTCTTCCAGTTGCTGCCCAACGCGTTGGCGCCGGTCTTCGGTTACACGGCGCCCGGCCTCGACCCGCTCCTGAACCGCACACTCTTCTGGTGGTTTGGCCATCCGTTGGTCTATTTCTGGCTGCTGCCGGCCTATGTCTCATGGTACGGCATGCTGCCAGCCCAAACCAACGGCAAGATGTTCAGCGAGCCCCTGGCCCGCCTGGTGTTCTGGCTGTTCCTACTCTTTAGCACGCCAGTGGGTTTTCACCACCAGTTTGCCGATCCTGGCATTCCCGAGATCTGGAAGTTCATCCATATGGTCCTGACCTTCGGCGTGGGCTTCCCCAGCCTGATCACGGCTTTCACTGTGGTGGCTTCCCTAGAGCTCGGCGCGCGTGCCCGCGGCGGCAAGGGGTACCTGCGCTGGATCGGCCGCCTGAATTGGGGTGACCCCTCCTATTCCGCGCAGAACCTGGCCATGATCCTCTTCATCTTTGGCGGCATCGGTGGCCTGATCAACGCTTCGTACAACGTCAATATGGCCACCCACAACACCATGTGGGTGCCCGGCCACTTCCACTTGACTGTGGGCTCAGCTGTGACCCTGACCTTCTTTGGCATCTCCTACTGGCTGGTGCCCAAGCTGACTGGACACAAGCTCTTCACCAAGTGGTTGGCCCAGGCCCAGGCCTGGACCTGGTTCTTTGGCATGCTCTTCTTCAGCAACGCCTACCACACCCTGGGACTGCTCTTCAACGTGCCGCGGCGCACCATGCTGGGACAGGCGCCCTACTACGACACAGCCTGGACGCCACAGATGATGGAATCGGTCCTGGGCATTGCGCTGCTCTCCATCAGCGCGACGCTCTTCTTTGCCATCATGCTCTTCACCCTCATTATCCCGCGCAAGCAGGATACGCCCGTGGAGATGCCGCTGGCCCAGCCCCTGGACCCGAAGCCGGCACCCAAATGGCTGGACACATGGTGGCCGTGGCTGAACGGCGCTATCGCCCTCATCATCCTCTCCTACGGCCCGATGCTGTACCAGCTGATCCGCGACGCCGAATTCTGGTCGCGCGGGATCAGAGTCTGGTAGCGTACGCGCCCGCTATCTGGCTGCCTGAACATGGCGAACCGGCCCCATCAGCTGATGGGGCCGGTCTTTTTTTTATTGGTGGGTTAACAACTGGTCAACTGGCCAGTTGATAGACTAACGGTATGACCAGTAACATATCTCACCAGACGCATGACCACAGATTGGCCCGTTTTCTTTACACTTGTCTACGTGAAAAACTGGATGAACGCTGGCACATAAATGTGCCGCGCCGCTTACCTGTCTGTTCTTCTAGTCAAGGAGACAAGAACCATGCCTGTGTTGGTAAACGAAGAGAAACCGGCCGCAAAGACGGCAGAAAGCCCCTGGGTCTACATCTTTGACGAGCTGGATAAGGTAGAACAGTTCGCGAAGCCGAAGGACTGGGAAGATGTACGCTCGCTGCTGGGTGGCAAGGGCGCCAACCTCTTCGAGATGACCCGGCTTGAGCTGCCGGTGCCGCCTGGATTTACTGTGACGACGGAGGCCTGCAACGCCTATCTGGCCAACAACCACCAGTTCCCGGCAGGAATGTGGGAACAAGAGGTGGAGGCCATGCACAAGGTCGAGGCACTGGCCGGCAAACGTTTCGGCGATCCCAAGAACCCGCTCCTTGTCTCCTGCCGCTCGGGCGCCAAGTTCTCCATGCCCGGCATGATGGATACCGTGCTCAATCTCGGTCTGAACGACGAGACCGCCCAGGGTCTGATCGAGCTCACCGATGACCCGCGCTTTGTCTACGACTCCTATCGCCGCCTGATCCAGATGTTCGGCTGCGTCGTCATGGGCATGCCTGATGAGCCGTTTGAGAACATCATCACCGCGATGAAGAAGCAGCGCGGGGTAAAGAACGACGTGGATCTCACAGCCGACGACTGGAAGGCTGTGACCGGGCAGTTCAAGGACCTTGTCAAAGGCTACAAGAGCATCGAGTTCCCCCAGGATCCCTACAAGCAGCTTGAGCTGGCGACCCGCGCCGTCTTCAACAGTTGGAATGGCCGCCGCGCCATCGATTACCGCAATGCCACGGGCATTCGCCACGACCTCGGTACAGCTGTCAACATTGTCACCATGGTCTTCGGCAACATGGGCAACAACAGCGGCACCGGTGTGGCCTTCACCCGCAATCCAGTCTCGGGCGAAAAGGAGCTTTACGGTGACTACCTGATGAACGCCCAGGGCGAGGATGTGGTCGCCGGTATTCGCAACACGCAGCCCATCGCCGCGCTGCAACAGGAAATGCCTGCGGTCTATGACGAGTTTCTCGACATCGTCACCAAGTTAGAGCAGCACTTCCACGACATGCAGGACGTGGAGTTTACCATTGAGCGCGGCAAGCTCTGGATGCTGCAGACGCGCAACGGCAAGCGCACCGCGCGGGCAGCCATCAAGATCGCCGCGGACATGGCAAAGGAAGGGCTGATCACCAAGAGTGAAGCAATCCTCCGCGTTGCCCCTAGCCAGGTCGACCAGCTACTGCACCCGCAGTTCACCGCCGAAGTCAAGAACCAGGCGCGCAAAGAGGGTCGCATGTTGGTGGCCAAGGCCGTCAACGCCAGCCCAGGCGCCGCAGTCGGCATGGCCGTGTTCGATGCCGACACCGCCGACGAATGGGGCAAGAGCGGCAAAGCCGTCATTATGGTGCGCCCCGAAACCAAGCCCGATGACGTGCACGGCATGATCGCCGCCAAGGGTATTTTGACCAGCCGCGGCGGCGCCACGAGTCACGCCGCGGTGGTGGCCCGCCAGTTCGGCACGCCGGCCGTCTGTGGCGCCGAAGAACTGGAGATTGACGTCGAGCATCGCCTCTTTATGCTCCATCGCGACGAGACCACGGTGGAAGTCCATGAAGGCGACTGGATCAGCATCGACGGTGGCACCGGCGAGGTCTTCTTAGGCCAGCTTCCTACCCAGGAACCTGACTTCGAGAACGAGGTCGAGCTCAACACGCTACTTAGCTGGGCCGACGAAGTGCGCAAGTTGGGTGTCTGGGCCAACGCCGACTACCCCAAGGATGCAGAACGCGCTCGCCGCTACGGCGCCGAAGGCATCGGCCTCTGCCGCACCGAGCACATGTTCTTCGAAGAGGAGCGCCTGCCCATCGTGCAGGAAATGATCATGGCCAAGGCCAAGGCTCGCCGGGTGGCGGCCCTGGACAAACTCCTCCCCGTGCAGCGCCATGATTTTGAGGGCCTCTTCCGGGCCATGGACGGCCATCCCGTCATTATCCGCCTGCTCGACCCGCCGCTGCATGAGTTCCTGCCCTCGTACCTGGAACTGGTCCAGGAGCTGGCCGACCTGAAAGTGCGGCTGCAGCACTTCCATACCTTGAGTGAAATCGACGCCGCCCTGGCTCAGGTGCGCCAGAAAGAGGACATTCTGGACCAGGTCAAGGCCTTGAGCGAGTCGAATCCCATGCTCGGTCTGCGCGGCGATCGCCTGAGCGTCATGATGCCCGAGATCACAGAGATGCAGGTACGGGCCATCCTCGAGGCCGCGATCAATGTCAAGAAGGAAGGCATTGACGTCCAGCCCGAGATCATGGTGCCCCTTGCCGGCCATGTCAATGAGCTCAAGATCGTCAAAGAGATTGTAGATCGCGTGGCCGCTGAGGTCTTTACCGAGTATGGCACCACCGTCGACTTCCAGTACGGCTCCATGGTAGAGGTGCCCCGCGCCGCCCTCACGGCCGACGAGCTGGCCGAGGTGGCCGAATTCTACAGCTTTGGCACCAACGACCTGACCCAAACCACCTTCGGCATGAGCCGTGATGATGCCGAAGCCAAGTTCCTGATCGAGTACATCGAGCGAGGCGTCCTGCCGTCGAATCCGTTCCAGCAGATCGACCGTGACGGCGTGGGCAAATTGATCGATATGGCGGTCACACTGGGTCGCAAGACTCGCCCCGATATGCATATGGGTATCTGCGGCGAGCACGGCGGCGACCCCAACAGTATCGAATTTTGCCACATGGCTGGCCTGAACTACGTTAGCTGCAGCCCCTATCGCGTTCCAATCGCAAGGCTGGCAGCCGCGCAGGCAGCCATCAAACATGGGTGAGCGGTTGGTTGTTCTCCGGTTTCCTCCTTGAAGAAGGGTGTGCACCCTACGGTGCACACCCATATTCGGTTTTGATGGCGGGCGAGCGGCCGGAGGCCATCCAGACCATCCAGTGGCTGGTGATAGGGTTTACAATAGTAGTAGAAGAAGAGGCGATACGCGCGCGGGCACGGCAGTGCGCTCCCCGCCCCGTGCCCGCGTGCCACGCCCTCCATCACGCGATACGCAAACGATCATGTCTCAAGTCGACCTCTTTTATCGCTTCGGCGCCGCGCTCGTCATCGGCATGCTGATCGGTCTCGAGCGTGAGTATGCAGGCCAACCGGACGCCCAACTCTTTGCTGGCGTACGTACCTTTGCCCTCATTGCCTTGAGTGGCTGTGCCGCGGCATTGGTAAGTAGCTCAATCGGGACACCCTTTGCCTTTGTCGCCGTCTTTCTCGTGCTAGGCGCGCTGCTCAGTGTCGCCTATTTTGTCGCTGCAGGACGCAATGACGTGGGCCTGACCACCGAGGTCTCGGCCCTCCTTACC
>JACFMY010000260.1 GCA_019455155.1 Caldilineaceae bacterium
GCGTCACCGAGCCCGAGATGGTCGTGGCCCGCAGCGCCCACGCCGCCTTCCACATGCAGCCATACGCGCGATGGTTCGATATTGATCTGCTGCACCCCTTGCGCGTCCACATAGTCGGCGCCGAAGAGAGGCTGCTCGCCGCCGCCATCATCGACAAATGTATAGCGCGTCACCTCGTAGAGGGCGCCGCCGGCCTCCTCATAGATGGCGAGCACATGCGGGGTATCAGGGTCGTATGAGCGCAGGCCAGTCGTGTGCGCCAGCCAGTACTGTTTACCTGTTGCGTCGAGCACAGGAAAGGCAACGGTCTCATCAAATGCATAGTCTGTGGCTGCCCGCACCGCGTCCAGGTCCAGGCTCTGCTCCAGCAGCGCGGCGGCCGCCGTGGCCACTTCACCGTTGGCCGCGTCCTCTGATGGGCTCCCGCCAGCCACTGCAGCAGGCGCCTGGCCCCAACGTACAGCATAGCCGGTTGGCGCCACCGCGACATTGGCCGGCAAGGTCTGGGGTGTGGCGCCATTTGCCGGTACCCACGTCAGCGTTCCATGTGCGCCGCCCTCTTCATAAACGAAGTCGGCAACGATCACCACGCCGCTATCGTCGTCGCGCCATAACACTGGACCTTCCACGTTGAACACGGATTTGCTTAGCGCTTCCATTGCGCCGCCTGGCTCGTCCACTGCGTAGAAGCCGTACCCGTCCGAATCGTCCATGTTGGCCAGGTCGGCGATGGGCAGCGCAAGCACCCAGAGGGCGCCACCGGCGGTGACATGGGGCGCGCGCACCATGGTCAAGGGCTCGCCGCTGCCCGTGCCGCTATCGGGACCGCTCCGTATGATGGCTGTCACCATGCCTGTGGTGGCATCGACCCAGGACAGACCTGCCGAGCCATAGGCAATGGCATTGCTGCCGATGTAGAATGCCTGGCCGTCATCCGTCCAGGTGGCGTCACCTGTTAGCGTGGTGTTGGGCTCGCTCGCGGCTAGCTCCACCAGGCTGCCTGTCTCCAAATCCAACAGTGCCAGCCCCCCACCTTCAGGGTAGTAGGCGAACTCGACCAGCAGCCGTTTGCCATCTGGGGACCAGCTGTAGGGCCAGAAAAAGCGCACCGGTTCCTTGAACCAATTGGGATCGTTGAGGTCGGGATAGGGCGAGCTCTCCAAGAGTGTTCTGTATTCGGTCGAGGGACCGCTGGCCATCAGGTTGACGCCGCCGAGACCAAAGACAATCTCCTTGCCGTCAGGGGAAAAGCGCGGCGCCATGATCAGGGTCGTGATCGTGCCCTCACTGCTCTGGGGGTCGATTGCCTGCCCAGTCACCTTTACCACGCGGTTGTCGCCGTTGGCGTCACTCTGGATGAGCCGGTTGCCGGCCACATAAACGAGACTGCCGTCAACAGGAGACACATCGAAGGCCGTAACCGGCGCGTCTTCGTTCGTTACCGTGCTGGTTGTCACGCCATCGGCCTCCAGGCGTACGATCTGCCGGGTCTCGTGCTCCACATAGTAGAGGGGAGCCGGCAATCTGGGCGCGGCAGCCGCTGTGGTCACACCGGTGGGTGTGGAAGGCCCTGTTGCTGTCGGGAAGTCGCCCTGAACCGGCGTCGCTGGCTGGATTGCTATCCCACACGCTGCCAGCAGACTCACGGATAGAAGCGCCGTGAGTGCTGTCACAATCCGTTTGTACATCCTGGAATACTCCTCTGTGTTGATCCGGTTGATCTGCTCACTCCGGTGCCTGGCAACGGCTGAGTCGTCTTCAGGAGGGTTCGCTGCCATTTAAGCTTGATGGCGCCGTCACCACAAGCAGGAAGAGTGCCGAGGGGTGCGCAGCGTCATGGTACACCGTTTGATCTGCAGGAAACATGACAGTGGTTGTGGTCTGTGGCCCCTCTACGCCCAGGTTGCGGGCAAAACGCGGGTGCGCGCCGCTGCTCACCTGTAGACGGATGCGATGGCCAGCCTTGAAACAGTAGGCGGTGGCAGACATTGCTACGGTTATGCGCAGGCTGCCGTCGGGCTGCACGTCCCCCTTCCCTGGTCCCACGCGCAGCAATCCATCGCAAATATTGCGCGAGCTGCCCTTCCGATCCACATCACAGAGCCGCCCGAAGAAATCAGCCGTTGGCCGGCTGGACCGGACATACAGCTCCAGGGTCACGGGTCCCGCTATCTCCAGGTCGGCGGCCAAGGGAAGGGAAGAGAAGACGAGTACGTCAGCGCGCCCTTCCAGAGGACGGTTGTCTACGGCGCCGGCGTCATTGGCCAGCTTCGGTCCCCCCAGGTTAGGAGTCGGGTCAGCCGGGTCGTACCGGTAGTGGTCCGGCGCCATCTCCGCCGGTGGCCGGTTCCCAAAGAGCCGGCCAGTCTTGGCCGCGCCGCTGCCGTGAAGAAAGAACGCGACGCGTTCGGCGGGGGGCGGCCAATGGTCAAAGGCTCGCCAACGGTTTGCGCCCATGACGTAAAGACGGATAGGGTGCTCCCGCCGCTGTTGGGGCAGGCCGCGCAGATGTGCATCGAACCAGCCCAGGGCTTCGCGAAAAGCAATGGACAGATAGCCATAGTCCAGGTGATGCCATGGGCCCACCGTTAGTTGAGGGTTGAGACCTGCCTCCTGTTGGGCGCGAAAATCCTCCAACAGACCATCTAAAAAGAGGTCATACCAGCCCGAAATGAAGCAGGCTGGCGGCCCTTTGGGCACGACATCGCGGTGGTCGACGGCAGCCCACACAGGGTGATCGGGTCCAGATTCGGCCATCTCGCGGTACAGGGGCGACTGCCGGCCGATAACGACTTCATCGGCCGTGGCCACGGGCAAATGGGCAAAGGCCTCTCCCAAATAGCGGTCCTGCACCCGGGCATCGTTGATACGTCGCAACATCTCCAGCGGAGAAAGCGCCGGGTCATCAATGGCTTGAATCTGAAACATCCACCGCAGCAGCAGATCCAGCGGGAAGCCGTTGGCCGGATAATACATGAGATCGGAACGGGTTATGATGGGCACGAGCGCCCTGAGATAAGGTGCTCCGCTCTTGGCCGCTGCCCACTGCGTATAGCCTAGATAACTGGCGCCCCACATGCCGATGACGCCAGCACACCAGGGCTGGGCAGCCATCCACTCTAATGTGGCCGCGCCATCATCCGCTTCATGGACGAAGGGCACAAACTCACCTTCTGACTCACACCGGCCACGTGTGTCCTGGATGATGACATGGTAGCCGTGGGCCGCAAACTGCCAGGCGTACATTTCCGCGATCATGCGGCTGGGCCCACCGCGGCCGTACGGCGTGCGGATGAGGATGGCCGGCTGGGGGCCTGGCAGCGCGGGGGCGTAGTGATCGGCGACGAGATGAATGCCGTCAGGCATGGCGATGCGCACGCCGGATATCACGTGTACCGCGTATGGTCCCGGCGGGATACGTAACCACCACGTAATGGCCCGGCGCACCAACCCATTGACAGCGTCATTGGCTGATACGATTCTCTCTGCCAGCTTCTGCAAACGTTCCATAGATTCTCATACTCCCTACGTGCCTGGCTAAAAGCGATACACCGACCAGGCGATCAACAACTGCGCGGCATAATATGTGCTCATGACGATAAGGTCACGGTGCCGTAGTGAAATCCGAAACCGGTCAAGTGCCAGGGCCGAGTCCGACGCCAGAAAGAAGACCGCGCCGGCCATGGCCAGCAGCGCACCGGTATTGCGCAGAACCCAGTACTGTTCCGTTGCCTGCCAGCCCATCAGCATAAGCACCAGCGCGTACCCTGCCACCGCATAGCGCATCGGCCCTGCGTGCTGCCACAACAGTGCCAGCACCAAAGCGGCGTACGCGGCAAAGATGATGAGGATCGCCCAGTGGAAGTGAAATCCGCTACGAGATTGGTAAGCACCAATATAAAAGAGGTGCGCCACCAGAAAACTCCCCAGCCCCCATACGAAGAAATCGCCTGGCAGCATCAAGAAGACATCGCCGGCAATGGAGAGGAGAATACCCGCGGCGACCAACGTACGGTATATGGCCGACACCGGATCCGGGAGCGTCAGCGCGACCAACAGGATCAGAAACGTAGTCAGTGGTTTGAGAATGTAGCGCTGCCTGGCTGTGCCGCGCGCGGCGGCCCAAATGTATGCGGCGCCGGAAAAGACAGCCAGCACGGTGAAGAGGAAAGCGACCATGTTGCTCCTGCAGACATCAGGCAAGGGCACACCCGTACTAACGCCAGCCAACACCGCGAAAACCCAGCCACGACAGAGGCGTGTTGTGCTTGCGGGGTTGGCGCCAGAGGAAAAGGCGCGGCTACTTGGCACCCACGCCGGCAATTCGTCAATATACAAACGGAATCAGCCGCTTGGATGTTTCCTGATATGCCACATATGCTGGAAAATGCGCCGCCAGCAGGCGTTCTTCGTAGTCCAGTTTGATGACCAGGTCAAGCACCAACACAAGCCAGATCAGCCACCGCCACCATGACGGGGCATCCACCACGAGCATCAGTGCGCCCAGGAGAATGGACGCGTACATGGGATGGCGAATGAAATGGTACGGGCCCTCGCGCACCAGGCGGCTGCCGGCGCGTACATCGGGCGTCACATTGATATTGCGCAGGCGTACCGTCAGGACAGCCCAGGCGGCCAGGCCCAGGGCCGCGAGCTCCCCAACAAGAAACCAGGGCGCCCGCGCGATAATGGGCCCAGTGAGGGCAATGGCAAGCAAACATGCGAACTGGATAGCCACCAGGCTATAGGATTTGATCCGGTTGGGTCTCATGGCCGTGGCCTCGCACAGCGCGCAATCTGGGCCATCAGGCTAACATGGGGACCCGGCAATTGCCAATTCCAGGCCAGATCCGTCTCTACTCTACCAGGGGTGGCTCGCCCGAAGCGATAGGAAGCGTTGCCACCAGGCTGCACGCTGCTATCCCCTCGGGCAAGCGCCCCCTCCCATTGCCACATCCAAGCGTCTGGCCACCCTCTCACTGCGCCACGCAACGGAATCCGATATCGTAGTTGGCGAAGTCAGGCTCGAGTTTTGTGCCGCGGTCGGTCACCCGGCCTCGGAAGTAGAAGCTGTCGAAGCCGCCGCCATGCAGCACATACCGGTTGCGATCGGGTGTCTGTGTCCACTCGACCACATTGCCCGCCATGTCCTGCACACCGTATGGGCTGGCATCACGGTAAAAGCCGCCAACCACCGTCAGCCGGCCGGTACCAAGATTGGCGTAGCCAGACCGGTAGCTGCTACCCCACGGATACCGCCGCGTATCGGTCCCGCGCGCTGCCTTCTCCCATTCCTCTTCGGTGGGCAGTCGCCCGCCAATCCATTCACAATAGGTACTGGCGTCATACCAGGTAACCCCTACCACCGGATGGTCGCCTTGGAAATAACGTGACTCGAAGGTGCGATCGCGCTCCAGAATATCGACACCGGGCGTACGGCAGACGCCCGCATCGACACAGGCGGCATACTGTTCGTAGGTGACTTCATACTTGCCGATGGCAAAGCTGTCAAGATAGATGCGGCGCTGTGGCGGCTCGCTGGCGAACCATTCAGCTTTGCAGTTTCCCTCTGTGGCGTTGCATTCACGCAGCGCCTCATCAAGCTCAGCTTCCGTGCTGCCCATATAGAAGTTACCAGCCGGAATCTCGACAAACTCGATGTCCGGCGCCACCGGTGTAACGCCGCCAACGGGTGGCTGGTCGTCGCTGACCGGCGGCCCCTCGTCGCTGACCGGTGGCCGCTCAACAACTAAGAGGTAGACCGCAGGACCTTCGAATCTGTAGGTTCCGCTGTCAGGCAGGTACTCAAGATCCGAAGGCCTTGCGATTGCCGCGATCATGTAAAGACCCTCAGCCCAGCCCGGCTGAACCGGGACTTCGATCTCGAAGCGACCCTGCGCGTTGGCCGTGACTTCAAGCCCATCCACAAGACCGTCACTGCTGTAAACGCCTACAGGAACGCTCCGGTTGCGGAGCATATTGGCGCCGCGCACCGTGACACGTTGGCCTGGTGCATAGGCAAAGAGAAAGTCAAATACGTGAAACGGATTTGGCTCCACGATGGTGAGATAGGGTCCGCTGGTGTCGGGCGTATCGATCCAGGTGTCACTGAGTTGAATGGAAACGCCGTCACGAAAATCCTCGCTTTCAGCCTCAAGCCACCACGTGCCCCGTGGCACACCGGACCACCAGCGCAGGAAGGCAGACGCTGTTGTGGTGGCATAGGAGCCGGCATCGTCCCTGCTCTGTACCGGCTGCCCGGCGACAATCGTCTGACTATACTCCCGGCCAGACGGATCGTAGAGGTGAAGGTAGATACGCTGGCCCGTGGGAAAGCCATAGAAGCAGATCATCGTGTAGCTGGGTGCGCCCCATTCGATAACCGGGCTCGAGGTACGAGGCGGCGCCATATCACAGCTGGAGGCCCCGCCCCAGCCACCAAAGGCCAGCTCAGAAGGTAGCACACCACCCAAAGTAGGATCGGACACAATAATGCGCGTGTAGAGACGGGCGCCGAAGGAAGCGCCGCTCGCCGGCCGCAAGCGCCATGAACTTGTGTACGTGCCAGCGGTAGACGGCGCGGTCATGGGCACGGTTATGTCATAGGTGCTGTTCGGCGGCACCGACCGTGTCAGCCGGTAGCTGGATGCCGCGCCCAGCCGGCTGCCACTCTCGAAGCGAACGACGTAGCTGGTAGACCAGGTGCAACTCCCCGTATTACGCACACGCCATGTCTTCTCAAATGCCTCGCCAGGCAGGAAAATTGAATCGTCCGGTACGGTCACATCGGCGACAAAGGTGGCGCGATTGGTGCATCCCTGAGCGGAGGCCGTGGACGCGAAATACCCGCCGGAGGATGGCGGCGCCCATGGCCATACAAGGTACATACCCCATGCCAGCAAGGCAGTAGCCGCTGCCACCATGAGCTTGAACAAAAACCGGCGCTGCATAGTTGACTCCTTCCTGCCCTCCACCAGGCCTGTGACGTAGCGGAGCACCGTGGTGCTCTTCACCGCCTATCAAGCACCGGCAAGCGCATCAAGTTTTGATTCGATCTCCTCCAGCAATGTTTCCTCGCCGTACAGCGTTGCGGCGTTGAGCGCTCTTTCGTAATACCCCTTCGCCTCAGACAGCTGATCGTTTGCAACATACAGATCGCCGATCCGCATCAAATAATCGACCTGCCAGTGGTGGGAAACAAGCGCGCTCGCCTGCTCGTAACCTGCCACGGCCGCGACCAGGTCCCCGCGGATGGCCGCGATCAGCCCCAACCGGGCGTAGGCGTGGCCGACCAGCTCTGCCGTACGCAACGGGTCTTGATCGTACGCGGCGGTGACGTTCTGAAAGCGCTCTTCCGCCTTGTCGATCCAGTCCCCCCCGAATATGTAAAAGCGGACCATATCAATCTGGCCAATCACCATATCCACCTTGAGCGGTACATATGCTTCGGCCGGCGCGGGCAAGCTCTGCGCCGCCAGGGCTGCTGACTCGGCCTCATTCAGCGCGGCCACATTGACATTCTGCACCCTCAACACGGCCAGATCGCCCAGCGCCTCCTGGTACAGCGCGCTGGCCTCACCGATCTTGGCCCGGGCAAACGCATCGTTGATGGCCAAGGCCGCCGCATAACTCTCCAGGGCGCGGGTGACATCTTCGTTTTCACGCGTCACCGCCGCCCGGCGCGCGTAAGCGTTGCCCAGAAAGAGAAACGCGATCTCCTTGCCATACCGGTCCTGCCAGTCCGGTGTCTCGATGGCGCTCTCGAAGTAGGCGATGGCCACGTCGAAGTTGTCCCATACATATTCGGCAAGCCCCACGGTCATCTTGCTGAGCGCTTCATAGCGAGGGACAAGCTGCCTGCCGATCAGCTCCACACTGTCCTGCTCCAGCGCGGCGCGGAGATCCGCCTCGGGCAATGGCACGGAGCGGCCCAGGCGGTAGGGTCCGGTCAAATCGACGGCCTGGCCAAAACCTCTATAGCTCACGTAGAACTCCGGCGTGAATGTGCGGCCAGATGGCGACTGCTCAATGACTCCATAGATCAACACGTCGGCGTGAATCTGCTCAGCCAGCGTTTGCGCCGCGGCGCGGCGTGCTTCCTCTGTATTGCCCGCTACCGCGCAGGTGTGGTACGGCGGCCGCAATCCATAGGGAGTTCCCAATTCAAGGGTATCGACGAGCGGCGAGAAGCGAGAATAGGCAAAGGCAGCCAACTGTGCGCCCAACCCGCTGCTACGGTAGTTGCCGGCCGCGTCTTCCTCCGTGAACGGTGCTATGGCAACATTGAACTGGTGCTCGTCCATGGGATAGGGCCATACACAACGGACAACAGGTACCTCGGTGCGCATGCGGCGATTCAGGTCCGGAACAGTGAAGAGCACGCCCAGCACGCTAATCAGCGTCACGAAGCCAGCCAGCAGGCCCCAGACCAGCCGCAGCGGCAGCGGCAGACGCAGGGCAGGCACGGCCAACGATAGGCGCCACGTACCAGTAGGTCCCATATAGAGGATGGGCACGCTCCAGTCGGCGGCATTGGCTGCCCGGCCGGCAAGCTGGCGTCGCGCCGAAGCCAGGGCTGCCTCCACAATTTGGCCGCCAGCCCATCCCCCATAGAAGGCACGGGCAAAGGCCAGCGCGCTGCTATCGATCACCGGGGTCTGCATGGCAACGACGGCACCCACACCGCGCTGCAACATGGCGTGGGCGGCGCCCTGAAAGAACGACAGGGGCGCCGCCGTCTGGCAGGCATTGAGAAAGACCACGCTAAGAGTGTCGCTGGCAATCATCTCGGCAAATTCGCCGGCGGCCACAGGGTCTGCTTCACCGGCCTGATCCCCCTGAGAATCCTCCTGTTCCAGGAAGAGATAGCTGCCGCTTGCGTCGGCCATGCCGTGTCCAGCGAAGTGGACGACATGAAAGTCGCGCTCGTCTCGTCGCGCGGCTTCGATGGCCTGGATCAGGCGGGGCCGCGTGGCGTGTGCTACGACAGTTACATCGACCAACTGGTCGATGCGGACAGCCGCGCTGCCGTCGCCAACCCCGAACCGGGCGCGCAAAACATGCCACCAGAAGA
>JACFMY010000261.1 GCA_019455155.1 Caldilineaceae bacterium
AAGAAGTAAAGCTCCACCGATCCGGCGGCTGGTCCAACCCGCGTTTCCAGCGTCACGAAGCGCAGCTGGCTCACCGCAACCTGCAAGAGGCCGCAGAGATGGCGGAGGAATTCTACCGGCAGACGAATACGCGGCGGCTGCTTCTGGCTGGCACAGAGAAGAATGTCGCCCAGTTTCGCGACCTGCTGAGTAACCGGCTGCGTTCCATGGTTATCGGGCAGTTCAATGCCGGCATCAATGCCAAAGCTGCCGAAATCCGCGATAAGGCATTGGACCTGGCCGCCAGTGCCGAAGAAAAGGAGTCCATGGCAGTGGCCGATCGGCTGGTGGCAACGGCGCGACAAGGCGGCTCGGCCGTACTCGGTGTGGTGGATACGCTCACCGCAGTGCAACACGGCAGGGCACAACACGTGGTGGCCATTGCTGACTATGTCCAGCACGCGTTCCGCTTTGTGGACAGCGGGCACATCGTGCTTGAGCTGAGCGAGCAGGCTGACCTGGCCAGCGGCCGCGTTCAAGACCTGCCCGACGCGGTAGAAAGTGTGCTGCGTCGCGCGTTGGTCCAGAACATCGATGTGACGCTCATCGACCACCATGAGGAGCTGGTCAAGGTTGGGAAGATCGGCGCGTTGACGCGGTGGTGAGCGCCGGCTAGGGCGAGGAGGTGACAGGCGCCGGATTGGCCCGGTAGGCCGGTGGTTCACCGGGCGCGACCCGCTCAATTCAACGCTTGTTTCCTCCAATCTGTTGCCTCCTCGTCCAATCGTCTGTTCCCCATTTGCGTTCCGTTAGAGGCGCATTAGTTCGGAATCCTGGTTACGCTGTTTCTGGTATGATGAAGGTACAACGTGTGCAGCAGAACAGCCATGCCAGGAGAATGAATTGCTATGATGCGATTTGATCGATTCACTGAAAAAGCCCAAGAAGCGGCCATGCGAGCCTATGAGCTCCTGCAGCGGTACAAGCACACGCAGGTGGATACCGAGCACATCTTTTTGGCCTTGCTGCAGCAGAGCGGCGGCGCCGTGCCGCAGATTATGCAACAGTTGGAAGCACCGGTGGATGAGATGGTGCAGAAGCTCTCGCAGGTTCTGGAGAGTATGCCGCGCGCCAGCTTGAATCCATATAGCGGCACGCCAACTACCCAGGTCTTTATTACTCCGCGCCTGAAGCGGATCATGGACATTGCCTATGAAGAGGCAATGCGCATGAAAGATGAATATATCAGCACTGAGCACATTCTGCTGGCTGTGGCCAGCGAACGCAATACGCCCAGCGCTACTATTCTTCGCGAAGCCAGCATCACCAAAGAACGCATTATTGAAGCCATTGAACAGGTGCGTGATGGCCAGCGGGTGACGGAACCCAACGCCGAAAGCAAATACCGGGTGCTGGAGAAGTACAGCCGTGATTTGACCAAAGTCGCGGTCGAGGGTGGGCTCGATCCCGTAGTGGGACGAGAAGCCGAAGTGCTGCGCGTTCTGCAGATTCTGGCCCGCCGTACCAAGAACAATCCCGTGCTGATCGGCGAAGCGGGTGTCGGTAAGACAGCCATTGTCGAAGGTCTGGCCCAGAAGATCATCGCTCAGGATGTGCCGGACCCGCTGCTCAACAAGCGCGTCATCTCATTGGACCTAGGCGCGCTCGTGGCGGGCACCCGCTTCCGTGGCGAGTTCGAGGAGCGTCTGAAGGCCTGTATCGAGGAAGTACAGCGCAGCGAAGGGGAGATTATCCTCTTCATCGACGAGCTCCATAATATGGTCGGTGCAGGCAACGCCGCCGGCGCCTTGGACGCCAGCAATATGCTCAAGCCAGCTCTTGCCCGTGGCGAGCTTCAGTGTATCGGCGCTACCACGCTCGACGAGTATCGCGAGCACATTGAGAAAGACTCGGCCCTGGAACGCCGCTTTGCGCCGGTCTATGTGGATGAGCCGACCGTGGAGGACAGTATCGATATCCTGCGCGGGCTGCGCAGCCGCTATGAGGAACACCACAATGTTCGCTTCGACGATGAAGCGCTGGTACAGGCGGTCAAGCTGAGCCATCGCTATGTTACGGACCGGCGCCTGCCCGATAAGGCCATTGACCTGATGGATGAGGCGGCTGCCAAGCTGCGTGTGGCGATGTACTCTATGCCCACGTCGCTGAAAACCATGAAGGCCGACCTGGCCAAGCTCACGGCCGACGAAGAAGCAGCCTGGGCGGCGCGTGACTATGAAAACGCTGCCCAGTACAAGACCGATCGCGTCCGGCTGGAAAACGAGTACAAGGAAGCTGTCGAATTGTGGCGCCATGAGCACGACCTGGATGAGGTGGTCGATGCTCGTGATATTGCCACCGTGGTTAGCTCGTGGACCGGCATTCCTGTCAGCAGTATGTTGCAGACCGAGACAGAAAAGCTGCTCAACATGGAAGCGCATCTTAGCGAGCGCATCGTCGGGCAGGAGCATGCCGTTCAGTCTGTGAGCGATGCGATCCGCCGTGCTCGCAGCGGCCTGAAGGATCCGAGACGGCCCATTGGTACCTTCCTCTTCCTGGGCCCCACCGGCGTGGGCAAGACCGAGTTGGCCAGGGCGCTGGCGGGTTTCCTGTTCGACGACGACGAGGCGCTCCTGCGCATCGACATGAGCGAATATCGCGAGCCCCATACGGTGAGCCGTCTCTTCGGCGCCCCGCCCGGCTACGTGGGCTATGATCAGGGTGGCCAACTCACCGAGCAGGTGCGGCGGCGACCCTACCGGGTGATTCTCTTCGACGAGGTGGAGAAGGCCCATCCGGATGTCTGGAACTCGCTGCTGCAGATCATGGACGACGGCCGCCTGACAGATGGCCAGGGACGGCTGGTCGACTTCCGCAATACGGTTGTGATCATGACCAGCAACGTGGGCGCTGAAGCCGTGAAGCGTGGCCCCTTGGGCTTTATGACGCCGTCCTTTGACGAGTCCAAGTACACCGAAAGCGAGTACTCTAACCAGCTCAAGCGGCTCTTCCGGCCCGAATTCTTGAACCGGATCGACGAGATCATCGTCTTCGAGTCGCTGAATCGCGAACAGATCCGGCGCATCGTCCAGCTGCTCATGAAGGACATCGGCCAGCGCATGGATGAATTGGGCTTCACGGTTGAAATGACGGAGGCGGCGGCCGACCACATTGCCACAGTGGGCTACGATCCGAATTATGGCGCCCGCCCGCTGCGCCGCCTGCTCCAGCGTCAGGTAGAGAACGAGCTGAGCAAGCGGCTGCTCAAGGGCGAGTACAAGACCGGCGATCACGTGGTGGTGGATTATGATCCGGATGCCGAAGGCGATAACAAGCTCGTCTTTGAGCTGCGGGAGCAGGCCCCCATCGCGGTTGAGCTGCCTATGGCGAGCGGACGGGATTCGGAGACCCAGGGTCGCACCGCATAAACGCCGGCAAACCATGCTGGCGCTTGCCAGCGACTGAGACTAACATTGACAAAGGCGGGCGGTGAAAACCGCCCGCCTTTTTGCGATTGCTGGGCAGTTGCCCCCACTACCTACTGAACGATCGGTAGATAGACGCGCCAGTCTAGCGTTCCCTCAAAGCGCAGGGTGAAGCGGGCCGCACTGAAGGAAACCAGCCGTGTCTCGTTGTCACTTGTGGCTCCTTCCAGATAAACGTAGCCGTCCTGGCCAGCCCCAAAGGGGTAGATGCCCAGATCAAGCCACCCATTGTCAACAGGTAGCTGGTTGCGGACGACCGTGGTCACCCCATCCTCATGATGAACGACATAGTGGGCGGATTGTGTGTCCGGACCTAACGTCTTCTCGAAGCAGGGCCATTCCAAGGCGCCATGGCTTGGAATGAAGACTTCTACCTGATAGGTGCCGGTCATGGGCAGCGTGGGGCGCCAAATACCGTAGTTCAGGGGTGGGATGGTGGCGCCGCGCCGTTGGCTCGCCGTGAGGTAGGCCGGCATGCCCCGGGCCGAGGCGTACCGGTGCCAGCCTGCCACACACAGCTCCTCACTATACTCCGGCGACAGGAGTGGCTCTTCCACCACCACAGCTACAGGCGAGGATACCGGTTGCGGGCTGGCCACCAAACCGTCCAGGACGTTGCTGTCAATGTTGAAGGTAATGCCGCCCCATAGCTCGTCGTGACCACCAGTGTACTGGCGGATCCGCTGGCTGCTGCTCCACAGTGTGGGTGGCAGACAGCCAGCGGGAACCTGCCATACCGTTGCGTTCGGATCATACGCGTTGCGGTTCCAGGCGGCTATCCACACCGCGTCAGGAACGGCACGCGCATTGGCAAACAACTGCATCTCGGGACTACATGCGCTTCCATAAAGACCCGCCTGGTTGCCACTGGCGTGCAGGTAGGTCGACCAACCCGCCACAAACGCGCGCGCAGCTTCGACGCAACCACTGTCCTTAGCGTCGAAGCCCTCCAGGTCGTAGTAGATAATTGTGCCTGAGCCGTCGCCTGTTGTGAGGCCTAGTTGCTGCGCCGCGCTCACAGCCTTCACTGCCTCTTCCATGCCTTGCGTATGAGCAGTACCTAAATCCCGGCTGATACGCTCTGGCGCATCAGGGTTGCCGTAGCAGGGGGCCTGGGGCCCCACCCAGGTGGGGATGAACTGCCACCCCTGGCTGCTCAGCGCCGTGACAAGACTGGCAGTGAGGCGCTGGTTCGCACAGAAACGGAGGGCGCCGCCTATGTATAGATTCACGACCCGGTAGGGGCTGTGGTTGTGCCATTGTTGGAGCTGGTCCGCCGGGGCAATGTCGCACATATCGAAGCCGGCGCCACGGAATATGGCGGTACGTGCCAGCATCCTCGTATTGGTCGTGCTGCTGGCGGCTGCGGCCACATCCAACTCCGTGCCGGGCAGCGACAGAGGCTGCCACTGCCGTCCGCCGTCGGACGTGCCCAATAAGTAGGGGCCAGGTACGGCCAACGCCCACCCCGTGTGTGGTGTGACCATCTGTACTGTGGCTAACCAGATGCCATCGGTCACCTGCACGTCACCAAAGAAAGGTAACGGTGCGCCCGTCGCCAATACCGTCTGGCCCGAACGTTCGGTGAGATAGACATCAGGGACGTTGTTGGCGATGGCGGCTGCGACACCGGGCGTCACGGACGCACCAGCGGTCTCCATCAGCTCCCAGGTTAGGCCGCCATTGCTGCTATGGTACCATTCCGCATGCTGGTGCGCGCCAGCAGTGACCATCACCGGTAGCAGCCCCGTACGGCCGTCAGCGGCAAAACGAGGCAGAAAGTGACGTCGCCCGCCTGCCGTCACGGTAGCGGGATAGGGTAGCGGTTGGGATACCCACGTGCGACCACCATCATCGCTGCGATACCAGTGATCCCCGTTCGGTCCGCCTGCCGTCCAGCCACGTTGCGGGCTCAGAAAAAAGACGGGCTCGCCCCCAGGGAGCGCGCGGCGTTGCCATGTCACGCCGCCATCTTCCGTCTGCCACAGGGTTCCCTGGTTGAAATTGCTGCTGGTGCTGCGCTTGACAGCCAGCCAGCCCGTTGCGGGGTCAATCCAGTGCATGTACAGGGCCTCGGCCTGGGCATCTGGATCGTCCGCATCCATGAGCGCCAGCGAACGCTGCTGCCACGAGCGGCCACCGTCAGCGGTGAAGCTCATTTCGAAGTGTCCCTGTCGCACTGACTGCACCATCCGCCCGTGCCTGCTGTCCAGAAAGAAGGCGTGCGATGCCGCGCCGGCCACGAAGCCCGCTGGCGTCACATCGCGCCACGTGGCGCCGCCGGTCTCCGTCCACCACAGACCCTGAGTGGTTAGCGCCCACCCGGTTTGCTCATCCAGGAGATGAAACGCCTGCAGGCCCGGCGCGGGCTGGCCCGCGGCCGCACCAAAACCTGACCCATCTGAGCCTTGCGCCTGCAGGAGACTCAGCCAGGTAAGCGACCCGAACAAGATGATCCACAGTGACGGTCGCAGCCACTGTCGTATTGTAATGTGAGTTTTGATCATACCAGTAGGTTAGACGGAAAAGCGGTTCTTGACGACGCGCACAAGAGCCCAGAGCTCATCTACTGGGGCCCGCCAACGCTACCGCTGCGTGCGCGGCCCCTGCTAAGACGCCGGCGGCGAAACGCTAGTTCCCCATGTGTGACCACGCGGGGGCCACGGCTGCGACCGCCGTGGCGGCTTTGATATAATAACTGCACGTGCACTCACCAGGCACAACCACCATCAATCTATCTACCTGCCGAGATACAAATCATGAACACCATGCAGTTCCCGATCGGCTTTTTATGGGGCGCCGCGACGTCATCGTACCAAATCGAGGGCGCCTGGAATGAAGAGGGAAAGGGCGAGTCTATCTGGGACCGCTTCACCCACGCGGCCCTAGAGGCCGGCGTGCCGCTTGCAGGCTATTTCGTCTGGTCGTTGCTGGATAACTTCGAGTGGGCCAAGGGTTACACCCAGCGGTTCGGCATTGTTTGGGTCGACTACGCGACTCAGCAGCGTATCCCCAAGGATAGCGCGTTGTGGTACAAGTCGGTCATTGCGACGAACCGGGTGGAGGGGTAAGGAAAGGGGTGGCGGCGAGGATGGGAGCGGGAGTACCTGATGGGCGCGGTGTAGTCAACTGGGAGCCCGCAGTCTGCGCGTTCCAGCAACCTGGTCAGGCAGTCGCCTCGTTATTCCTTTCCCGCCATCCTGGCAAAATGCGCCACATAGCGGCGCGCCAGCTGAGGCCAGCCGAGCTCCGTTTCGATGCGTGTGCGAGCTGCTGCGCCCATACGCCGGCGCAGATCGGGGTCATGGAGTAGAGTCGCGACAGCCGCCGCCAGCGCGGCGGGATCCTGTTCAGGAACGATGAAACCGGTAACCCCGTCCATCACAGCCAGCGGGTTGCCGGCCACTGTGGTGCCGACGACCGGTTTGCCGCAACTCATGGCATCCAAGACGCAGACATTCAGCCCATCGGCCGGCTTGCTTACTGAGGGCATGGCCAGCAGATCGGCCATGTTGTAGTAGACACCGATCTCGGTTTTGGGCACGTTGCCAACCCAACGCAGGCGGTGCGCAACACCCAAAGTCTCGGCCAGCGCTTGCCACGCAGCCTTGTCATCCCCATTGCCTACCATCACGACTGTGAGAGGCTGCCCGCGGAGCGGCGGCTCAGCCATGGCCCGGATGAGGATGTCGAAGCCCTTCTTGGGCACCATGCGGCCAACACAGAGCGCCACGACATCGCTGGCCGGAATCTCGAGCCGGGCGCGCAGCGCGGCCGTGCCTTCCTGCGCCGGCCGGAGCGCGTTGGGATCTGTGCCGTAAATGATCATGTCGAACTTGTCCAGGTCCGCGCCCAGCGGCACCACCGCATCGCGCAGGTCGGCGCTGTTGGCGGTCAACAGTGTAGCCTGGCGCAGTGCAAAGCGGGCCATGGCACGGAAGAGAGGATTCTGGCGCGCGACCTGGGCATCGGAGCCGGGAACGGAGACTGCCAGCGGGATACCCAGCCGGCGGCTTGCCACCGCGCCGACAAAGCCGTTGGGCAGCAGCCAGTGCGCGTGCAGCACATCAGGCCGGTCGTGTGCGGCATCGCGCAGGACTGCCCGCGTGGCACTGGCGAACAGGGCGGGGCTGAGCAAATAGGCCTCCAGCCGCAATGCAAGGTCTGCCTGCATCGTGCGCATGTAACCCAGCCGGTGCAGCTGTTTGGGCCAGGCGTAGCGATAGAGCCGCAGCGTGACGCGGCCGTTGAGGGGCCGGTCGTAGGCGGGGTCAAAAGGGGCCCAGACAGTGATCCGGTGCCCCTGGGTGGCCAGTTCTTCGCACAGCGCCTCGACAAATGTGCCGCTGAAATCGCCGGCAAAACGCGGGTAGTTGTGAGTGAGAACACCGATATGCATGAGAGGATTGTAACACTGGGCAGCGGCAGGCGGCGAGTGCAGGGGGGCGCGCGGCGCCAGTTCGCGTGCAGGCCACAGCAATGCACGTGGATGGGTCCCTGTGTCGCCGGGCGCCATGTGCTGTCCAAAAAGCGGAAGCCAGGCCCCTCTCGGAGGCCTGGCCTCAAGTGTTGTTATTCAGTTGTCAGGCGCCTACGGCAGGCGCCCACGCCTGGCCCCCCACAAGCGAATCTGACGGGCTCAAGCTGCACCTTCGTGGACGCTGGTGACACGGCAGCTCCGCGCCCTCAACTGACGCCCGGTGCATCATGAGCGGGAACCTCACGGCACACAGACCTGTTGGCCGGTGTAGACGTAGTGGTTCGGCTGGTTGTAAACCCATGGGTTGGCAGAGAACATAGAACTGCACGAGACCCCATAGGCCGAGCCGATACCACACAGGCTCTCGCCCGGTTGCACCGTGTGCGTGTAGTTGCAGCTGGTGCTGCTGCTTGGGCGACCATAGACGACGCTTTCCCAATGGCCGACCTGCTGATTCTCAAAGTCCCAGGTCTTCACACAGGCGCCAGGCTCGTGGGGCAGGCGAACGGTGTAGCAGAGAGAGGTGTGGGGCAACCAACCAGCCTTCTGCTCTTCGCAAACCTTGTACAGAGCGTTGGGAACCCGATAGTCGTTCCGTGGGAATTCGAACTTGTATTGGCCGAGGCCGTCTGTATACACGTAGGCTGAACCATTATCTTCCGTGCCGTTCGTTGGCAGGGCGCCACCCTTGTCCAACGGCGTTACGGTGATCTTCCAGCCGGGAATGCCGACCTTGCCATTGGTGTCGATCTTGCGACCAACGATGCAGTAGCCAGCGTCCTGTTCGTTGAAGAAGGTAACCGTCTGGCAGTCCTCGCCGCCGGCCACATTAACGGTGTAGCCAGTGGGCGTGACTGGAGCCCAACCGGGGCGTCGCTCTTCAACGACTGTATAGGGACCAGGCCATAGGTTTTCGAAGCGGACGCTGCCGTTCGCATCGGTGTAGCCGGAAGCCGCGACAGAGCCATTGGCGCGCTTGACCAGGATCTTCCAACCCGGCAGCGGCGTGGAGGCAGTGTTGTTCGGCGGCACATCTAGCTTGAAGACGTCGATGCAGCCCTTGATCACGACACGATTCTTGAAGCGCAGGTACTGCGGGAT
>JACFMY010000262.1 GCA_019455155.1 Caldilineaceae bacterium
GTCCAGGCCACTGCCGCCACCATCAGGGAATTGGGACGCCGCGCGGTTCCGGTACAGTGCGACGTCTCCGACGTGGAACAGATTCGCCGGCTCTTTGAGCAGCTGGACCAGGAGTTCGGCCGTATCGACTTCCTGGGCAATGTGGCAGGTGAGGGCGCGCTGGGTACGCCCGAAGAGATACCCGTTGAGACTGTCCAGAAGGTGCTGCAGAATCTCGTCGTCGGCCGCTTTGCCGCGTGCCAGGAAGCTGGCCGCCGTATGCTGGCGCAGGGACGCGGCAGCATTGTCAATATCGGCTCGTTGGCCTCGACCACGGCCCTGGGTCGCGGGCACATCGCCTACAGCATGGCCATGGGCGCCGTGATCCAGATGACACGCGAACTCAGCACCGAATGGAGCGGCCGGGGCGTGCGCGTCAACGCGATCCTGCCCGCCCAGGTCATGAACAGTGGCCTGGCCAGCCGCATTGCCAGCGATCCAGAGCTGGGAAAAACCTTCCTGCGCGGCATCCCGGCGGGCCGCCTGGGTGTGCCCGAAGATATCAAGGGGCTGGCCGTCCTGTTAGCCTCCGACGCGTCCTCCTGGATTACAGGGGCGCTGATTCCCATGGATGGCGGCAACCTGGCCAAGAACGCAGGCGGTTCCCATCCTGGGATGCCCGGGGTCAAATAACTGCACTGACTACGATTCCTGGCGCGCCGGCGAGATCGATGCCGGGCGCATTCCTGTAAAGATGAACGATGCCAATTCTATCTGTAGAAGCGCTGCGCAGCTTCACGCTGGATGTCCTGGAGAAACTGGGCACCCCGCCTGAGTACGCCCAGATCGTCTGCAACAGTCTAGTAGGCGCCAATCTGGTTGGCCACGATTCCCACGGGGTGCTGCGTCTGACGAGCTATGCCCGGCTGGTCGACGAGGGCAAGATCGTGCCCGCGGCCACGCCAATTGTGGACTGGCGCAACCGCGCCGCCGCCCATGTAGATGGTCACTGGGGATGGGGTCCCGTGGGCGCGCGGCTGGGCACCGAAACCGCGCTGGCCCTGGCCGCCGAATTCGGCATTGCCGCTGTCACCGTGGACCGCTGTGCCCACATTGGGCGCATCGGCGAGTATGTGGCGCTGATGGCCGAAGCCGGTATGGTGGGCATGGCCCTTTGCAACCATTACCCGGCCGTGGCGCCCTTCGGCGGCCGCGAACGCATCTTTGGCACCAATCCCGTTGCCCTGGCCACGCCTGGCGGGCCCAACCGGCCACCCATCCTGGTCGACTTTGCCACCTCCGGTGTGGCCGAAGGCAAGCTGCGCGTGGCACGCGCCAAAGGCGAAACGGTCGCGCCCGGCCTGATCGTCGACAGCGACGGGCATCCGTCGCAGACGCCGGGCGATTTCTATGCTGGTGGCGCCCTGCTCCCCTTTGGCGCTCACAAGGGCTATGGCCTGGGCCTCATGGTGGAGATCCTGGGTGGCCTTCTGTCAGGCGCGGGCATTTCCGCCTTGCCCGGCTTCGAAGGCGCCAACGGTACCTTGCTGGTGGCGATCGACATCGCGCACTTCGCGCCGACCGAGACGTTCGCCAGGCAGGCAGGCGCGCTGGCCCAACATATCAGCGCTTCGAAGCCTGCCGCAGGCTTCGAGCGCGTCCTGGTGCCCGGCGAGCCCGAACACAATACCTACGCGCATCGAAACGCGCATGGGATCCCGATTCCAGATACCACCTGGTCAGAGCTGCAGGAGCTGCAGCGCAGCCTGACCCGGTAGCTGTCGATCGGGCGTACAGCCAAGGTAGTCGCGGCCAGGCGGCCTACGTTCATGGTTGTTCCCAGTCCCGTACCCGGTCCGGAGGGAACGGCAATGAACGCGAAGTATATCGCTAGGAACGGCGCCATCGCGCTGGCAGTCTACCCAGCCAGCCCGCAGGCCGCAGCGATTACCGGACAGGCTTACAACGTGGATGGCGGCGCGCTCATGGTGTGAGGCAAGGCAGTCACGTCCACCGTTTTGCGAGACGCTCGTTTTCGAGATTGAGGAGAAGCGCCTGAATGGGCAATGTACTCTTTTCACTGGCAGGTAAGATCGCGCTGATCACAGGCGGCAACAGCGGCCTGGGACGGGCCATGGCTCTGGGCTTTCAGGCAGCCGGCGCCAGGGTAGCGGTCACCGGTCGCAAGGCGGAGAAGAACGCTGCCATCGCCGCGGAGCTCGGTCCCGATGCACTCGTCTGTGCCCTCGACGTGCGCGACGAGGAGGCCGTGGCCGCCACAGTCAAGCAGGTCGTCGACCGTTTCGGTGGGATCCATATCTTGGTCAACAACGCCGGCAATGTCTCGCTTCAGAAGGCGTTGGAGATGCCCAAAACTGCCTGGGACGACGTGATCGAAACCCATCTGACGGGCGCGTTTCTCTGTGCGCAGCACGCAGGGCGCGTCATGGCGGCCCAGGGCAAGGGCGGCAAGATCATCAACATCGGCTCCATGTATTCCATCTTCGGCCCGCCCAACGTCCTCCACTATGCCACGGCCAAGACGGGCATGTTGGGGCTGACCCGCGGGCTGGCGACGGAGCTGGCCGCGCACAACATCCAGGTCAACGCCATTTTGCCGGGATGGATCGAGACTGACCTCAACCGGCAGCGCATGCGCGCCGCCCTGGGCGAGCACGCCCGGCGCAAGACGCCAGCGCGGCGGCTGGGTGTGCCGGAGGATTTGGTGGGCGCCGCCATTTTTCTGGCCTCGCCCGCGTCGGACTTTGTTACGGGTGTCGCGTTGCCGGTAGACGGCGGCTATTCGGTGGCCGACCGCTATTGGGAAGGGCCCTGATTCGCCAGCTAGCAAAAGCGAGGATACGTCATGAGCCAGCCACATAATCTTGAAGGCAAACTGGCACTTGTCACCGGGGCAGGCACCGGGATCGGCAAGGGCATCGCGCTGGAACTGGCCCGCCAGGGGGCCGATGTCGCCATCCATTACGCTTCGAGCGCGGCAGGCGCGCTGCAAGCGGTGGACGAGATCCAGGCAATGGGCCGCCGCGCCTGTGCCATCCAGGCCGATCTGGGCGTGGTCGCCGACTGCCGGCGGTTGGTAGACGAGGCGGTGGCGTTTCTGGGCGGGCTAGACGGGCTGGTGAACAGCGCAGGCATCACCGCTACCTTTGACTTCCTGGATGTCACGCCGGAGCAGTTCGACCGCTACTACAGCGTTAACATTCGCAGCCAGTTCTTCTGCGCACAGCGCGCGGTGCCCTACATGGTCGAGCGGGGGCGCGAGCTGGCCCGGCGTGATCCGAAACGCCCCTGGGCAGGCGGCAGCATCGTCAACGTTTCATCGGTCCATGCGATCGCAGGCTTGCCCGGCCATTCGGTCTACGCAGGCACCAAGGGCGCCATCAACGCCTTTAGCCGCGAGCTGGCCATCGAGCTCATCCCGGCTCACATTCGCGTGAACGTGCTGGCTCCCGGCTCCATCGAAGTGCCCAGTTACTTCGGCGGAGCCTCGGGCTACACGCGCGAGCTTGGCAATTCGCTGGTTCCCTGGGGCCGCGTTGGGCTCCCCAGCGACGTGGGTTACGCGGCCGCCTACATGCTTTCGGACGCGGCCGAGTTTCTGACCGGGCAGACGATCTATCTGGACGGCGGCTTGACGGCCAAGATGGCCCTGCCCTACCAGCCGTCGTCTGGTGAGCGCACCACGCAGGAGGAGCGTGGGTCTCGAGACGCGCACGGCAGTTGACACGCTAGCTATGGAGCAAGGGCTGGGGCCCTTGGGAGTTGTCCGCGTTCAGTGAGGGCTAAAACTGTGTTGACAAGCCGCTTGATTTGGTATACGGTATACAAGCCCCATCTGTTCAAAAGTGGACAATTCAGCGGCTGCAGCGTGCGCGCGCCACGCGTCTCTCATGTGCTTCCCTTCTAGACATCAGGAGGATCTGGACGCAGCAGATGCAAACAGGCCAACGCATTCGGTTCGGAAAGCTCGTAATCAACCCGGCCCTCAGCCCCGGCGTGCTGGACACGGCAACCTGGGACGGGGACGCTGCGTGGGAATTGGTGCGGTCAGTGGATGATGCCTACTGGCTCACCCTGCGCGAGCGTGCGGCCGAACGCGCGGTGCTGCCTGCTACCGCCCTGTTGACACCTCACGCACGCTCATGTACATGGCGCGATGACACCTTGTTTTGTTTGGCCAGCCTCGTGGACGGGCAACAGGTGTTCCTCGCGCTTGGTGCAGGCGCGGGACAGGGCGTGCTGGGTAGAGCTATTGGCGCTAGGCAACTCCAGGATGGCGCGCCGGCCTCTGCCTTTGAGCTAGCGCTGTACCCTACTGACGCCGCGACCATCGATCGCTTTTGTCGCACGCTGGCGCCGGAGAAAGGGCCGCGCGCGTTGGGCCCGGTCCCGCGGTTGGGCGCCGGCACGCGCATGACCACTGCGGTCTGGCCCGCGATCTGGCAGGCAATGGCAGCAGGGGGCTTTGCAGCCAACGCCATCCAGAACTCGGTGCGCGAGCTGAACTTTCTAGATTCGTTGCTTGCTGGCCAGCCAGCTGAGCGAAACATCGCCTTCGGCTTCGGAGCAATTGAGAGTGGCTACACGGGTAGCTCATTCGAAGGACTTTGGGTCGCAGGCGTTCTGGACGCGCTCAAGCACGCTCCCTATCCACAGCCAGATCCAGAGCAGGCGGGCGGCGACCTGCGCTACGGCGCCGACGCTGACCACATTCAGGTGAAACGGGGACCAGACGGTCTTGCGCGCGCGAAACGCATGCTGGACGCCACGCGCTACTACTCATTCTATACATTGGATGTATCCGACGTACTGACCTACGCGGCCATGTCAGCAGGCGCAACCGACACGATCTCTTCCCTCGAAGCGCAGACCCCCGATCCTGCCCAGCGCCGCGCGCTGCTCACTTTCCACCAGCAGCCGCGGCGCTTCGGCGGTTTCGACTACCGGCCAGACAGCGAGACGTTGGGTCGCCTGGTGGGCAAGTACTGGGTTGCGCTGCAGGCGGTCGAGGAAACCTACGCACATATTTGCGGCTTGAAAAATGGGGTGGCTTTCGACCTGGAGCTGAGCATCGACGAACACCCAAACGAAGTACCCACCTTCGACTGCTTGACTTCGGAGACGGAGCTGATCTTCGTGCTGCTTGAGGCTCAGCGCCGTTCCATTCCGCTGACGCACGTTGCACCGAACTTTGGGGTGGAAAAGGGCACTGACTATCGCGGTCCAGACGGGCTGCCAGGCTTCGAGGCGCGCGTGCGCGCCCTCTGCCACATTACCGAGGAGTTTGGTGTGATGCCCGACTTTCACTCCGGCGACGACCTCAGCCCCGCCACCAGGCAGGTCATCGGCCGGGCGACAGGCGGGCGCAACCACTTCAAGGTCTCGCCCAACCTGCAGCTGCTGTTCGGTGAGGTGCTGGCCCAACACCATCCCGATCTCTTCCAGCGCTGGTATGCCGACGCGCGGGCCTACGCCCAGCGGGAAGCCGCGTCCGGCTCGACCTTTGCCGCACGCTGCCTGCAGCGCGCCGAGCTGGCAGATAAGAATGGCCTGCCCGCGCTCGCCCACGATGATGTGTTCCACCACTTCAGCTTTGCTTTCGTCGGGCGCCGCGACGCCGGCGGGCAGTTTGTCTGTCGCGAGGAATTCTACGCCCTATCGCCCGCGTTCTACCGTGCGTATCAAGAGTGCATTGCCGGCTACCTGGGCCAGTTGGCTGAGGACCTCTTGCTGGCAACGCGCTAGACAGGAGTTGGGCGGGATGGCGGGAGCTAGCCGGCCTGGCCAACCTTCGGCAAGCGTGAATGGAGAGGACAAGGATGGACCTTTACCTGGACAGTTCCAACCCGAACGAGATCATGGAGGCGCGATCGTGGGGTTTGCTGGCAGGCGTTACCAGCAATCCAAGCCTGATCGCGGCGGCGGGGCCCGATATGGCGGCGACCCTGGGCGGCATTGTAGAAGCTTCACCTGGCCCGGTGTTGGCCCAGGTGATCGGCTGGCACGATCCCGAACCCATGATCCGCCAGGCGCGCTGGCTGCACGCCTTCTCCCGCAAGATCATCGTCAAGCTGCCCGCCAGCATCGCCGGCTTGCAAGCGCTCTGCCGCCTGAAGGCGGAGCTGCCCGAGCTGCGCCTGGCGGTGACGGCGATTTCGTCGCTGGCGCAGGCCTATCTGGCCGCCAAGGCAGGCGCCGATATCGCGGCCATCTTCAACGGCCCGTTGGACCAGGTTGAGGACACGGCGCACGACACGATCGGGCCTGTGCGCAAGATCTACGACAACTATGGCTTCAAGACAAAGATCCTGGCCTGCGGCCGCTACCCGCGCCTCTTTGGCGAGATCGCGGTGGCTGGGGCCGACATCTGCACCATGCGCATGGAGTTTATGCGCCTGATCTACCAGCATCCCTTCACCGAACAACGGATGAACGGGTTCCTGGACAGCTGGCAGAAGACGTTCGGTGACAAGACGTGGCCGGAGAAGGTGGGATGAGCGTACTCGACCTTTTCAACCTGGCGGGAAAGACGGCAGTTGTCACGGGCGGCGCGCGCGGCTTGGGACGGCAGATGGCCATTGCGCTGGCTGAGGCCGGCGCGGATGTGGCCATTTGTGACCTGCTGGAGGAAGAAGGCCAGCGTGCCACCGCCGAGATCGTGGCCCTTGGCCGCCGGGCATACTTCGGCCGCATCGATGTGACGCGCACCGACGAAATCGACGCGTTCATCGAGGAGGTCGTGGCGCGCCTGGGGAAGATCGACATTCTGATCAACAACGCCGGCATGCCCTCGGACGGGCTGGCGCTGCTGGACGAGCCCGAGGACGCGTGGCGGCGCATGCTGGACACCAACCTGTCGTCCATGTTTTATCTCGGCAAGCGTGTTGCGCGTCACATGCTCGACCGCGGCGAGGGTGGCGTGATCATCAACATGGCCTCTATCAACGCGCTGGTCATCAGCAATATCGCGCCCCGGCACAACGTGCCCTATTGCGTAGCCAAGGCCGGTGTCGCCCAGCTTACGCGCGGTATGGCTGCCGAGTGGGCGCCCCACTGTATCCGGGTCAACGCCATTGCACCCGGCACCATGCTCACCGCGCAGACTGCAGCCAGCCGCAAGAACCCGGAGATCGTTGAACGCATCGTCGCCAACACGCCTATGAAGCGCTACGGCGAAGAAGAAGAGATCAAGGGTCTGGTCGTCTACCTGGCCTCGCCCGCGTCGTCCTTCATGACCGGCAGCCTCTTGGTCATGGACGGCGGGACCACCATCTGGTAGCCGCGCAGGCCCATTTCACGATTCCTGAGTGAGGAGCGAGCATGCAATCCACTGATGCGCTGAAGGCTGAACCGCTGGATAGCCAGCGCTGGTACCGCCGCCTCCTGGCCGTGCCGGAGCTTGGCGCGGCCACGGCTGTCGTGCTGGCCTTCCTCTTCTTCACGCTCCTAAACCGCCAGATGGCCGACCCGGGCACCTTTATACGCATCCTGACCCAGACGGCCTACATGGGCTTTGCGGCCTACGGCATGTGCTACCTGATGATCGCGGGCGAGCTCGATCTCTCCACCGGCGCCATGGCCGGCCTGGCCGCGGCAGTGACCGCCATCCTCGTGGTGGATGTGGGCTGGACGGAGTGGCAGGCGATGATCGCCGCCCTCACTGTGGCGGTGGCCGCCGGCCTGGTTACCAGCACCATCGTGCTCAAGATCCGCATGCCCTCTTTCTTTGCCACGCTGGGCATGAGCTTCGTGATTACGGGGTGCACGGTCGTTCTCCTGCAAGGACGGTGGGTCTACGTTTCCGGCAAGATCCCCATCCTGGCCGCCTTGGGCACGCCCAGCACCTTCTTCGGCGTGCCGTGGAATTTCGTGCTGTACCTGGGCCTGGTATTGGTGGGGGACTTTCTCATGCGACGCTCGCGCCTGGGGCCCATCCTCTCCGCCACTGGGGGGAACCGGCGGGCAGCGGAGGTATCTGGCATCAATACCGCGCTGGTCAAGACCCTCTGTTTCGTCCTGATCAGCATCTGCTCGGCTTTTGCGGGCATGCTGGTCATGAATGTCGGCGTGGCCGCGGACCCGGAGATCGGCAACGGGTGGCCGTTGTGGATCATTGCCATCGCCATCATCGGCGGCTGCAGCTTTAGCGGCGGCGTTGGCTCCATCCTGGGCGGCATGTTGGGCACGATCCTCATCATGATCATTCGCATCGGTCTGGCAGCCGCCAATGTGCAGACGAATGCCCAGGGGGTCGTCGTCGGCGTAATCCTGGTGGCGGCCGCGATCTTGGATGTTTTGCGCCGCCGGGCGAAGCAATATTAACGCGGCACGGACGTCTCCCGGCCGTCCTCTGGCATGTCCCGGGGGACGAAGCTCACATTAGGGGTAGCGAAGTAGGATATCGAGGCTTATGCAAACCCAGGGTGATCTCAAACTAGCGGGCGCTTCGCCTGCCGGCAGCCTGCTCAGCGTCGTCCGCTCACTGCTTGTGCGGCAGGAGGCGGCCATTATCATTGCCCTGGCGGCCTTCACGATCTTCTTTTTTGTGCGCAATCCAGTCATGCTGGCGCCGCTCACCGTGGCCTCTATCCTGCGGACCATGGCCTACCCGGGCGTGGTCGCCATGGGCATGGTGATGCTTATGATCTCAGGGGAAATCGACCTCTCCACGGGCGCAGTGATGAGCCTGAGCGCGGTCTTTTCGGCCTGGTTGATGACCGTGGCCGGCTTGCCTGTTTGGTTGAGCATCCTGATCGCGTTGGCCGCGGCAATGGCCGTAGGGGCAATCAACGCCATGGTGAGTGTGAAGATCGGCGTGCATTCGGTCATCACCACCATGGGGATGCTCTTTGCCGTGCGCGGCGCCAGCTATCTATTCACCAACGGCGTTCCCATCTATCCCCTGCCGCCTGTGCTGGCGGTGGTGGGCGACATGCGCCCGCTTGGGCTCTCCATTGCCTTTTTTCTCATGCTTGGGCTCATGGTCGTCGTCCAGCTTGTCCTCAACCGGACGCGCT
>JACFMY010000263.1 GCA_019455155.1 Caldilineaceae bacterium
CGGTCTCGTCTACCGTCTTCCTCCTCAAGCGTGCCGAGTGGACAATGGGCCGCATCGATTGGGCGGAGGTTGACGGCGACGAGGGCGCCGAGGAGTTCGGTCCGGCCAACCATGACCCCGAATATCTGCGCGCCCGGGCCAGGCGTAGCCAGGAATATGTGCACCAGTTGCTCGATAGCCTGACACCTGCCGTCATGGACAGCAGCCGTCCTCACCCCGAACGGCCGGAACGGACGCTCACAGTCCGGTTTGACATTCAGCATGCCATAGAGCACATGAGCCAGCATATTGGACACGCGCAGTTGACACGCCAGCTATGGGCGCTGCAGTCAGTAGAAAGCAAGGGTTGAGAGGGCAGCGCGCGGGATTGCTGGGCCGGCTGGTTGGCGGCGCCAGGTTCAGGCCCGCAGCGGCCAACCAGCTATGCGGGGCGGCTCTCACCGGGCGAAAACGCCAAACGCCTCCCGTCGCGGCTGGACGTTCCTGAAGCCGGCCTCTTGCAGGCGGCGCACAACGCCTTTGGTGACGCTGGCGCCCGATTTGCTCTCGGGATTGCCAATATAGTGAAAGAGCCGTCCTCCTCGCCGCAGGACGCGGCGCAGCTCGCGGTAGAAGGGCAGCCCATATAGATCACCGGCCAGGCTGAACATGGGCGGGTCATGGATGATGCATTGGAAGGACGCGTCGGGAAAGCTTGTGATGACCTCGCTGGAATCGCCGATCAACGGGGTGATGTTGGAAGTTGAAAAGAGGCGCCAGGACCATGGATTCAGCTGGATGATGGTATGGACGGCGGGGTCCAGCTCAACGGTCGTGACGTGCGTGGCCGTGCGCGCGGCCTCCAACGCGGTGTAGCCAAGGCCGGTGCAGGTATCTAGCACCGGCCCATCGATCCGTCCCACGGCCCGCAGCTTGTTGAGGGTATCGCGATACGGGTCGGTTCCCTTGATACGGTGCATGGGGATCCCAGAGACTAACATGGTGGGCGCCCCTTCAGTAGGCATGAGCGTATAGACGCGATTGGTCATTTCGGAGAAGGCCTGGATCTTTTCCAGGGCGCCGCACTTCAGAACAAAGCAACCGTTATGGTCGGCAAGAACGACCTCTAGCTGTTCCCACGCCAGTAGCTCCCCAGCCGGGAAGCGGGCGCCCTCTGCCTCGAGTGCAACTGCAACAGTGGTTCGATTCAGGTCAGGCGAGACACGGGCAGCTTCTTCATGTGCCGACCGCGCCTGCTGGATCTGAGCTGCCTGAAAATGGGATACAACCACGCCGGGCGGACCCGTTTTTCCGCTTTCATCCACGATTCTTACCCTGGTCACCCCATCTTTTAATCGTTTTTTTATCCAATCTTCATGCTTTTCCAAGCCCAAATTTGATAATTGAATTATGTCATACCATGAAAAGATGCTTGTCGCCAAGGCGGTAAGCATCTTTTGTGGGATGGCCTGTCAATCTACCAACCAACTTAATCTATTGAATCTCGATCTCATCACTTGTGACCGGAAAGAGGGAAGTGGACTATGCGCAAGTATCAGTCAATCATTTCTGTGCTTTTGGTTACTCTCTTCGCCCTTCTCCCAGGTGTGGCCGCAGCCCAGGACGAAGCTGCCGTGCCCACTGCTGAGGCCACAGCCCAGCCACTTACAATCTTCACAACCTATCCGGCCCAAATCATTGGCCGTGGCGAAAGCCTGAACTTGCCGCTCAAGCTACGCTCCGGATCTGCGGAAGCCGTGAAACTGGCTGTTGAGGACGTACCGGAAGGCTGGACGGTATCGTTCCGCGGCGGCTCGCGCACGGTGACAGCCGTGTACGTCGATGGTCAGAACGACAGCGCCGTCGATCTCCGGGTCGAGGCGCCGGCCAACGCAGAGGCAGGCCCTCACGCGTTCACCGTTGTGGCCACCGGCGCGGACGAGACATCACGCCTCCCGCTTACACTCACTGTTGAGGAGAAAGCACCGCCCCAGCTGACGCTGGACACTGACCTGCCAACATTGCGCGGCAAGCCAAGCAGCAGTTTCCGCTATAACGTGACGGTGAAGAACGAAGGCGGCGACGATATGAATGTCAGCCTATCGGCTGAGACGCCGCCAGCGTTCCTGGCGACCTTTACACTCAACGGCCAGGATGTGACCTCTATCCCGCTCACGGGCGGCGAGTCAAAGCGCCTATCGGTAGAGGTACGCGCCTTCAACGAAGTACCTGCCGGCACCTACCCCGTCACAGTCAACGCCCAGAGTGGGGATCTGTCCGCTTCGCTGCCGTTGGAGGCTGAGGTCGTAGGCCAGGCCGAGCTGACCTTCAGCACGCCGGACGGCCGCCTGTCCGGCGAGGCTAATGCAGGCCGCTCGACCAGTTTCAAGTTAGTGGTAGGCAATACGGGGACTGCACCGGCGCGTGAAGTCAAGGTGAGCGCCAACGCGCCTAGTGGCTGGAATGTGACGTTAGAGCCCGAGTCGATTCCCGAGGTGGCGCCCGGCCAGACGGTTGAGGTGACAGCCAACGTACAGCCTGCGGATAAGGCCATCAACGGTGACTATGTCGTCAGCTACTCAGCGCGCTCTGACCAGGCGTCGACCAAGAATATGGAGATGCGCATCACCGTAACGACATCTACACTGTGGGGTGTTGCTGGCGTGGCGCTCATTGCCGTCGCGGTGGCGGCTGTGGCGTTGGCAGTGGGCCGCTTTGGCCGCCGGTAAGGCGAAAGGAGCCTTCCCATGACCGAAGTAGTCTTGCGTGCCGAACAGTTGACCAAACGCTATGGCAGCTTTGTTGCCGTGGACAACCTAGACCTGACCGTGCGCAAGGGCGAAATCTTTGGCCTTCTGGGCCCAAACGGCGCTGGCAAGACCACGACCATCCTTATGATGTTGGGTCTGACCGAGCCGACGGGGGGCTCCGTACAGGTCTTAGGTTTTGATCCCCAGCGCCAGCCCTTGAAGGTCAAGGCCCGCGTGGGCTACTTGCCCGACGCGGTCGGTTTCTATGACGAGTTGACCGCGCGCGACAACCTGAGCTACATCGCACGGCTTAACGGCCTCTCGCGTAGCGACGCGGGACCGCGCATCACCGCCGCGATTGAGCGCATGGGCCTGATAGAGAACATCGACCGGCCGGTGTCGACCTTTTCGCGTGGCATGCGCCAGCGCCTTGGCGTGGCCGAACTGCTGCTCAAAGAGCCACAGCTGATCATCATGGACGAGCCGACACTGGGATTGGATCCGGAAGCCGCGCGGAGCTTTCTCCGGCTCATCCTGCACCTAAAGGAAGAGGGCATTACCATTCTGCTGTCATCGCACCTGCTGCATCAGGTCCAGGCCGTATGCGACCGCGTCGGTCTCTTCTCGCAGGGGCGCCTGGTGCTCCAAGGCACCGTCGCCGAGCTGGCGCATAGGGTGCTGGCCGGCGGCTATCGCATCCATGTTGAGGCCGAAGGTGACAACGGCCGGCTAGAGGGCGCGCTGCAGCAGCTAGCCGGTGTAGGCGATGTACAACGGAATGGCAACCGTCGCTTCGTGATCACAGGTGTCCGTGACCTGCGGGCTGAAGTGGCGACGGCAGTCGTCGATGCAGGCGGCCGTCTCTATAGCCTCGATGTGGAGGCCCCCAGTCTGGACGATATCTACAGCACCTACTTCAAGGAGGATCACAATGGCGCAGGCAATTGACGCGCAGCAACCGCAGCTACAGGCAGCGACAGGCACGCGCAGCCGCGAGGGATCGCCATGGACGGGGCTGTGGGCTGTCGTAGGCAAAGAAATGGCGGACCACCTGACCAACGTGCGGATGCGTATTCTTGAGATACTCATCTTGCTGACGGCCATTGGCACAGTCTACACGGCGCTGCAGAGCCTGAAGTCGACGGTGAGCCAGGATCCGTTCGTTTTCTTGCGTCTCTTCACAACAGGCCGCGATCCACTGCCCGCTTTTGTGGGCTTTCTCAGCTTTCTCGTCCCGCTCATTGCGATAGCTCTGGCGTTCGACACCATCAACGGCGAATTTAGCCGGCGCACCATGTCGCGGCTGCTGGCCCAGCCCATCTACCGCGATGCCCTGCTGGCTGGCAAGTTCCTCGCTGGCTTCTTCACGTTGAGTCTGGTGTTGACCGCCATCTGGCTGCTGGTCATGGGGATGGGCATGCTGGGATTGGGACTGCCGCCGAGCGGGGAAGAAGTGGCGCGCAGCCTGGTCTTCTTGATTGCCACGATCTTTTATGGCGCCATCTGGCTGACCGTGGGTATGGTCTTCTCGACGCTCTTTCGCCAGCCGGCCACGGCCGCGCTTGCGTCGCTTTCTGTCTGGCTCTTCTTCACCATCTTCTGGGGCATCCTGGCTGGTTTGCTGGCGCAAACCCTCAGCCCAATCCAATATAGCACCCCCCAGGAGATCCTCCAGCAGATCGAGCTAGAGCAGACGCTTTCCCGGCTGTCGCCCAATACGCTGTATGTCGAGGCGACCATCGGCCTGCTGAACCCTGCCGTGCGCTCATTCGGGCTCTTGCTGCCCACGCAGATGCAGGGAGCCATCCTTGGCGCGCCGCTGCCGTTGGGGCAGAGTATCATGCTCACCTGGCCACAGCTCACGGGGCTGATCGCCGCGACGATCCTGCTCTTTGCGCTGGCCTACGTGCTCTTCCAGCGGCAGGAGATCCGCGCCTGACGAATTATCATGCCGCCGCCACGGTGGCCGGGCCTGGACAGCTCACCGTGGCGGCGGCAGGCAATCTACCGGCGCCATGCCTGCAGCTCGACGATGTTATCCTCTGGGTCGGTGACGTAACACCACGTCACCTGCGCGCCGGTGGACACCGTCAACGTGACCACCTCACCCACGGGCCGCCCGCCCGCGGCCAGCACCTCCGCGCGGGCCGCGACGACATCATCCACCTCAAACGCAACATGGCCATACCCTGGCCGGTTTACGGTGGTCGGGGGCCGTTCCGCCAACTCGTCATACGAAAAGATTTCCAGGGTCGGTCCCATCTCCCCATAGCCGGGCAGCCGCAGGTGCGCGCCGCGCAGATGCGCGGCCGGAAGTCCGGTGCCCGCTTCCAGCGCAGCCCCCGACAGGTCACGTTCAGGCGGCACGATCTCGCAGCCAAAAAGACGGATGTAGAAGTTGGCCAGGGCGCGCCAGTCGCGCGCGGTCAAGTTCGTGTGAACATAGCGTGCTTGCATCATATTGTCTCCACTGATGTGCGTCTAGCGCTGCTAGATTTCTTGCGTCTTGAGAAGCCGGGCCAGCAGCCAGCGTATGGTCCCCATGGCCACGTAGAGCAGGCCGGCGCCGACAAGCGTGAACTTGACCAGCGCACAGACGCGGGCCAGGAGAGGCCACAGCGGCTCAGATGCCCCCAGGAGCACGCGCATGAGCGCATAGTTTTCTACGGCGTCGGCTGCCACGGCAAAGACCAGCGCCCACGCCAGGATCTGGCCGGCCCGGGCAAGCCACAGAGAGCGGCTCCCTTGAGCGACAAGCCGGCAGCCCAGTGCGATGGCAAGGCCATATGCTACCATGTACAGGTAGTCAAGGCCCAGGCCAAAGGCAGCCAGCAACAGACCGCCGGCGCCCCACTCACGCAAGATGCGCCCAGCTGTGGCGCTATCGCCCGCCAATTCCAGGGAGACGATCCCCGTGGGCGCCGAAGGGGTTTGGAGCGGCGCATCGATGAGACCAAATAGCAGGGTCAGCAAGATGGCCAGAGAGGCGGTCATCGCAAACCAAAGGCGTTGTGTCTGCGGTGGTAACCTGTGGTAAAGGGGTGTCTTCATCTGCACACTTTCCTGTGGTTCCGAACGGTACCATTCGTGGCGGGATCATTGCGCGTGGGCCAGTGGCGCTTGGGTACCCAGGGCCAGGGAATTTACAGCCATTTACGATCATGCTATAAAATCCTGAATTGGAACAAACGCACTCGCGCGTGACCAGCGCGAAGAGACGGGCCAAAACAGATGAAACCATGTGAGCTCCGGCAGCGTAATACCCAGTATGGAAATAGTTGAGCAGATCTGGGTTGCTCTACGGACGGGCGCGCCGCCTGACCTGGGGTATTGGAGCTATTTGATCATCACAATTCTGGTATTCGTGGAAGGGCCTGGGGTAACCCTGGTGGCTGCCGCGATGGCCGCCGGGGGTATTTTGAAGGTGGAGTTGGTCTTTGGAGCCGCGGCGGTCGGCAATTTCCTGGCCGACTACTGGTGGTATTCGCTAGGTTATTTTGGCGGCCGCCGCGGATTTCTGTACCGATTCGGCTGGTTTCAACGCCGGAAGATGCAGATGGCGCAGCTTGAACAGAGCGTGCGGGAGCACGGAGTCAAGCTATACCTTATGGCCAAGGTATCCTTGGGCATGCTCACCATTCCGACGCTTGTCTCAGCTGGGCTGGCCCGCGTGCCCTGGTATCGTCTGGTGTTGGTAAGCCTTGTGGTAGAACCCGTGTGGACGGGTTTGATCGTTTGGATTGGCTATCATTTGGGCGCATATCTGGCGCAGCTAGAATGGTGGCTGCAGGTCATCGCGCTGATCGGCGCCGCCATCCTGCTCCTGATCTTCATATCATTGTACCGAAGCATGTTTCGCCGCATTACGCACATGGACGAGGTTACACCCTAGCAGTGCTGCTGAGGGTGAAGGGCACATTTCGGTTTGGGGGCGGGCGACGTTCCGGACGTGGTTAGGGCCGCGCGTGGATTAGCGCAGCATCTGACCGGCGCTGGGAAGTCGCCTTTGGTGTGACATAGACCCGATAATGACAATGACGACGCGGTGGTTTCCAGCCTGCCATGATAAAATGTGAGAAGATTTATGCGCATCTTGTTTTCAGGTCAGTCATATTACCGGAAAGACAACGGCCAGGCGGTGTTCATGATCCGGCTGGCAGAGGGGCTTGTGCAGGCGGGGCATGATGTCATGGCGCTGGCGCCATCAGAAAAGGGCATCCCCCAGCGCAAGGTAGTCAACGGCGTCGTGGTTCAGACAGTGCCAGCGCTGCACATTGGCCATAACCTCAACATCACAGCCTTCAGCGATAGCCTGGTAGATGACACCCTGGCTGAGTTCCGCCCCGACATCGTACATATTCAGGATCACTTCTTCCTGAATCGTACGGTGCTGCGGCTGGCGCATCGCCGCGGCATCCGCGTAGTGGGTACCAATCACTTCCTACCCGCCAACTGGTCCAGTAACATGTACATCCCACGGCGTGTGCAGGGCGTGGTGCACAAGGCCATGTGGCACAACATGCTCGAAGTCTTCAACCAGCTAGACAGTGCCACGACCCCGACGGAAACCGCAGTTTCCATTCTGCGCAAACAGGACATTCGCATTCCTGTCAAAGCGATTTCCTGTGGTGTGGACCAGACAGAGTTCTACCCCCGGCCCAATTTGGACCCGCAGATCATGCGGCGGCGCTATCGACTCAGTCTGGACAGGGCAGTGTTGCTCTATGTCGGTCGCGTCGATCGGGAAAAAGGTCTCGATGATCTGGTCGAGGCTGCCGCCTTGCTGGACAAGGAGCCGGTGCAGTTTGCCATAGCAGGCAAGGGCATGTATCGTGAGACACTCATGGACCTGGTGGCCCGCCGGGGCCTGAGCGCGCGCATTGTCTTTCCTGGTTATGTTTCGAGTGAAGATCTGCCGCTGCTGCTCAACAGTATCGATGCCTTCATCATGCCGAGTGCGGCGGAGCTACAGAGCATTGCGACGCTTGAGGCCATGTCCTGTGGCAAGCCGGCGCTGGTGGCAAATGCCCGCGCGCTGCCGGAACTGGTAGAGCATGGCGTCAACGGCTATCTCTTCAGCCCATACAACCCAGCGAGCATTGCCGGTACCGTTCAGCTATTCCTGTCCAAGCGCAATCGCTGGGCGGAAATGGGCGAAGCGAGCCTGGAACGGTCGCGGCCGCACCACCTGTCCAATACGATCCAGCGTTATGTAGAATGGTATGAGAGCGTCCTGGGGCGAGCGCTACTGACCCAATCCCACCGAGCCGGCCGCGTGCCGACCTTGAGCTCTGGCGGTTGAGCTGCATCATAAGAAGGGGCAATCCAGATCATGCCGGTGTTTCACTCTCCGGATCAGTTCTATGCGGTGATGAAAGAGGTCTTTGATTATGTCGTGCAACACCCGGACCACATCGACTCTTTCATGCGCAGCAATCTGGTCATACGCATGAACACCACAGAACCTGAGACCGAAATCCTGCTCGATGGCCGCCAGCCGCCGATGGAGGTCTTTTATGGTCCCCGTCCAGGGCGCGCCAATCTGGAGATCTCGCTGCCCGCAGATCTGCTCCACAATCTCTGGCTGGGCAAGGAGAGTACCCAGAAGGCCTTCTACACGGGCAAGATCCGGACGCGGGGCAATTTGCTCAAAGCGATGCAGCTAGCCGATGTCTTTGCCGAGGCCGAGCGCATTTACCCCGCGGTTGCCCGTCGCTACCAGTTGCCAGGGACGGAATAGAAGCGCGTGCCGGCAAGCCGCAGTAATCGTAAGGCGTCTCCCCAGTTGATGCTTTGACACCCTATAGAACAAACGTTATAATGCCCTACGACCCAAGTGCAGTGACCAAAGCGGATCCTGCTGTGGCGGTGGAGAGTCCATGAGCGTAACCGGCAGCGTCGCGGACGAAGTCAAGCAGCGGGTAGACATCGTCGACTTTATCTCCCGCTATACGCCGCTTAAGCGCGCTGGCAGCGTATATAAAGGACTCTGTCCGTTTCACAGCGAGCGAACTCCCAGTTTTGTCGTCTTTCCCCATACAGGTACGTGGCACTGTTTCGGCGCGTGCGGAACCGGCGGCGACATCTTCTCGTTTGTGATGCGAAAAGAGAACCTGGGCTTTCGCGAGGCGCTGCAGCAGCTGGCTCGAGAAGTTGGTATCGACCTGGCTGAAGCGGAAGGAGATGAGAGCGGCCAGCTGCGGGACCGCCTCTACGAGATCAACGAGGCGGCGACGGCATACTTCGAGCACA
>JACFMY010000264.1 GCA_019455155.1 Caldilineaceae bacterium
TACAAGGACGAACAGGGCACGGAACTGAAGGCTGCCGCGTTTCCCCTGTTGCCGGCGGGCAACTACAAGGTGCTCGAACCGGGCTCCGTCTATTCGGGCCGCAAGGTCACGGTATTCCCCGGCGCCACTGCCGAGGTCGATTTTCGTTGAGCAGCAGGAAAAAGGATCCCACCATGGCAACTTCACCCAACCCGCTGGCCCTCAAAGCCTCCTTGGCGCTAGCGCTCCTAGAACAACCTGGTGCACTAGACAAGCACACGCGCAAGCAGCTGGAGCAACACATCGTCCACATGATCCGTGTGGCCCAAGAGAGCACGGCCGCCCAGGACGCGGTCAGCTTCATCTACGGCTATAGCCTGTGGAAAACCGACGCGACCTTGACCGCGGCCGAGCTGATCAAGGCCATGCGTTCGCCGCTGTTTGCGCTGCCGGAACTGGACGAACTGGATGCCGCACTCCGCAAGCATTACTTGGAGCAGATGCAGGACATTGCGACGCGCGGTGCGCAGAAGATCATGGATACGATGGAGCCCTGAGGAGGATGCCACTATGTTCACGCTACCGCCTCCGGTGGGCGCGGCTGCCTTCGCCTTCGTCGCGGTTACAGCCGGCGTCCTCGTGCTGTTGGCCGTCACGGGTCTGCTGGTCGCCCTGTATGCCGCCTCGCCGCGGGCCCGGAAGTTCCTCTATCGCCGCACCGTCAGCCCCGAACGGCAGCTGCGCGACCAGGCGCTGGCCGAGATCGACCGGGCCATGAGACTCGATTTGGCCGAGATGCACCGGCGCCGGCCGCTGGTCATCGACCTCCTGCGCTGAGGAGGTGCGCACCATGCTCAGATCTGTCTACGAATGGCTCTGGCCGCTCTTTGAAGCATGCAGCGGGCCGGACGCCATCCCACTGTCCTACACGTCACCGCTGCACATCACCGACCAGTACGGCAACACGCTCTACGACTCGGGGGGTTACCCCCTGCAGCTGGTCGCCTGTATCTGCCCGACCGCGACCATGGACCTGCTCCTGATCCTGGCCGGCCTGGGCGTGCTGCTGACGGTTATTTTTGTCACGATGCTCGGCGCGTGGGCGTTGCGCGGTCCCAAGAGCACGCCGTCCGACCAGATCGTGGAACGGGTTGTGGCTGAGCTGGACCGTGTGTCGAACGAGTTTCTCAAGCGAACCCAAGGAGAGGAACCATGACATTCGGCGCCTTTGTCGGCGGCATGCTCGTTGTCCTGCTCTTCGTCATCGTGCTCCTGTGGATTGTGGAGCTGACCGCTCGGACCCAGCACAACGATACGGAGAACCGGCGTGATACGGTGCACTTTGCCGTTGACGACATCATCAGGGAGCTGCGCGACGAGTCGGAGCAGTTCCTGAACGAGCTGAACAAGACCCTATCGAAACAACGGGAGGACCCATGACCAAGCGGACGGAAGGCCCCACCATCCAGTTGGAACTTGCCACCGGTCCGGCCACGCCGGGTAGCGGCGGCTTGGCGCTGCCGGTTTCGGCACTGGTGCGCAACGGCCGGGCGCCCACCGCAGACGAGGAGTACATCAGCGACAAGCTGCGTACCGACCTGGCCATCCAGCTGGCCACGGCCGTCAAGGGCGAACATGGCTACCGCCTGAGCCACACAATCTCGGTGCGCGCCGTGCTGCGCATGGAAGAGTTTGTGACCTTTGACCGTGAGATCCGCGACAAACCACGTCAGAACAGCAGGGATCAGGCGGATCTGGAGCTCTTCTGCCACACCATGCGCCAGGCCCAGGCCAACACGCTCTTGTCCATCCGCCAGGCCACGGTGAACCGCATCGAGGAAGTCGTGCTGACGCCCCTGAACCCGCCCGCCGAACAAAAAGACGATGTGGTCATCGAACAGCGGCCGGGCCTGCTGGGGATCCTACTGGGCGGCGAACGCGTGACCAAGGTGAGGCGCCGATGAGCCGGCTGACCGACTTCGAGGAGAAGTGGATGAAGAAGCAAGCGTTCGAGCTGCCCGAGCCCAGCGCGCTGGGCGACCTGTGCGAGCACGCCAAACCCTTTGTCGCCTGGTGCGAAGAGCTGATAGCCAAGACGCGCAAGCACGCCACGGAAGCTACAGTCAATGTGGCTCACCTGCAGCTGCAGGCGCAATACTGGGCGCGCTACGCGGCGGCACCGCTGCCCCATCGCAATCACATCGGCGCACGCCAGGGTCACGCCTGCCTCTTTCAGGTTTACCGGCACTACTACGTGCTCCTGCGTGAGCTGCTGCTGAGCATCAATCCGCCGCTGCTGCGCGAGCAGCCTCAGCGCTACGAGGCGCCGCCGCCTCAGATTGCCGGGGTGCCTTTCGGCATCCTCAAGTCGAACAGCACGTAATGAGGCGGATTCACGACCTTGTGGACGACATAGAGGGACGGGCCGATGTCCTACCACAGAGCAACCCAGTTTCCCGCACCAACATTCACCGTCGCCAGCCCGTTGGGTCCAGACGACGCGCAAGATCGCTGTCTGAGCCCAGCGCCGGCCCCGTGCCGGAATCGTGCTGGTGAAGGGAGGTGGAGAACCGTGACCAAGCGAACACGAACGGCCATCGAGCTCTACGATGGCCGGAAAGTGGGTGAAAAGAACACCAGCTGGCGTCTGGGCGCCGTGCTCTATCATGCGAGCAGCGGCGAGCCGCCGGCGTTCCGCGCCGAGTTGGAAGCGGCGCTGGACAGCGTGCTGGCGGCGCTCAAAGCTTCTGGCGTGCGCTACTGGTACAACAGCGTGCGCCTGGCCGGGATGCTGGTGGTGCGCTCGCTCGAGGGCGAGCACAACCTACCGCGACTGCTCCCATGCGTGCAGGCGCCGGCCACGACCGACTACCTGTTCCGGGTCTTCCTGAACCCGGATGAGAAGGTTGAGGTCGTGTGCTACCAGGTCAACCACGACAGCCGGGGGCTGGTGACGTTGCTCTCACCCGTCGTAGGACAGGATCTCGCGGCCCAGTCCTAATGTGCCGACCGGCGTGCCTCGGACCTAACCAGCCCGAGGCACGCCACCAAAGTGCGGCTCACCGATCGGCGCGAGGGCAGATCTCACAAGATGTGCCTTGGCGCGGGCCGGTGAGGCCCATGGACGGCAGGCCGAGGTTCGACCACGCGGCACAGCAAGGGGGCGTTCCGCCAGGTGATTGGCGACACAGGTGTCCAGGAGGAACGGCAGGCCGGCTTGCTCTTCCGCCTGGGCAGTCAGCGCCCCAGGGCGTGACACCTATGCCCAAGAGGGGAGGTGATTCCTGTGAAACTACTAACCAAGGCGCTCAGAGCGCAGCTGCCGGCGTTGGGGGCCACGACCCACGACCGGGATCCCATGGTCATCTGCAAGTTCTTCTACCCGGATTTCCACTGGACCTGGTTCGGCATCGAGTTCGACGGCGAAGACCTTTTCTACGGGTTTGTTCATGGCGACTTCCCGGAGCTGGGATACTTCCGCCTCTCGGAACTCGAGCAGAACCGCGGCAAGCTGGGCATGGCCATCGAGCGCGACCGCTTATTCAAGCCGTGTCCGCTCTCCACGCTGCAGGCGCAGGATGCCTTCTGAGTGCTGCTCCCGTGTTGCGCGGCGGACCTCCATGCCGTCTTGGGGCTCAGATCAAAACTGAGCCCCACCCCCTTGTCGGCGGAGAGACACGTTGGGCGGGTTACCTGCCGGCCGCCGTCAAGCGGGCCGTGGAAGGTTACCCGACGTGACTACGGACATGATAACAAATGGAGGTCTCGCATGGAAGCATACCTGCCCGCGTCACCGAGCAGCACGGGCTTGACGGTCTCGCCCGACCTGGTGGGCCAAGCGGTCTGGTTTGGTGACGACGCACGGCGGAGCGGCATCCACCTCATGGGGGGGCCGGGTTCGGGAAAATCCCGCGCCTTGGGCCGTCTGTTGGCCTGGATCGACTTTCTGCGCGGCAGCCCCCAGGTCGTGTTGGATCCCACCGGTGGCACCATCGACAACTTCCTGGACCGGCTCATTCTCCAGCCGCCGGCCGTACAGGAACTGCTGTGGCCGCGCGTACGGTATGTAGACTTAGGTGCGTCGGACAGCGTGACCCCCATGCCCCTGTATCGCCGGCGCCACGCACAGGAAAGTTGGTTTGCCGTGGCCAACCGCCCACTGGAGATCTTTCGGCGCATCGACCCGCATCTTGCCACGGCGAGTGTTGAGGGCTGGAACGCCCTGTTCGAGGCCGGCATCTACGCCGGGCAGCTTGCGGCGGCCCTGGGGCTACAGGTGACTGAGGTAGCCGACCTTCTGCGCCAGCCCAAGCGCTGGAAGATCCGCTGCGAGACGCTGCGCGCGACGTATACCGACCTGGAGCCTGCGCTCGAATACCTGCGCGAGTATGCCCGGCTCAAGCCGGAACTCCAGCGCCGGCGCACAGGGAGTCTCTTGACTAAACTGCTGCCGTTCCTGGCCGACCCGGCCATGCAGGCCACCTTTGCCGCCGACCGCGAGGGCATCTCCATCCCGGCCGTGGACCACGAGTGCCTGACGCTGCTTGTGGACGGTCGCCACGAGCGCGACCCGGTACGCAGACAGTTCAAGCTCCTCTGGCTCTTCCGCCTGGTCACCGACTATCTCAAGGAGCGCGGCATGGCGGGCCGCGCGCGGCCGTTGGGTTTCATCATCGACGAGGTGACCCAGCTCCTCGGCTTCCACAGTCTGGAGAACACCGTCATGGCCGAGGATCTGGAGGAGCTGGTGAGCGTGGTGGCGCGCAATTACGGCTGCAACCTCACCATTGCGCACCAGAGCCTGACCCAGATTGCCGGCGAGCGCATCCGCAACGTGCTCATGCAGATGGGCACGCAGATCATCGGTCTCGTCCACAATCCCGACGACCGCGAGTACCTGGCGCGCCACTTCTTTCGTTACGACGCGTACAAGGTCAAGAAGGAGGAGCCAGTGTGGATGAATGTCCAGTACGGTATCGGTCCCTATTCCGGCGCGGCGCCGAAGATCATCGACCACACCACGACCGAATTCACGGCCGAGGAGCAGCTCATCGCGGTGGCAGAGCGCTTCCGCACCCTTGACCGTTTTTGCTTCTTGGTGCGCCGTGCCGCCGGCGAAGGCGCCGTGGCCAATGCTCTGCAGGAGGTGAGCATCGCGCAACTGGATGCGGGGCGCTATCCCGACGAAGAACAGCTGGCCGTGGCGCGCCGGCAATTGTGCCAGCGCGATGGCTTCCCGGTCGACGACCTGCTGGCGGAGATCCGGAGCCGCACGCGGCGTGCGTTGGCCGAACAGCCGCTGAACGCACATGCTATACTCGACACAGGAGAAGAACTCACCGATGAGCCAACCGGAGCAGATCGTGTACCAGTCCCCAACTCGCCCGCCGCGGCCGCGGCGCAGAAAACCGTCCCACCCGACGGGTGGCGCGACGACCTTTGGCGCCACCACGCGCCTTAAGTCGCTGCGCTTGGCGCCTTTGGACCTGGAGTTGGTGTGCGAGATCCACATGGCCGGCATCTTGCGCACCGACCAGATCGTACGCTTACGCAGTTACTTGGCCGGCAGGCAGGGCCAACCGGTGGCGGCACGTGCCGGCGTGCGTGTGACGCAGCGCCGGCTGCAACAATTGGTCCGGGCAGGTATCCTGCGGCGCATCGAGCAGCCGATCTACCCAGGCCAGCGCACGGGAGCCAAGCCCTACCTCTACGCCCTGGCGCGGAGCGGCGCCGAGCTGGTGGCGCAACAGCTGGGCGTGGACGTGCGTGAAATCGAATGGAAACCCAGAGATGCCGAACGCAACCTGCTCTTCACGGAGCACACGCTGGCCGTGGCCGACTTTCGCCTCGCCTTGCAGCAGGCGTGTCTGGACCACGGCGTCACCATGGCTGAATGGACGGGAGAGGCGATCCTGCGCCGGGAGCCGGCCAGGGTCGAGATCCTCATCAAAGATAACCAGTCGCTGACGGTCACCCTGGTGCCGGACGGCTACGCCAGGCTGGTGTTGCCCAGTAGCCATGCCGCCTGGATCTTCCTGGAGATAGATCGGGGCACGGTCACGGTGGAGCCAAGTCAGTGGCAGCTGCGTTCCTGGCGGCGCAAGGTACTCGCCTATCGCCAACTGCAGGGCAGTGGCATACTCAAGGAGCATTTCGGGGCGGAGTCGATGATAGTGGCAACGGTCACCACCGGGCCCAAACGGCTCCAGAACCTCAGGCGGGTCTGCGAGCGCGCCGGTGGCGACCATCGCTTCTGGTTCACCACTTTCGGCGAGCTGGCCGCGGAGACCATCCTCACGGGACCGATCTGGTCCGTGGCTGGGTTGGGCAAGCAGCGCCAGCGGCTATTACCTGATGAGGGCTTGCGGGAAGCAACGCACGAGCCGCCGGGTCGAGCTTAGGCCCGCCGATCCAACTCAACCAGAAACTCGCCCGGGGTCAGGATGCGGATCCCTGCGTAGATCTTCAAGTCAATCAGGTGGGAATCGCCGGACACGATATAGTCTGCAGCGGCGTGCACGGCGCAGGCCAGTACCGCATTGTCATCCGGATCCTCCTGCACCACCTGAATGTCGTGGGTGAAATTTAGGACTTCACAGTCGAGTCGAATCGCCATAAGATAATCGTCGACCATCTCGTCGGTCAACTGATAGCGCCGTGCGATGCGGCCATAACGCAGCACGCGTTCCAGTTCTGCCAGCAGCTCTTCAGAGGTAGCCAGGTCAAACTCGACGGCGTGGCTGACGATGTTAGCCGGCGTGCCGCGCGGGTTGATGAGGGCGCTGACCCAGACGTTCGTGTCCAGCACGACTTTCATGCTTGTCGGCGCACCGTCTCAATTGCTTGCTGAATATCCTGTTCGACATCCTCTTGCGCCACGCTCGGCATTTGCGGGCCGGTCTCGGCCAGCACCGCGCGCAAACGTGCCCGGGAACTGGCCGCCCTGCTGCTCTGGCCAACCTCTTCCTTAACCTCTGGAGCCAACTCTTCGCCGGCGAGCAGACGTTCGTAGTCCTGGATGGGCACAATGGCTACCACCGGAATGCCATCCCGTTCAATGATGAGATGCTCATCGCCGGCGTAGGCCCGCTTGATAACGGCTCCGAATCGATTTTTCGCCTCGGTGGCTGACACCACCCGAATCAGACGTTGCTTGGTCAAGTTCCGGCTCCTTTCATCACAGTTAGCTAATCATAGCTGACATTAGTATAACACAAGACATCAAACAGTGAGAAGGGTCAAGGGGTCGGCAGTGGCCCTGGGACCCGGGACCTGCTCAAGATATGGCCGTGTCGCTGGCCGGCACCTTTGTGGCGCTGCGCCACAGCGCAGACTTCCAGGCGCCGGCGGATGACTCCTCCTCAGTGACGACAGTGGCGACACGCGGTAGGGGCGCCGCGCGCGGCGTGGGCGGCTGGGCCAGGTGGCGGGTCTGTTGCGCCAGCGCGGCGCGCTGCTTGTCCAGCGCCCTCAGGGAGATGGTCGGTCGCGGCAGCGTCGGGGTGCGCAGGCGCAGCAGGGTATCGCTCTCGGGCAGCTTGACCAGGATGCAGCGGCGACGCAGGCGCATGATCTCCTGTACCGCCATCTCCAGCTGGTTGGCCACGTTTTCGAAAAGCGGGTGCGTGCGGTCCTGCACTTGGGGATCTGCTATCTGGTGTTTGATCCGTTCCGGATCCGGCAAATAGAGCCCGGAAGCCAGCGCCTGCGCGGTTTGGCGCCCACTGCCGAAGATGACCTTCACCTGCGCCTGCTCCAGCGCGCCCGCCAGGCGCTGATGGCCGGAGAGCTGGGCCCAGCTTTGATGGGCAAACACCAGGTGCAAACCATATTTGCGGCACTCGCTCAGGATCTCGGCCAGCGTCGTCACCGATCCCGCGTTGGCCGTAAACTTCTGGAACTCGTCCACAAAGAGAAAGAAGCGCCGGCGCCGCGCCTTCGGCAGCGCCGCGCGCGTCAATGCAGCCTGCTCAAAGGAGGTCATGAGCAGACTGCCCAGCAGGTTGCGCGTCTCCTCGTCGGGTGTGCGCAAGTTGACCAGGAGGATCTGGCCGCGGTCCATGATGCTGCGCAGATCGAGACAAGTGGACGCGCCCAACATGGGGGCCAGGAAAGGATTGAGGGTGAGGGCCGTGGCCTTGTTGAGCAGGGACTCGATCATGAGCGGCGTCTCGCGGCCCCAGCGGTCGAAGCGCGCGTGGAAGAAATGGTGCACCTTTTCGTCCTGCACGTGAGCCAGCAGGCCCTCGCGATACGGCCGGTTGGTGAGCAGCTGCGGCAGCTCCAGCAGCGAGAGCCGGTTGGCGATGAGCACGAGCAGGCTGTGGAGGGTTATGTTTGCAAAGCGCGGCGCAGCCGCCAGCTCGGCCGGCCACGTGCGTTTGAAGGCCTCGATGACGCCTTGGGCGATGACGTAGGGCTGGACACTCCGCGTCACCAGCGGGTTGAAGGGCGGTGCATTGCGGCTGCGCGGGTCCAGGTAGACGATGCGCGCGCGGTTCTCCGGCACCGACAGCCACGGTCGCCCGCGCGGATACGAGGCCAGGGTGGCCAGCAGGTCGGAGACCAGGTCGCCGTGGGGGTCGATGAGGCCGATGCCCTGGTAATGGCTGATGAGCTGGTGCGCCAGTGAGAGCAGATAGCTCGACTTACCCTTGCCGGTCATGCCCACACAGTAGAGGTGGGTGTCCAGGGCATCGATGGGCACCTTGACCTTGTGCAGGCCGAAGAGACCGCAGGTGCCGAGGCAGAGCTCGGCGCGGCGGCGACCGGTGATGAAACTGATTAGGGCAGCGAGCATGGTGGCGGCTCTCATTTTGTCAGGTCGCCGCACGTTTGTAAAGGGGTTGGGAGCCGTTCGTGCCTGGCGGCGGATCGCTGGCCTGGCACGGTACGTGCTCTGGGAGACAACGATGATGCGGCCCTGCCGGCTGGGCAGGTGTTGTTGATAATCTAAAAAGTCAGCGCGGGTAGGCAGAGAGGCCGTCGAAAAA
>JACFMY010000265.1 GCA_019455155.1 Caldilineaceae bacterium
ACGATGTACAATGTGCCCCGTGGCTATGAAGATCAAAAGCCATATACAGTTGCGTTGATCAAGCTTGACGAGGGGCCGGTCGTCACGGCTCAACTTACCGATGTGAGCACTGACGAAGTTCACATCGGTATGCGTGTCGAAATGGTCACTCGCAAGCTGCGGGAGGAAGGCGCTGAAGGCCAGATCATCTACGGCTACAAGTTCCGGCCTCTGCTCTCCGCAAGTGGATGAGGCGCTTCCACTCTTCACGACAGCTCGATATCAATTAAGATTCAGTTAACATTGATTTTAAACCGAGCCGTTACCCTAGGGTAACGGCTCGGCGCGTCCTATTCAGGAACGCGTTAGATCGATTACACTGCCATGACCAGCTTAACGATATGATTATGATGTTCGTGGGCTGGTGGTGAGGCAAGGCGATGAGATCCTTGACCATTTGCGGGGAACCGCTATTAGCATAAGATCCGGATCATTTGTAGCTGCTTGTGGCACAGACAGAATTACGCTATACTTGCAAACGCTATCCCACCTGTGCGTTCCAATTGCATATGTCTGAGCTGCAAATGTTGTGGCCTGAACTGGACCATTTGGCTATCGCATTCGACCCCCCGCATACAAAGAACTGAACATGACGCAGTCAACATTAGACACATCCGTGGCTGTCCACGAGCCTGCAAAATCCCAGTCTGTTTGGCATAGCAAAACCTGGTCTGCGCTAGAGGGCTATCTATACCTCACACCAACGCTGCTGGGACTGTTGCTCTTTGTTTTCATTCCGATCATCACGTCGTTTCAGTTGAGTCTCAACCGTATTGCTCCCTTTGGCAGCCAAATGCGGTTTGTGGGCCTGGAGAATTACCGGTCGCTACTCACCAGCGCAGATTATTGGGACAGCGTGCGTGTGACACTGCTCTTTGTGTTTGGCACCGTGCCCACGGGGATCTTCCTGGCAGTGTTGCTTGCCATTCTGCTCTCATATCCCCTAGGTCGCCTGGCATGGTTCTACCGGGCGCTCATCTTTGTGCCGGTAATCATCAGCAGCGCGGTGGCAGGGGTTCTGTTTCGCTGGCTCTATCATCCAGTTGTCGGCTATCTGAACTACTGGATGGTGCAGGTAGGGATTTTTGATAACATGCAACAGACACCCAACTGGCTGGCGTCCAAGGATTGGGCACTGCTGGCTGTGATCATTGCCACGACGTGGCGCCAGTTGGGGTTCAACGTAATTGTGGCGCTAGCTGGTGTTCAGAATATCGACGAGACCTTCTACGACGCAGCCAAGGTCGACGGTGCGGGTATCGTGCAGCGGATTCGCCACATAACGTTACCCCTGCTTTCCCCCACGCTCTTTTTTCTGGCGATTATCAATGTCATTTACAGCTTCCAGGCTTTTGGCGAGATCCATATCTTGACGGAAGGTGGTCCGGGACGGGCCACGACGACACTCGTCTACAACATCTTCTACACAGCCTTTGTGGGTACGCCCCAGCGGGGACAGGCTTCAGCACAGGCGTACATCTTGGCTATCATGGTTATCGCCATGTCGTTTATCAATTATGCTTCGGCCAGTCGGCGAGTTCACTATCAATAGGCACTGTTATTGTCTATGGCTGTAAAGACCCAACGCGCGGCCGCTGTGTCCCGCATTCGCATTACTGATATCCTTGTCAATCTGTTGCTGCTTCTGATCGGCATCACAATCGCGCTGCCGATCATGATCGCGCTGCTCACGAGTTTCAAGATACCATCCCAGATCATCACCTTCCCGCCGTCTGTATTGCCCAAGGTATGGACATACCAGAACTATGTGGTGGCCTGGAATCTCAACCCCTTTGGCCGTTTCTTGCTGAACAGCACGATCCAGTCAGGCATTATTACGCTGGCGCAGGTGATATTCAGCATCATGGCGGCCTATGCGTTTGCCATCCTGGTATTTCCAGGGCGCAATCTGCTCTTTTATCTTGTCATCGGCAGCCTCATGGTTCCATTTGAGCTGGTCTTCATTCCCAACTACCAGCTGATCTCGAGCTTGAACTGGGGTGACACCTATCTCGGCTTGACCGCGCCGTTCCTGGCCAGTGCCTTTGGCGTCTTCTTGTTGCGCCAGTTCTTTCTGACAGTTCCCAAGGATTTCCACGACGCCGCACGTATCGACGGCTGTGGCAATTGGCGCTATCTGTGGACGATTCTCGTCCCGCTTAGCAAAGGTTCCATTGGCGCCTTCGCCATTTTTGCCTTCCTCAGTGCCTGGAATCAATATCTGTGGCCCTTGATCATCACCAAAAGCGTAGAGATGCGCACGCTCCAGATCGGTATCCGCTACTTCATGACTACCTTGGACCGCGGTGCTGACTGGGGGCCCGTGATGGCAGGCGCGGTGATTGCCATCTTCCCCGCGCTCGTTGTCTTTCTGTTCGCCCAGAAACAACTTGTGAAAGGGATCGCCATGACCGGCCTGAAAGGGTAATCTTTCTGACCGGCCATCCCCGGCTTCCCCCTATGCTGTTCCTACTTTTGTGACCTAACGGCATCTTGCCGTAGTTCAATCATGGTTTGTGTTGTTCGTTTGTTCGATTCACCACCACTATCACCAGGAGGAGAATGTGAAAACCAGACTGAGCCTTCTCACCTTTGTGCTCATCGTGGCGCTCATCGTGGCGGCCTGTGCGGCGCCACCGGCCGCACAGGCCCCTGTCCAGGAGGCGCCGGCCGAGGCCACAGAGGCAGCGACTGAAGCCGCTGGCGAACAGATTACCCTAGAGTTCTGGCATGCCATGGGTGGCAACCTGGGCGAAACGGTCCAGGAACTGGTCGATCGCTTTAACGCCAGCCAGGACCATATCGTCGTCAATGCCACCTTCCAGGGCTCCTACGACGATACCTACAACGCGCTGCTGGCCTCGTTCGAAAGCGGCGGCACACCCAACATCACTCAGAACTTCGATCTGTCCTCCCAGACGATGATCGACACCGGGCGTCTGATACCCGTCTGGCAGCTCATGGAGGCCGACGGCTACGACCCCAACACCTTCATCCCTGCCGTTCGTGACTATTACTCGGACGAGAACGGCATGGTAGGCCTGGCCTTCAACAGCAGCACGCCGCTGGTCTACTACAATGCCGATATGTTCGAGGCGGCAGGCGTCGAAGCGCCTCAGGGCAGCCTCTCCTTCAGCGAGTTTCGCGCCCTCTGTGATCAGCTCTTGGAAGCTGAGGTCGCTCCCTATTGCATTACCTTTGGCCAGGTGGGCTGGTTCTTCGAGCAGATTCTGGCCAATAGCGGCGGCCTCTACTTCAATGAGAACAATGGCCGTACGGGCCGTGCCACCGAAGTCGTCTTCAATCAGGACAAGGGCGTTGAGGTCTACGAGTTCTTGACCGGCCTCATCATCGACGGCTACGCGCCCAACCTGGGCAGCACGTGGACCGAGACCGACAGCACCTTCCTTACCGGACAGGCGGCCATGGAATTTGATTCCACCTCTGACGTGTCGCTGATTGAGAATGCTGAGTTCAACGTGGGCACGGCCTTCATGCCCCATGCTGATAGCAGCGAGCGCAACGGTGTGATCATTGGCGGCGCCGCGCTGTGGCTCATTGATGCCGGCGACGATGCCAAGAATGCCGCGGCGTGGGAGTTCATGAAGTTCATGGCCGAAGCTGACCAGCAGAAGACCTGGCACACCAAGACCGGCTACTTCCCGGTACGCGTCGATCTGATGGACGATTCGGAAATGCAGCAGTTCTGGACCGACAACCCCAATTTCCGCACGGCTATCGACCAGCTCGTTACCACCGAAACCACCTTCGCTGATGGCTCGCCCAACTATCCGGTGCTGGGCGGCCGCGCGGGCCCCTTCCCGGCCATCCGCCGCATCATCGTGGAAACCTACAGCCGGGTGCTCAACGATGGCCTGTCGGCCCAGGATGCTCTGAATGAGGCAGCTGAGAAGGCAAACGCGGAGCTGGAGAACTACAACGCGTTCTTTGAGTAGGTGACATGGGGGACATCGAGCGCTTCTGTGTCGCCGTTTCCAACATCACGGACATCCGGCAGACACGGGCGGTCGATGGCTATGACTCACACCAGGTTGCTGGCCTGCGTCTGGCGCTGCAAACACTGTACGCAGCACCAGGCACGGGCCAGCAACCTGGCCTGGCTTTGGCAGCGGCAACGCGTGGTGGATGATCGCTCATCGCTGCGCCTTTTTGATTTCTATCTTTTTGATTTCTATCTTTTTGATTTCTATCTTTTTGATTTCTAGATGTGATGCAACTACGCCTGTTGCTGGTACCAACCATCATGCTACTTCTGGCCGCCTGTGTTGCGATCCAGGCGCCCGGCGCCGGGCCGGCGCAGCAAGAGAGTGGGCTGGAAGGCAGCGCCTTGCCGCCCGGTTTCGATGCCCAGGGCCACCGGGGGGCGCGAGGGCTACAGCCTGAGAATACGCTGCCCGCGTTCGAAACAGCCCTCGATTTGGGCGTCACGACATTGGAATTGGATCTCCATCGGACAGCTGACGGCGAGATCGTGATCTGGCACGATGAGTCCATCACCCCGGATAAGTGTTATCTCGGTGACGAGGTAGTCGATCCGCGGCCGCCGGATCCGGCGGACCCGCGCACGTCCAGGCGCAGCCTCTATCTCTCCAGCCTGTCCCTGGCCCAGTTGCGCCAATACCGCTGTGATCGCAACCCTGACCCCGCGCGTTTTCCCGACCAGCAGGCCAATGGCACCCAACTGGCCCGTCACAACTATGGGATTGTCCGTCTGGCCGATCTCTTCGCGTTTGTGGACGAATACAGCCGGTCTGAGCACAAGACGGCTGCGCAGCGGGAAAACGCCAGACGTGTGCAGTACAATATTGAGACAAAACGAAAACCCGGCGATCCGGCTGCTATCAACGATGGTTTTGACGGCGTCAATCCCGGCCCGTTCGAACAGTCCATCGCCGCTTTGATCGACATGCATGGGCTGGCCGATCGGGTCATCGTACAGAGCTTTGAACATCGTTCCCTGTGGGTTATGCGGACGCTCAACCCCACCATCCGGCTGGCTGCGCTGACCAGCGGTCCGGCGCGCCTGCAGGAGATGGCAGAGGCTGGCGCCACCTATTGGTCGCCCGATTACCGGACACTCACCCCGGCCCTGCTGGGAGAGGCCCATACGCAGGGACTTCAGGTCATTCCGTGGACGGTTAACGACCCTCGTGACATGCAGCGCTTGATCAACATGGGCGTAGATGGTCTCATCACGGACCGGCCCGACCTGCTGCTCGGCCAGAACTGACGATATGACCTATGAACAACCACTGCCACGCACCAAACTGTGAAGACAAAGCTCGAGGCAGGAAGCCAACGACAAGAAGCTTTTTGCTTTCGTCTCTATGCAGTCGCCGCAAGCTTCCATTCATACCCCTGTTCGTCGCGTTGTTGGCAGCGTGTGCCGCGGCGGCAACGCCCAGCCCTTCCCAACTGCCGCCGCCCCAAGTCGACGTGCTGGTGGATGGCCTCTTTGCACCCATCGGAATGGCCGCGCTGCCTGACGGCGGGCTGTTGGTGGCTGAAGAAGGAACTGGTGAACGCGACAACAGCGCTGGGGTAACACTCATTACGGCTGATGGCCAGGTTGGGCGCCTTGTCTCCGGTCTGCCCAGCACGCGGGATGCTGGGGACCTGGCTGGCGTGCCCTTGGTCAGTGTGGCGCCCGACGGCGCCACGATCTACATTGGCAGCTTTGCGGCCGGTCATCTGTGGACGCTGCCGCTGCCGTCCGCTGCCGCCGGCGGCCTTACGCTACCAGACAAGCCCTACACGCCAGACCAGCTCGGCCAGGCCATGGTCAAGCTGAACAATGTCATGTTGGTCAACCCGTTCGACTTGACCTTTGATCCGGACGGTACGCCTGTCGTTACGGACGCCAGCGGCAATGGCGTCGCCATCGAGAATCCAGATGGCACAACTCGTTTCTTCCACCGCTTCGACCGGCTCCAAGATCCGACCCTGGCCACCAGAACGATTGAGGCGGTGCCTACCGGTATCACGCGTGTAGGCGAGCGATATCTGGTCGCATTGACAGGCGGCTGCCCCTATCCGGCCGGCGCTGGTCAGGTGGCGGTCATAGACAAGGAGCGCAATCAGCGTACACTGCTGGACGGGCTCAACATGCCTATCGATGTCGCGCTGGGACCAGACGGCACCATTTGGGTGCTCGAGTTCGCCAGTTTCACACCGGACCAGTCCTGCTTTACAGGTCGCGGCTATGAGGTGGAGACGGGCCGCCTGAGCCGTCTGGCGCCAGGGTGCTTGACCGACCAGGGTGTCGCCAAGGACTGCTCGCTGGAGACGGTATTGGAGGGCTTGAACTTTCCAGGCGCGGTGTTGCCGATGGCTGACGGCAGCCTCTACATCTCGGAGGTCTTCCCCGGCCGGATTCTCCACGTGACCTTTGGCGAGCCCGTGGCAGCCGGGCCAGGCTCGCCCACGCCGCCTGAGACAACCGTATCGGGGCCGGAGACGCGTAGCGAGGTGGCTGATCCTGACCGCGCGCTGCGGGACCTGGCGGCGGACCTAGGCTTGCAGCCCAATCCGGGCCTTGACCAGCGAGAGGCCGGCACGCCTCAGGCGCATCTTGGCCAGCTATTGTTCTTCGATCCCCTGCTTTCAGGTGATCTCAATATTTCGTGTGCGACCTGCCATCACCCGAGTTTGGCCATGGGCGATGGCCGCGCCCTGCCCATCGGCACTGGAGGCATCGGCCTCGGTCCGGAACGGCAATTTATGGAGCAGGTCGCGCTGGCCGCGGAAGCGAGCTTCGTCCGCCAGATTGCGGGCAAGCATGCGGACGGCACGGATGCCAACGGGCGCAAGCTTGTGGACAATCCCTTTGCCGGCCAGTTTGTCCCGCGCAATTCGCTCACCATTCTCAACAGCGCGCTCATGCCCCTGCAGTTCTGGGATGGCCGCGTGGAGCGCTACGGCAGCAAGGTCAAAACCAAAGAGCAGGAAGTCAACGCCATGCAGTTGACCGATCCCCTGGCCACGCAGGCGCTCTTCCCTGTCACGAGCCTTCACGAGATGGCGGGCGCTACATTGGGCGGTCTGGCTCCCCAGGAGATTCGCCGGGTGCTGGTGGAGCGGTTGCGCACCAACCCGGCATATGTGGATCTCTTCACCCAGGCATTTGGCCCGGCTGGCGATGGGGCAGAGGTCGTGACCATGCAGCGCGTCGTCGATGCCCTGGCGGCGTTTGAACGGCGCTTTATCTTCACCAATGCACCTTGGGACGCGTATCTTGCCGGCGATGATAGCGCGTTGACCGCGCAGCAGAAGCGGGGCGCGCTGCTCTTCTACGGCCGGCTCGACCCCCAAATCAACTGCGCGGTCTGTCATAGCGGCGATCTTATGACCGATTTCGGCTTTCACAATCTCCTGGTGCCCCAGATCGGCCCCGGAAAAGGTCACGGCTATACCCGGCGCGAAGATTGGGGACGCGCTGGCGTCACCTTCGACGCGCGCGATCGGTACGCCTTCCGCACCCCCAGTCTGCGTAACGTGACCCTGACCGCGCCCTATTTCCATGACGGCGCCTATGCCACGCTGGAAGCCGCTGTCCGCTATCACGGTGATATTGCCGGCTATGCCGCCAACTATGATCCCAGCGCCAACGGCGTGCCGCAGGATCTGTACAGCAGTCTCCAACCCTATAATCGGGCGCGGCAATGGCCGTCGGTAGCGCCTGAATTGCGCAACGAGTTCTCACTGGGCGACCAGGATGTGGCCGATCTCGTGGCATTTCTGGCCGCGCTGACCGATCCAGCGGCCACCGATCTCGACGCGTTTCTGCCGGCTGCGGTGCCAAGCGGTTTGCCTCTTGATCCCCTGCCGCACGCCAGCCCACAGATCGCGGTCGAGAAGACCACACCAGGTCGCCCTGCTGATTCCCAATCGCTGGCCGTTGCCGAGAGCTCAGCGAACGGCGAGATTGAGTTCGTCAGTGTGGCGCCCGAAGTGGGGCTGACCTTTGAACATGGCGCATTTGCCAAGGCTGTCTACGCTGACATGGTGGCGGCCATGGGCGGTGGCCTTTGCTGGATCGACTACGACAATGACGGCTGGCTGGATCTGTACGTCGTCAACAGCCATGCCGAGGATGAGGCCGCCTATTGGCGGGCGCAGGGCGGTTTACCCCATAATGCGCTCTTTCATAATGAAGGCGGCCGGTTCGAGGACGTAAGCGCCGCCAGCGGAACCGATCTGGTCATGCGCGGCAACGGCTGCGTGGCCGCTGATCTGAATGGCGACGGCTGGTCGGATCTCTATATCACCGCGTATGGTCCCAATGCGCTCCTGTGGAACAACGGTGACGGCACATTCACCGAAGGCGCGGCCGCAGCCGGCGTCGCGGCTCCCGAATGGAGCAGCGCAGCCGTCGTCGCAGACCTTAACAACGACGGCCTGCTGGATCTCTTTGTCGGCAGCTACATCGACTTCAAACGCAAGATTCCCAAGCCTGTCGGCGCCTTTCCCCAGGATTACTACGGAATACCGGACCGGCTCTACCTGAATCGCGGAGCCGCCAGCCCAGAGGATCCGACGGTCGTTTTCGAAGAGGTGACGACAACGGCTGGCCTGTTCCGGAAGGAACGCGCCCTGGGCGCGATCTTCAGTGACCTGGACGCCGACGGCGATCTGGATCTCTACATTGCCAATGACGGCCATGCAAACCGGCTCTACCTCAACGAGCCATGGCCCGCGAGCGCAGGCACAGATCCGGCGGGCCTGGGCTTCCGTTTTGTTGAAGTCACGCAACAGGCGGACGTTGGCGATACGGGCAGCGGCATGGGGGTCACTGCGGCCGACTATGACGGCGACGGGCTCCTCGACCTCTTTGTCACCAACTGGGAAAGGGAGCTCAACG
>JACFMY010000266.1 GCA_019455155.1 Caldilineaceae bacterium
ATTTATTCGTTCTTCACCTGTCCACAGCGACTAAAGTCGCCACTACCGAACTCAACTTTGATGATTGACAGACCACTAGCCGGTCTCCTGCGGAGCCACAATGTCATACCAGAATTTGCCGCTGCGTTCGTTGTTGAGCGGGATATGGATGTGCTTGACTTCCAGGTACTCCTTCAAGCCCCACGTTCCCAGCTCACGGCCGATCCCGCTCTGTTTGTAGCCACCAAAGGGCGCCTCAGCGTTGATGAGGTGAAAATCGTTAATCCAGATGGTGCCGGCCTGAATGCGCTTGGCAACGCTCACGGCCCGTTCCGCGTCACGGCTCCACACACCGGCCGCCAGCCCATAGATGGTGTCGTTGGCCATGCGGATGGCCTCTTCCTCGCTGTCATACTTGATGACACAGAGCACCGGTCCAAAGATTTCCTCTTGGGCAATGCGCATGGAGTTGTCCACATCGGTGAAGATGGTGGGTGTAATAAAGAAACCGTTTTGGAGCTCGGGATCGTCAGGACGTTTGCCCAACAGTGCAGGCGTCGCGCCCTCCTGGATACCCAGCTCAATGTAGGATTCGATCGTCTTCAGCTGTCCAGCACTGATCACCGGTCCCAGGTCCGTCGCCCCGTCGCTGGAGAGACCAACTCTGAGACGCCGCGCGCGATCCAGCAGCCGCTCCATGAACTCGTCATAGATGGAGGAAGGTACAAAGAGCCGGGTCCCGCTTTCACAGGCCTGGCCGTTGTGCATGAAGGTGGCCCAAAGGCTGCCATCCACGGCGATATCCAGGTCGGCGTCATCGAGGATGAGATTGGGGCTCTTGCCGCCCAGCTCCAGCGTCACCTTCTTAATGGTGCTGGCGGCCTGGATCATGATCTCGCGCCCCACTTCGGTGCTGCCCGTAAAGGCCACTTTGTCCACCATGGGGTTCGTACAGAGCTCGGGCCCAACTACCTGGCCCGGCCCGGTTACCAGGTTGAGCACGCCAGGCGGCAACAGGCCGCTTTCGTGAATGATATCGACCAACTTGAGCGCGCTCAGCGGCGTAAAGGTCGCGGGCTTGAGCACAACCGTGTTGCCGGCAGCCAGCGCGGGCGCGATCTTCCAGATCGCCATGAGAAAGGGGAAGTTCCACGGAATGATCTGGCCACAGACGCCGATTGGCTCACGACGCACGAAGTTGTAGGACAGTGCTGGGAAGGTGATCTGGGGTACTGTCTCAAGCGGGTCGAAATCAGCCAATTTGGCAAAATGGCGAAAATGGATGAGCCCCACCGGCATATCAAGCAAATAGGCTTTGCGCCAGGTACAGCCGCCGTCGCGCATCTCCGCCTCGGCAATCTCATCCTGCCGCGCTTCGATGGCATCTACAAGGGCATGGAGCAGACGGGATCGCTCGCCTGGCGCCATGTTGGGCCAGTAGCCATCGTCAAACGCTTTGCGCGCGGCCTTGACAGCGAAGCGGGTGTCTTCCATATCGGCCTGCGCAATCATGGCCAACGGCTCTCCGGTTGACGGGTCAACCGTGGCTCGGTATTGCTCGGCGACCGGCGCGCGCCACTGCCCGTCGATGTACAGGTTGTGGTGTGGCAGGCCGCCATTCTGTTTAACCATAGAACCCCTCTGGGTGAACGATTGTCTTTTGCGGTGTTGGGTGGTCCAGCCTGCTGCGGCGGGAGCGATCAGGCGGCCGCAGCGCATTCACGATAACAGCGGAGAGTTCCGATACGATTGTCGTGGAATTGGTGTCATGGGATTGGCCGCCACCATCAGTCCTGCGCCAGCCATGTTTCGTGAACATGCACCCAGGCCACGCCGTTTGGCGCGGCCGGATCGGCGCGGAACAGGACAGAAGAGAGCCGTGTGGTCGTCACGCCGTCACGCGTCTGCCACTCCTGGTAGGTGGTCAACACGCAGCCGGCTGCCTCAAAACGAACCCGGTGATCCGTCGTCCACAGGCGAAGATTTGGCCGGCTGCCATGGGCGCTACGAATCCAGGCGACTGTTTCCTCAACCCCGGCTGCCTGTCCATTGGGAGAAATCAGCGTGAATCGTGCGTCGAGCGATGCGGGAAAACGGGCAAAGGCTGCGTCCGTGCGCGGCAGCTCGCCTCGCATCCAGGCCTGAAAAAAGTCGTGTAGCTCGCTGATCTCACGCAGACAGGCATCTTGCATGGCCATCAATACTCGCTTGATTTTCTCACCAAATCTTCAGGCATGTTTAACGTCGTTCTAATCTCTTTACACGATATTACAGATGCGCTGTTGTTCCGATGCCGGTGCCCCTCCTTACCGGCAACTGAGAAACCCGTCTGGTACCCAAACCCGGCGGGTTTCTTTATTCTCCACGTGCATTGCCACCAGCTTGCTCGTCATGATTTGCCCTCAGCTGGTGAGCTCGCAGCGGTTTCAGGCAGCACAGCCTTGCTCTGGGCAGCTTCAGCGCCGGCCAGCAGCTCATGCCAAAGGAGAAAACTGGCAAACCCAATGGCGACCCCGAGCCACAGCGTACAGAAGCGCACGACCAGCGCCGCGGCGGTTGCCGCGCCCCGGCTCAGGGCAAAGAGACGCGTGGCCCAAAAGACCGCGCTACCCTCGAAACCACCCAATCCACCGGGCAGCGCCACGACTGCGCCGATCACGGTGCTGATATTGAAAATAAAAATGGCCGTCAGGAAGAGCTCCCAACCCAGCGGCGCGCCAAAGCCAGCCAGGACGACCCCGTAGGCCAGCCCTTCACTGCCCCAACTGACTGCACCAATCAGGAGCGCCCACAGCAACGGTTTAGGGCGAAAGATGAGATAGCTGCTTTCGTAAACACGCAGCAAGCTGTCGGAAAACCGGCTGACAATGGGGACATGGTGAGCCAGGCCGAGCAGTTTCAACGCCAGCGGACGGATCTGGATGACAACGATGCCCGTGACAAAGCCGGCCAATAAGATAGCGGCGACGACACGTGCGGTCGGATCAGGAAACGCAATCAACCCAACACTGGCCAACAGCAGCATCGCGATGCCGTCGATAATGCGCTCGGCGACAATAACGGGCGCGGTGGCGCTCATGGGCACATGTGTGAGGTTCTTGATCATGTAGCTCTTGAGCAGCTCACCGACTTTACCGGGCGTCATGACCATGAGCATGCCCACGCCAAAGATACGTGCGCTGTCCCAGCGCGAGATCGTGACCCCCACACGCGCCAACCACCAATGCCAGCGCAGTACACGCAGCCCGTAGTTTACCAACGTCAGGCCAATAACCAGTGGCAGCCACTGCCAGGGGAACGCAGCCACCGCATCCCGGACTTCGTTGACGTCGCTCCACAAGGTCAGGGCAATGTAAAGGAGGAGTGCGCCTCCCAGTGAGAGAACGAGCTTGCGTCGCAGATCTGAACTCATGGGCAGATTATAGCCGGGGTAAAGCGAGGGGAGAAACCACGAGGCCCATGGGCGCAGGATCAAACGCGCCATGGGCCTCGCGCAGACGGCGCAGGAAACAAGCCTCACCTGCGCCGCCAGCGGTTAGTTCCGTATGGATATTTCTATGGATAGAAGCCCCGCACCCTGATCGCCTCCACAATCCGCTCAATCGCGATGATGTAGGCGGCTGTGCGCAGGTCGCAGCCCTGGCGCGTGGTGGCGCCAAAGACAACATCCAGGTTATCGAGCAGCTTGCGCTCCATTTGACGGCGCACCTCACCTTCGTCCCAGAAGAAGGATTGGAGCCCCTGGACCCACTCAAAGTAGCTCACGACCACGCCGCCGGCATTGCAGATGATATCTGGGATCACCAGAACACCCTTATCGGCGAGAATCTCGTCGGCGTCGGGTGTCGTGGGTCCGTTAGCGCCTTCCGCCACGATGGTGGCTCGCACCCGGTGCGCGTTGCGCTTGGTGATCTGGCCTTCCAGCGCGGCCGGCACCAGCACATCGACATCGAGCTCCAGCAGCTCCTCGTTGGTTAGCGTATCTGCACCGTTAAAGCCCAAGACGGTGCCCGCGTCCGCAACATGGTGCTGCAGCTGCCGCAGATCCAACCCCTTGGCATTGTAGATGCCGCCATGTTTATCGCTGACAGCCACGACGCGGGCGCCCCGCTCGTGCATGGTGCGGGCCGTCCAGCCGCCAACGTTGCCGAAGCCCTGCACGGCCACCGTGGCGTCATCCAGGCTGCGGCCAAAGCGCTGTTTCATGACCGCGCGGGTGATATAAGTGATGCCTAACCCGGTGGCGGACTCACGGCCAACCGTGCCGCCTACCTCTACGGGCTTACCCGTAATGATGGCCGGAATCGAATAGCCCTTGTGCATGGAGTAGGTATCCATGATCCAGGCCATGATCTGCGCATTGGTGCCCACATCGGGCGCCGGAATGTCGCGCTCAGGCCCGATAAAGAGACTGATCTCGGTGGCATAGCGCCGGGTCATTTTTTCCAGCTCGCGGCGGCTCAGGGTTGACGGGTCCACAATGACGCCGCCCTTCGCGCCGCCGTAAGGCAGGTTCATGAGCGCGCATTTCCAGGTCATCCACATGGCCAGCGCCCGGCATTCGTCGAGCGTCACGTCGGGATGGTAACGAATGCCTCCCTTGGTCGGCCCCTTGGTGGTGTTGTGATGGACGCGAAAGCCCGTAAACATGCGTACGTTGCCGTCGTCCATCTTCACTGGAAAGTGCACAATGAGCTCTCGTTGGCAAGTGCGCAAATAGACATGGATATCTTCTTCCAGGTTCATAACATTGCACACGCGCTCCAACTGGCCCAATGCCACTGCATAGGCGCTTACCCGCCGGGGTAGAGGCGGATCGTATGGAGTCTCGCCGGTGGGGTTATTCTCGTCGTGGGGAGATGAGGCTTCTTCAAGCTCTGAACTTTCAACTTCTGCACTGCTCGTGGAGGCATCCCTCTTCAACTGGTCGCCGTTGGCCCTTGCTGCTGCCGGCAACATGCCGTCGGCGATCTCTTCAATCTGCCTCTTTTTCGTCATAACAGACACTCCTTTGTGATGGTGTCTTCGTCATCGAAGACCATACAGCCTACAACCTGAAACTTCACCTTTACGTTGCGGTCAAACAGATACCAGAGCACTTCCGGCTCCTTGATGAGATTCTACTCCATCCACGCCCGGAATGGAAGATCAGGGCCCTGCTGGCTGCGACGGGCAAATGTTGGACCCTACAAAGATTTGCCCTGCACTTCTGACCATGCATATAATGGCACAGTTGCAGCCGCGCTGTGTCTAAGCGCAGCCGGTTGTGAGGAGCTTCTCAACCGGCCCTGACCACATTTGCTGGAGTAATTGGATGCGTAATCATACCGTTGCGTTACTATCAATCGCGATTTTGGCGGCGTTCGCGATCTACATTGTCCTGCCCGTGCCCCATCCGGATTGGCTGGTCCGTTCGGATCTGGTGGGCAAACCCACGCCGCTTGAGCTGAAGCTCGGACTTGATCTGCAAGGCGGCACTCAGGTGATGCTGGAAGCGGACCTACCCGAAGGCAAGGAGCTCCAGGATGGCGCCATGGACACCGCCAAGATCATTGTCGAGCGCCGCGTCAACGGTCTGGGCGTCTCCGAAGCCGTGGTTCAGGCGCAGGGCGAGTCGCGCATCACCGCCGAATTGCCTGGCGTGTCCAACCCGGACCAGGCAGTTGAGACCATCCGTTCCACGGGCCAGCTTGAGTTTGTCGATCCCCAAGGTGCGACCCTGAGCCAGGGCATGGTCATCAACACCACCAACAAGCCCGATGCTGTTCAACAACACCTGGAAGCCAACGGCGAGGGGCCGGGCGATCCAGCCCTCGCCCCCTACGGCGATCGCGCGTTCCAGACCGTTATGACGGGCGATGTGCTCCGCACCGCGATCGCGCGGCAGGACCAGTTCAACCAGTGGGAGATCGGCTTCGAGCTGACGGGCAGCGGCAGCGAGCAATTCTATAGTTACACGAGCACCCATGTGGGCCAACCCATGGCCATCGTGTTGGACGGCGTCGTGTTGTCAGCCCCGGTCATCAACTCAGCCATTCGCGACCAGGGCGTCATCACCGGCCAATTCTCCAGGGATGAGGCGGAATCGCTGGCCATTCAGATGCGCTACGGTGCGCTGCCAGTGCCCCTCAAGGTCGTCGATGTGCGCTCGATCAGCGCCAGCCTCGGCCAGGACTCGGTGCGCAGCAGCGTCATCGCCGGGTTCATTGGCATGGGCGCTGTCTTTCTGTTCATGCTGTTTATGTACCGCATTCCGGGTCTGCTCGCCGACCTGGCCCTTGTTCTCTATATTTTCTTTAACTTGGCGATTTATAAAGTGATGCCCGTTACGCTGACACTGGCCGGCATTACCGGTTTCTTGCTTTCGGTTGGTATGGCCGTCGACGCCAATATTCTTATCTTCGAGCGTCTCAAAGAGGAGTTGCGGTCGGGCCGTTCCCCACGGCTGGCGGTGGAGGCGGGCTTTAGCCGCGCCTGGCCCGCGATTCTGGACAGCAACCTGACAACGCTCATCAGCTGTGCTGTCCTCTATGTCTTTGGCAACCAGTTTGGGGCCAGCATCGTCAAGGGCTATGCGTTGACACTGGGTATTGGTGTGTTGCTCTCCATGCTTACCGCCGTCTTCGTCACGCGCAGCTTTATGCGTACGCTGTTGGGCAGCCGCCCGCAGCAGGATCACTCGGCGCAGACCATTGTGGGCTATTGATTGCGAACCGCCGGCCGGTTCATTCACTGTTAGATAAGGACGTGTGCGATGTATCACATCGTGGAGAAGCGCAAGCTTTGGTTCATCATTTCCCTGGTATTGGTGCTGCCGGGTCTGATCTCTATGGTCTACTTCGGTGTCACGCGCGGCCAGATATTGCCACTCAGTATCGACTATACGGGCGGCACGGTCTGGGAAGTACGCTTCGCTCAGGAGGTACAGCCAGCAGCCGTGCGCCAGGTCTTTGTCGATGCGGGCTATTCCGACACCATCGTCTTTACCGTCAACGACAACAAGACGGTACAGATCAAGTTCAAGCCGGTCGACGGCGATCAGAAGGAAAGCCTGCGCCAGGCACTGGAAGAGAAGTTCGGCGCGGCGGAGGAGCTCACCTACCGTAGCCTTGGGCCGACCATTGGCCGCGAGGTAAGCCAGGCTGCCTTTGTGGCTGTCATGGCCGCGTCGCTGCTGATCATGCTCTACATCGCGTGGGCATTCCGGCAGGTTCCCCATCCCTTCCGCTATGGCACGGCCGCGATTGTGGCACTCGTCCACGATGTCCTCGTTACCATCTCGTTTATCGGCATCATGAACTTCGTATCGGGCTGGGAGGTCGATGCGCTGACGTTGACGGCTATTTTGACCGTCATCGGCTACAGCGTCAACGATACCGTGGTGGTCTTTGACCGCCTGCGCGAAAATCTGCGCCGCCATCGTGGCGAGGTCTTTTCCGCCGTGGCCAATCGCAGCATCATCGAGACAGCGGCGCGCTCGATCGGCACACAGATAACCGTGCTGCTGATCCTGGTGGCGATCCTGGTATTGGGTGGCTCGACGCTGACTCAATTCGTCGCAACCATGTTGGTGGGCTTCGTCTCCGGAATGTTCAGCTCCATCTTCAACGCAACCCAAATTCTGGCTGCTTGGGACGAGCGGTCGCTCTTCCACAAGGAAGCCAGCAAGCCGGCCAGCACCGGCTCGGCTGTACCCGCGTGATGGGGATCGAGGGATTCGAAGGAAACGCAGACCAGGCTAGCCAGATTCTTGTAAACTCAAACGGCGAGGCGAGCCCGTCTCGCCGTTTTCATTGGGAAGGGGAACCCTACATGCCGCTGGCTACCATGCGCGCGGTGGTGTTAACGGACAATGGACCCATGCTACAGACCGCCCGCCCCATTCCCCAGCCGGCCGGTCACGAAGCGCTGATTCGGGTCAGATTGGCAGGGATCTGCGGTACCGATAGCGAGCTGATCCGTGGCTACAAGGGCGGTTTCCGCGGGGTCCTGGGCCATGAATTCGTCGGTGAGGTGGTGGCTGCCCCGGCCGCACCCGAGTGGGAAGGCCGCCGCGTGGTGGGGGAGATCAACGTCGGCTGCGGCACCTGCCACCTGTGCCGCAACGGCCTTGCTAAGCATTGCCGGCAGCGCACGTCACTGGGCATCATTGGCCGCGACGGCGCCTTTGCTGACTATACCCTGCTGCCCGTGGAAAACCTCCACGCGGTGCCCGATGGCGTGGCAGATGAGCAGGCCGTCTTCACTGAACCCCTGGCTGCCGCATTTGAGATCCTGGAACAGGTACACCTATGGCCAGGGCAGCGAGTCTATCTCCTGGGCGATGGCAAGCTGGGACTGCTCTGTGCCTTTGTCCTCGCGCAGACAGGCTGCAACCTTACCGTCATCGGGCGCCACGCCGAAAAGTTGGCCATCGCCAGCGACCAGGGTAGCCATGTCCAGACCGCGCTGGCGACCGGTGAGAATCTGGAACGGCTGGCCGCTGAGCCGGCCGAGGTTGTTGTCGAAGCGACCGGCACGCAACAGGGGTTCTACACCGCCTTGGAGCTGGTGCGTCCCCTCGGTACGGGAGTGCTGAAGAGCACCTTTGCTAACACCCTCAAGGATTTCGACCTGCCCGCGCTGGTGGTTGATGAAGTGACGATCGTGGGTAGCCGCTGCGGCCCGTTTCCCCGCGCGCTGCAGGCGCTAGCCGAGGGCTCAATCAATGTCGCGCCGTTGCTACACACAGAATACCCCCTGGACGAGGCGCTGGATGGGCTGGCGTGTGCAAGCCGCCGCGCTGTCCTGAAAGTCTTGCTCAGACCGTGACGCGCGCGCAGATCGAGGCGAACATCGCGCACTTTACGTTGACGCTGCTGCGCTTCGCGGCTAGAATCCAGACAGGCTAGTAGGCTAGGCAAACCATCATGACAGAAGAGCGCCTCCAAAAAC
>JACFMY010000267.1:0-6377 GCA_019455155.1 Caldilineaceae bacterium
TGGCGCAGGACCAGTCGTGCGTAGGCCATGGCCGGCGTAAACTGGTCCAGCACAACCATGCCCGCGTACTTGGCGATCTGCTGGGCCGCCAGCGCCGCCTCATCGGCGGGATTCTCCACCCCTTCGCCGGGGAACGCGATCATGGGGAAACCCAGCGCGCGCACGCCGTGCTTGATGGCCAGACGGCGAATCTGTGTCATGGTGGCCAGGGAGGCGCCGAATTTGCGCTGGCCTGTATCCAGGACGAGATCCTGGATGCCGGCGGCCTGGGCCTGCTGGGTAAGCTCAGCCAGCTCGTCCAGCCCGTCGTGGCTGCGCACGACGAGCGGGGTTTTGGCCTGCTTTGCCAACGCGCTTATGGCCGGTAGGTTTTGGCGGTCGGCCGCATAGAGCAGCGGAACCGTATGGTCGGCCGCGGCCAGGCCCGCTTCGAGCACAGCCGGCTCATTGGCCATGAGGATCAGCGCGCCCTTGTTGACCTCGCGCACCGCGGCCACACATTGCTGGAATGTAGCGGGATCGCCGGAGTCGCTTTGAATGGTCATGCCGTCGAAGGACAGGTCAATGCCGACGTAATCAACTTTGTACGCAGCAACCTGGGCCGCCAGCTCGACAATTTCGTCCCGCGGCTGGCTATCGCGCACGCGCACGAAGAGACCAGGCGGATGGTAGAAGGTTTTCTCGTGGCGGAAGAGGACAGTCTCGTTGCCAACGGCGACCTTGTGACCGTCGCTGCTAAGCGTAACGAGCCGGATCGGCGGCGCGGCGGCCGCTTCCAGCTTTGTCTTTGCCTCATCGTTCACATAAGGACACGCGGATAGCTCCGCCTGTTTGGCCGCCAGCTTCATGGCGAAGGCCATGCAGGTAGGGAAGCCGCACTCTTTGCAGTTGGTCTGCGGCAGCAGTTTGTAGATCTGCAATCCTGTCAGTGCCATGATCGCTCGCTCCTTATGCCAATACCGGTTCCGGTAGAGATGCCATCAGTTCGCGGATGGTTCGCTCCATCCGGCGCATGGATTCGGGATGGCGGAGGGCCACAATATCCGCGCCAGATTCGACAAGTGCGGTTGCCGTCAGAGTCTCCCAGTGGATCGCACGCTCCAGCCAGTCGCCCCAGGCAGCTGGCACCCCGTCGCCCACCTTGCCTTCCTTGGTTTTCCAGGCCTCTTCGCCCGGGCTCACCAGCATGGGCTGTTGGGTCATGCTGTCGCCCTGCAGCGCGGCGACGCGGAGCCGTTCCATGACGGAATAGCCATACTCGATGCCGTAGCCTAGAGCGCCCGTAGATGGATCCATAAGGATGCGGTCCAGGGGCATGCCCATATCATGAATGAGGATGATGAGTTGCTTGGCCAGGTTCACATCCATGGGGGTGCGTGAGTTGATCAGGTGGCCGTGGGCCAGGGCGGCCGCCACGACCGTGCGATAGTTCTTGTCCTCGCACACGCCGAGCACTACCCGCTCGCCCGCGGCTTCTTCGGCGACGGGCACCAGCAACTCGTTGTCCTTGTCGGCCTGGCCGGGCCCGAAGACAAGCAAGGGCAGACCTGTCGCCTGCAACACCGCGCGCACAGCCCGCCGCGCGTCGTCCGCGGTATCTGCCAGGCTCAACGTGAGCAGGATCAGGTCGGTGCCCAGCTCTTCAGCCTTGACCGCCCACGCCGCCGGATCGTCCACTACATCCTTCCAGCTCTCCAGCAGGAGAGGCGACCAATCCTCCGGCCGGCGACTCTTGACCTCCAAGGCGACCACCGGTCTGCGGGGAATCTTGCCTTCAAAATGGAGGAACGGCAGCGCATTCTCGCCGCCGACTGTCACCGTATGGTGGCGGGTACCGCCTTCGGCGGCTGTAGCGCCAAGCGTAATCTCGCGCACCTTGCCGGTCCATTTTTCAATCGGGATTTGTACACCCATCGGGCACACTCCTTAATAACAATAAATGTTCGCGACAAAATCAGGTGTGGGAGTGACCTGGGGACCCGGGTGAGAGGATGCTGGCAGACCGAGCCAACCTGAGTCAGTTGATAACGGCTCGCCTGACATCCCTGTGGACCTGGGCCAACCCAGCCACCATTTCATCCGGTCACTTCCACACCTTGACAACCCCCATACTCTCAGAACAATGCCGGCATAGACAGGGCAGGATGCTCTTTCTCAGTCAGGAAGGCAACCAATGCCTCTACATCAGTGGCAATGCGCTCGTCAGCGATCTTGTCGATCAGGTCCGGATCGCCTTCGCGTGCGGCGACCGCGCGCAGCTCATCGGCCATGGACTCCTTGAGGAAGCTGGACATCCACACCACCCGCTTGAAGCCGCCGTCTGACTTGATGAACTTGGGGCTGAGCAGGTAGAACTTGCCTACGCCCATGATGCCAGGCGTCTGCAGGCCGCCGCCGGCCAGCCCTGCCAGTGTGGAGAAGGTCATGCCAGCCGGCGTCATGCTCGGATCCTCGCGGCTGACGACCATAATGCCGTTGGCTTCGGGGATGACCATGGCAATACATTCGAAGCAGCCGCAGGCCGTCATGGGATTCTCCATGATGGAGTAAATCGCCACTTCCTGGACCAGCTGGTGAGACGCCGTCTGTACGAATTCGTTGGTGCCTGTCCAGTAACCCTTGTCGTCGTTCAGTAACCGGCCCTTGACAATCGGCTGGTTGGGGCCGGTGGGGTTGATCTGGTAGGAGGCCTTGCAGTCCAGCCAGTTGTACGCGCCGCAGAGGCCCAGCCGTTCGGGCGTCACCAGACAGACGTGGTTCGGGGCAAAGGACTGGCACAAGGTACAGCTGTAGAAGTCTGTTACCGCCTCGTCGGTCAGGTCGGCCAGGCGCCGGTTGCGCTCGTCATAGGCCTGGCGCGCGGTGTCGAGCCATTTTTCGATCTTGGTCTTGTCTGTGTAGATCTTGACCTGCACCTTATCGACGATGGCGCCGAAATCGGCGTGCAGCCGGGCATGCAGGATCTTGCCCAGGTGCTCGAGGCGGAAGCCCTTCTCTACCGCGGTCTTGCTGAGGCGGATCCAGGCAATGTCACGCTGGCCGACATGTTGCAGGCCGCTGGCGGCATTGATGAAGTAGTGGATCTGGCGCTCCAGGACCGGCTCGAAGTCCTTCTGCATCTTGCGGCCAGCAACCTCGACCACGATACCCAGGTCCATGGCGCCGCCAACCGGTATCTCTTCAAAGTCGGGTCCGATGATGGTGACCTTGCCATCGTCGACCGCGCCCAGGTCTGTCATGTACAGATATTCGAAGGCCCGGCTGTACTTGCCGCCGAACTCAAGCCGCATGTCGGCTTTGCGGACGCGCTCCCCTTCGAAGGCGGAGCCGTACGGCACCGGCACGGGCACTTCGGCGATACGCACCTTCACCCCGCGCACCTCGATGGCCTTCTGCACCAGCTTCTCGGCGCGCTCCATGTCATTGGCTCCCTCAATCGCGTTGAAGGGCATGGAGACCACGTGTTCGTAGGTCGTGACGCCCGTGGGCAAGATCTCGGGAATGACCGTGTCGGCGATCACCGGGAAACCAAAATTGATGGCGCCGGCCGCGGTCGCATACTTCAGGTCGTCGACCTCGCCCAGAGCCAGTACAAAGGCATAGACCCGGTTCTTGTTGTAAAGCAATATCTCTCGGGTCTGGCCGCCTTTCAGACCGCCAAAGGTGAGCGCGCTGCGCACGGCAAAGCCCAGCGCATAGATGGCGCTGATGGTATCGGTGCCGAAGGGCACGATGTACGTATCGTAGCCCATCTCCACCCCTTCCTCTTGGAGCTGGTGGATGATGCTGCGGCCGTTGCAGTTGCCGCTGAGGAAGGTAAGGATGTTGCGCCGCTGCAGCTCGCGCACAATCTTGACGGCCACCTCGTTGGATTTGGCGCAGCCCACGATGGCGGCAAAACCTGGCATGCGACCGTCTACGAGTTGAATACCCCACGAACGCAGCTGAATGTCGTCGATGGGGCCATTCAGGTGGCCGTCATGGCCGTTCGTTGCCATATCTGGACTGGTGAAGCTATCGCGCTGGAGGTTGACGCCGGAGAAGGGCTGGGGCTCTTCGCCATAGACGAAGCGCACCGCCTCAATGGCCTCCTCAGCCAGCAGTGTGGCCATGCCGGCGTCCAGCGTCTCGCCCAGGTAGGGCGTCCAACGCCTGTCGCGGGGCACAGGGTGAAGCAGTCCCCTGGCCTGCTCGATGATGGGAACCAGGTCACCGATGGTATCCACTTCGCGCCCGGTCATGCCCAGAATCAGAGGCAGGTGATAGGCGGTGTTGGGGAACGCCGCCGGCGTCTCTGGTCCCTTTTCGGCCAGGGCTTTCTTCAACAAAGCTTCCGCTTCGTTCACGACGCTGTGTGCACCACGGATAGCTCTGGTCGCTATATATCGGCTCATAGGATGTTTACCTTACCCTTTCCTCGTTCATGCCGGGCCGCCGTACATGGCCTCGAGCTGGGACTCAATGGGCAGCTCCACGAGCAGCTCCATGCGCTGGTCACCGCTGCGACCCCACTGGGAGGCGTCATAGGCAGGCAGTTTGAGCGCGGCGCGCTTCTTGTCGATATGGTCCAGCGTTCGCTGCACGATCTCGTCTGGCTCGGAGACAAACTCGATCTTGCCGCCCACTTTCTTCTCCCACCCCTCGCTCAGAATGCGCGTGACCAGGTCGCTGCCGTCCACCGGATTATGGACGCCCATGATTACGTAGGCGCCGGACGCGGCGGCGTACGCGGCAATGGCCATGGCCTTCTCGCTCATCCACTCAGGTGCCAGGCCTACAGCGGGGATGTCGCTGATGTCGTCGCCCAGGCCCCCTTCCGTGGCCATCTGGCTGAGCACCGTGAGAATACGGGTATTGTCCACGCACGAACCCATGTGGAGCACGGGGGGAATCCCCACCGCCTCGCAGACTTCGCGCAGGCCAGGTCCTGCGTATTCCATGGCGGCCTCACCCAGGAGGAGGCCACATTTGGCACTGGCCAGCGCGCCACAGCCTGTCTCCACCACCAGGACGTCGTTTCTGAGCAGCTCGCGTACCACGGCGTTGTGCATGGCATCCTGCTGGACACGCGGATTGTTGCAGCCGACATTGGCGGCTACGCCGCGAATGCGGCCCGACATGATGGCGTCGTTCAGGGGGCGCAACGAAGCACGGAAGCTGCCGCCCAACATGTAGTTGATGTACTCATGGGAGAAGCCAGGCACAACATCGGAAACCACATTCGGGATGGCGACCGCACGCCGGTTGGGATAGTTGTCAATGGCCCGGCGCACAATCTGCTTGGCGATCTCCAGCGCGTGGTGTTCGTCGAACTGGATATGGGTGGCGCCCTGGATCTTGACTTTGGGTGAAGTGGTGATGACCTCGGTGTGGAAATTCTCGGCCAGGTTGGGCAGTGCCTGCATGATGCACTGTACATCCACCACCATGGCCTCCACCGCGCCGGTCAAAATGGCCAGCTCCTGGTGCAGGAAGTTGCCAGCTGAAGGAATGCCCTGGCGCATGAGGGTCTCATTCGACGTGCAGCAGATGCCCGCCATGTTGATGCCCTTGGCGCCCTTGGAACGGGCATAGGCGTTCAGCTCGGGGTCGTTGAGGGCAGTCACCATCATTTCGGACAGGGTGGGCTCATGGCCATGGACGACGATGTTGACCTCATCCTCCTTGAGCACGCCCAGGTTTACCTGCGAAACCAGCGGGCTTGGGGTACCGAAGAGGATGTCGGAGATATCGGTGGCCAACATGGAACCGCCCCAGCCATCGGCTAACGCACAGCGCATGGCCTGATCCAGGATATGCTCTGGATCCTGGTCATCACCCATGTGGGTCCGGTGCAGCACTTCGACCACTTCCCGATCAATGCCACGCGGGGCGATGTCCAGCTCCTTCCACAACTTGTAGCGCTTCTGAGGTGCGCGTTTCAGGTATTGCAGCTCGCCTTTCTGCTGGCCAAACTCGGCAATGGCCTTGTCCGCGATGTCCCCGGCAATCTCCAGGTCGTTGCGGCCCTGGACAGGAACGCCCATATGGCCAGCAACGGCACGCAGCTTGTAGGGATCGCGAATCTTGAAGCCTTGGGCCTTGCCCTCGGCTACAGCCTTCAACGTAAAGGCCAGGTCGCGGCCATGGTCGGAATGGGCCGCGCTGCCGGCTGCCACATGCCGGGCAAAAACGCGCGCGCCGATGGTCTCCAGCGTGGCCCCACAGACACCAACCTGGCCGTCTTTGGTGATACGGCATGGCCCCATGAGGCACATAGAGCAGCACATGCCCCGGCTGCCAATAGGGCAAGGAGACATGGCTTCGGCGCGCGAAAAGGCAGTGCTGACCCCCATGGTCTCGGCACGTGTTAAGATGATGACGGCCGCTGGGTCAGC
>JACFMY010000267.1:6387-8901 GCA_019455155.1 Caldilineaceae bacterium
AGCACTGAATTCTTCGGGCGTTTTCAGCTTTTTCTTTGACATGATACCTCCTCGTATCAGCGCGCAGTCCTATGCGCCTGTAGGGTGAGTTTGTGTCATACGAACTCCCATTTTGGCCCAGACCGGATCCTTCTGTGAGGACGGCGTGGCTGGTGGGCTTTGGCCCAGTCCTGGAGAATACCCGGCTTCTTCAAGCCTGGCCCCAATTGTCTCAGCCGAAACCTGGTCGGGATCAAAGGTTACCTTCACCTGGCGGCGGGCGGCGCTGGCCCACACCTCCTGCACTCCAGGCAACTGCGCCAATATGCGATGCACGGCGCTGGTGTGATGGTCACCGTACATCTGGGGGATTGCCAGAACGATCGATTGCACCCTAACCTCCTCTTGCATCAAGCTCCGGATTAGTTTCACAATGCTTTCTTTTTGATAGCGTCTATGACCTCCCAAAGTGCGGACATAGTTAAGCTTGCCAGCGTCCGCCCAGCGCGTGATCGTGCTGGGCGCGACATTGAACAGCTCCGCAACCTGGGACCTGGACAGGAACTCTTCCGCTTCTTTCAACACGTCGCGCGAAAGGTTCATACATGCCTCTTTCGCCAAGTCAGCTGGACCAAGCTGATCACCACTGCGACACAAGGCCACCCAATACGGCAGAAACGACCAACCAAAAGACCACTAGGAACGGAGGGGGAACCAAGGGAGCGATACGGAACCGCCGGGATCTACACGACCGAGCGGTTCGACTGGAGTAACGGGCCGGGAATCGTGAACGTTTTGCACGTTTTGCACGTTTTGCACGGTACCTGTCTATTCAGTATGGAGGATTGCCGCGTGAAGCGAAAGATGCGGATACACCATCGACGTGATGCATGTGCATCTATTCAGCCAGGCATCTGGTGGAAGGAACTGAGACGTTATGGGGAGCGCAGATAGCTGCGGGTGGGCGACAGCATGGTGAGGTAATGGATGCCCATGGGGATCAGGGCGAGGAGGTATCCGCGTTGCGCCAGCTTGCGCAGGCGTAGAACTCACCCAAGAAGCTGCTGGGCCGGGTGGCCAGTAACTCGATATGGTCGAAGCCGCAGCGGGTGGCGAGCCGTTGCCAGGTGGAATATGAGAAAGGGTAGGGAACCCAACGGTTGCCGCGATCGGTGTTGTATTCGACTACGATCAGCCGGCAATTGGGCTTCAGGTAGCCCTGTACCAGACGCACCACAGCTTCCTTGTGTTGCACGAAGTGCAGGGAATTGGCCATCAGCACACCGTCAAGCGGCGGTAAAGGGAGGGGCTCGGCAAAGTCTCCCACGATGCAGTGGAGGGCGATGGCAGGCATGCGAGCGTGCACGGTGCGTTCAAGCCGCTGCAGCGCGGCGCCGTCTCGATCCACCGCATAGATCTCGCCTTGAGATTCGATCAGGTCAGCCAATGCCAGTGTAAACGCGCCGCTGCCCGCACCCAGGTCAGCCCACCGGCCGCCGGGGTAAGGGATGCCGTTGCGCAGCAGATTCACGTGATCAGCATGGTTCATACGGTGATTCTACACCGCCAGGGCTCGAACGGTAGATCACCGGGCGTCGTAATGTGCGAGGTAACAGCCGCGCTTCGCCAATCAACTGCTCTCGTGCATGGATAGTGGGCGCTCCGCCACGGCCGCAGACGAGAGCGCCGCTAGCAACCGCCGTGTATAGTCCAGTCGTTGCAGCCAATGCTGGGCAATGGTCCCGAAGCGCGCCCCGTGCAGGCCATAATCGGTGTACGCGACTGCAAACGTGTCCACAAGCGCGCCTAGAGCCGCCACAATCTTCGCCATCTGATCGTACTCCGCCCCCGCGCGCAACAGGTTTGCCAGCATCTGGCGCCGCTCGCCAAAGCCGCGAGGAAGGTGCACAGCGCCGGCCATGCGGCCGATGTCGTCGCGGCTCAGGTAGATGCCGCCGTAGACCGGCGTGAGCAAAAAGCCGGCGATCTCCTTGAGACCGGTCTTGGGGTCGGCCAGTATGTCCGGCGGCTCCGGCAGCTGTGGCGTGGCATGAAGCGCCTTGGCCTGACTCAACAGCTCAAAGTGGTCCTGGTACAGGGAGAGGCGGTGATCGACGACCAACGCCTTGATCAGGCCCGCCACCGCTGCGTAGAAGGGCTCTTCCTGCCGTGTGACCGTTTCGGCCACAACTGGTAGCCACCAGAGCAAGTGCTCGTCCAGAAACGCGGCCTGCAGGCCTTGTGCCCGGGTGGCGACGCCGGTCTTGCCGTCCCCCCACGCGTCCGCTTCTGCTCCACACAGATGGGCCAGCAACGACAATTCGTGGCCCAGGTGATCAGGGCTATCGCTGGTCTCATCCACGCCAAAGCCGGCGCGTGCGTAGGTGCGGCGCACGCGATCGCTTTCGTCGCCGCCGAGCAGCCCCGAAGGGTCGAGAAAGATGCATTGATAGGCAAAGACATTGAAGCCAAACACCGCTTGATGGGTCGCGGCCGCGTCGTCGGCATTGAAGCCGTCATCCGCCGCCGGCACAG
>JACFMY010000268.1:0-799 GCA_019455155.1 Caldilineaceae bacterium
GGCCTTGATTTCGGCCAGGAATGATTCGTCGTTAGGGGTCAGCCCGGCCGGCGCAGGTACCATACCGTCATACCGTTTGTAGGCGAAGCCAAGCATGCGATTGACCAGATTGCCCCAGTTGGCCACCAACTCATTGTTGATGCGGTCCATGAAGTCCTGCCAGGTGAACTCCACGTCAGCCGTCTCCGGCGCCAGCGCAGTCAACACATACCGCCACGCGTCAGCCTGAAACTGCTCCAAAACGGTGTTGAAGCCGATCACGTTGCCCCGGCTCGTGCTGAACTTGCCGCCGCCCAAATTCAGATACTCGTTGGCCGGCACGTCATAGGGAAGGTTCAGGTGTGACGAGCCATGATTGTAGCCAATGAGCATGCCTGGCCAAATAATGGTATGGAAGGGAATGTTGTCTTTGCCGATGAAGTTGTAGATGCGAGCATCTGGATTGACATCGGCATCCCACCAGGCGCGCCACGCCTCATCATCGCCGCTTAGGTGGGCCCATTCCACGGCTGCGCTCAGATAGCCGATCACGGCGTCATACCAGACGTAGATGCGCTTGTCTGGATAGTTACCTAGTGGAATCGTCACCCCCCAGTCCAGGTCGCGCGTAATCGGGCGGCCGCGCAGCTCGCGCAGCTCGAGCTGGCCGCGCGTGAAATTGATGACATTTGGCCGCCAGTGCTCCTTGCCGTTGCCAATCCACGCCAGCAACGGATCGATCATCTTGGACATATCGAGGAAATAGTGCTCAGTTTCCCGGATCTCCAGGTTCGTGTTGCCGGTGATCTTGGAGCGAGGC
>JACFMY010000268.1:809-8871 GCA_019455155.1 Caldilineaceae bacterium
TAGATGCGACCGCAGTTGTCGCATTGGTCACCGCGCGCGTCGGGGTAGCCGCAGTTGGGACAGGTGCCCTCGACATAGCGGTCGGCCAGGAAGCGCTTGATCAGTGGATCGTACAGCTGCTGCTGGGTGTCCTTGTAGATAAAGCCCGTTTCCCAGTGACGCAGGAACATATGCTGGGTCGTCTCCCAGTGGTTCGCGGTATCTGTATGCGTGTAGAGATCAAAGGTGATCCCCATCTTGACACAGCCTTCAACAAAGAGCGCGTGGTACTTGGTCACGACCTCTTCGGGTGACACACCATCCGCTTCCGCTTTGAGCATGATGGGAGTGCCGTGGGTGTCCGAGCCGCTAACCATCAGCACGTCGTTGCCGGCCATGCGCAGGTAGCGCGCAAAGATATCCGGCGGCAGATACGCGCCGGCAATCTGACCGATATGTTTTTCGCCGTTGACGTATGGCCACGCCACACCCACAAGAATCTTGCGTCCCATAAACACACCAAAGCCTTTGTGAAATGATGCAGAATGTGCTCGGTCACAGAGCCGCCAAATGGCCACCATCGCCAGGGACGGTCGAGACTTCTCCCCGGTCGTGACGCATCCTTTCTGCGTCTCTGGGACCGCATAACCTGACGTACTTGGGCTGAGCGCAGCTACCGGTTGGCCCACCAGCCGGCAAACGACACCAGCCCGTACAAGAGCACAAAAAAGAGCACCGCACCGGTCATGCAGAGCCAGCCGGCAACGGCGCCGCCCCAGCCATAGAAGAACCAGATCAATCCGCCGCCGACGCCATAAAGCAAGACAAAGAAACCGATGACCAACTGGCCTTCTGTCGTTCGCACAAACCGGACCGGATCGAATTCCCGTCGTCTGCGCCTCATGACGGGCATTATAGCACAGGGCCCAAGTGTAACACCTTCCGTACCAACAGTGGTTTGGATTGGGAGGCGATCAGTGATACTCCTGACACGGGCAGCCACGGCGGAATCGTGTACAATGAAATGCACAGTATGCTACTTCCTATCACTCCAAAGCACATCAAAACAGGAGAGAGACGCATGGCGAACAGCGTGACTGCTCAGGAAATCATGGAACGGGCCAAGGCCATCCATGAGAAGATCCGTGGCTGGCGTCGCGAGATCCACAAATACCCGGAGCTCACCTTTACAGAGCAACGAACGGCTGGCCTGGTCAACTCCGTGCTCATTGACCTGGGGATCAAGACCGAGACTGAGGTAGCCAAGACAGGTGTAGTCGGGCGAATCAGCGGAGCTAGCGGACCCACGGTGGGACTGCGCGCCGATATGGATGCGTTGCCCATCAACGAAGTGAATGGCACCGGCTACGACAGCACGCGTCCCGGCATCATGCACGCATGTGGCCACGACGCGCACACGGCCATGCTCCTTGGCGCGGCGACACTCCTCAAGGGATTGGCCGACGAAGGACGCTTGCCGGGCACAATTCGCCTGCTCTTTCAGCCCAGCGAGGAAGCGCAGGACGAGGAGGGCAAGTCCGGCGGCATGCGCATGGTAGAAGAGGGAGCGCTGAAAGGTCTGGACGCGGTCTTTGGTATCCACGTCGACGCGTTCAACGATGTCGGTTTCGTTTCCACGCGCCCCGGGCCCATGATGGCCGCAGCCGACAAGTTCGAGATTGTCGTGCGCGGCTCAGGCGGCCACGCGGCCCGTCCTCAGAGCACGGTCGACCCCATTGCCCTCTCGGCCCACGTGATCAACGCGGTCCACCAGGTCGTCAGCCGGCGTCTGGATCCCATTCAGCCTGGCGTGATCACCATCGGCACCATTCATGGCGGTACTGTCAACAATGTCATTCCTGACAGCGTAACGATGACAGGCACCATTCGCTCGTTTACACCAGAGACGCGCGAATTGCTGCGCAGCGAGCTGAAACGGGCAGCCGCAGTGGTTGAGCCGCTCGGCGGCAAGGCCGACGTGACCATCTTCCCGGGTTACCCACCAACCGTAAACAACCCGGAAGCCACCGCACTCATGATGGCTGGCATGCGCGACCTGTTGGGCGAGGAGAAAGTGAGCGAGTGCGAGCTCATCATGGGCGCTGAAGACTTCAGCTATATGGCGCAGGCTGCGCCGGGTTGTTTCCTGCGGCTGGGTGTGCACAACCCCGGCTGGAGCGAATTCTACCCGGTCCACCGTGCTGACTTCCGTATGGACGAAGATGCACTGCCCATTGGCACCGCGGCACTGGTCACCGCAGCCCTGCGTTGGATGACGGAGAAGAGATAGCGGAGTGTGAGATGGACAAGGAAGGGGCTGAGGAAACGCTTGGGCTGGCTGCGTTGGTTGCCGGCGCCCGGCATCCTCGAGCGGACTTCAGCCGCGGCCTCACCCCTTCACCTTGGTCATAGGAGAAAGCGCCATGGCGATATATGTTGGCTTGAAATCGCGCGCGATAGGGGCAGTGCTGATTGTGTGGCTCCTAGCCGCTTGCGGCACACCTACGCCGGTACCTCTGCAGTTTGGGGCGGCGCCCTGGCAACCTGGCGAGACCCACGCCTACCAGGTAACCGATGTGAACGGCAACTACGCCGGCACAGCCACCTTTGCCATTTCCGACGGCACGAACGACAAAGGTGAGCGCCTCTGGCTATTGGAACGGGAAATCAATGCGCAGGGGGACCATGAAAACATCCAGGTCAAGATGGGAGACGGGGGGTTTCGGCCACAGTCGGCCTATTTGGAGCGCTCCGATGCCGCGGGCACCGAAAGCGTAGATGCGGCATACGACGGGCCCGAGGTGAATCTGGTTTTGACCAGCAAAGCCGACGTCATGTCTACTCAGCGCGTCGAGGTGCCAAGTGACGTACGCGATACGGCGACGCTCCCCATGATCATCCGCGCGTTGCCGCTGGCCCGGGGCTATGCCACCCAGATCAATGCATTTCTGCCCATCGCGGGTCTGCTGGACCGGGTTACCGTACGGGTGGTGAGTGAAGAGGACGTGACTGTGCCTGCCGGCACCTTCAAGAGCTGGCTGGTCGAGCTCGACACGGGCGATGCGCAAAGCAAAGCGTGGGTTGTCAAGACCACACCGTTCCAGCTCGCCAAGTACTACGACGGTCGCAACAAGGCCACCTACGAGCTGCAACAATATACGCCGGGCACAGCCCCCTAGCCTGCCCGCGCGCCGCCGTCTTACCGGCGCGTCTGCATGGCGCAACCCGTCGTGACAGGTGCGCACAGCGCAGCCTGGCCCGCGCCGTGGGTCGCCCTCGTCGCCTGGAGAGGTAAAATTGCGGTAAAATTGCGGCGCCGTATCGATGAACTGCCTATGGGAGCTGTGAGCTTGCCAGCTCTCCGTTGCGCCCTGCCATGGATAACGCCACAGAACCAACTTGACTTCGCAGGACCGCCTCGCGTCTGAAACGGCCGACACACAAGGCTACCCCCGACAGTTTGCCGCTGTACCATTGAATGGTACAGCCGTATGGTACAACTTCGGCCATTGCACTGTGACACGGATTGCGCGACGCTAGAGACATCTAATTCATTGTGAGGAGGTAACCCGTGAAACTTCGTCTCGATCGCTTTACTCTCATCGTGCTCGCCGTTGTTGTCCTGCTGCTCGTCGCCGCCATCGTGACGGTCAACCTGGGCGTCAGCGGCGGGCGCGAGAGTTATCGCACCGACAATACGCCACAAACGCCGGTCTACAATGCCTTCCTGGCCTTGCAGCAAGGTGACATTCCTACCGCCCGCGCGCAATATTCCAAAGAGGTTCTGGAAGAGATCGACGGCGCCAGGGGCTATGGTCCGCTCCGGGGCGAGTCATACGGCTATGGAGAAAGCGCACGGCGTCTGCGTTTTCTCGAGACAACCACCGATCTGCAGGACCCAGATCGCGCGTTCGTCAACATTGCCGTTGACACCTATAGCGGCGGCGGCCTCTTCGAAAGTGGCGCCACATGGACATACCAGCGAAGCGTAGAAGTGGTACGCGAAGACGGTACGTGGAAGATCAATACCATGGAATATTTCTATTAAACCGCCGGGCCGAAGCCTGCGAGACAGCGGAATCCGGCTGATGCCGTTCCGGAGGCTTGAGGAGTGAGCAAATCATGCAAGTGACAGCCAAGCAAACCCTGCAAAAGCCCAGCCGTTTGGCTGCGGTGCGCCGCCTGTACGTCTACATTGTCGCGCTGGTTAGCCTCGTTGCGGGCCTGGCGAGCGTCAACGACCTGTTGGATGTCCTTTCTCGCCAGTGGCTTGCCGGCAACGGCGATCTACTGCTGCACGCGGCCTTTGTTCGCACTGCCGTGGCGCGTAGTTCTGGCATTATGTTGGTGGCTACACCCCTTTTTCTGATCCACTGGTGGTTGGCCCAGCGGCGGCGTCACGAAAGTGACGAACGTGATTCGGTGCTGCGCAAGCTCTTCTTGTACGGCGCAACAGGTGTTTCCCTGGGGTTCTTTCTCACAACCACCTATTTCCTGATTCGCGATATGGCCGCGCTGGCGTTCGGCGTTTTGCCAGACAACGTGGATCTGCTGCCCTCCAACTGGTTGCACTGGACGCTCATGGCGGCAATTGGCGCGGCACTGGCCGCGCACTGGCGCCTCGTGTTGGAGCATGACGGGGATTTGGGACGGGAAGAACGCGGCGGACGGATCGTGCGCCAGCTTTTCGCCACCATTGTCGGCCTGGTCGCGCTGGCAATTGCCCTGTGGGGCGCGCGCACGCTGGTTGAAGTCGGCGTGCAGGTGAGTATAGACCGTGCACTGGGCGCCACATATGTCGATTGGTGGCGTTTCCCCCTGGGACGCGGCGTGAGCCAGCTGCTGGTCGGCCTGTGGCTCGCCCGGACCAACTGGCTGCAGTGGGGCGAGGTCGTCACCATGCGGCCGGATGAAGGCCGGAGCGTTCTGCGCCGTGTCTATCTATACGTGGGCGTGGTCATCGGCGCAGTTGCCACCCTATCGCCGGCCGCCCTGCTCCTCAGGGAGGGGCTACTGATTCTCTTTGGCGCCGGCGGCGGTGCGCTAAACGAGCTGCTAAACCGCATGGTCGACCCGCTTTCATTTCTGCCTGCTGGGGCGGCTATCTGGTATTGGCATGCGACCACGGTGCAGCGCGAGGCCGCTGCCTACGGCGAAAGCGAGCAAAGCCATACTGCACGGCGCGTCTATGCCTACCTGGTGGCGGCGACGGGGCTGGCGCTGCTGTGGATCGGTACTGCAGAGCTCCTCAATGCGCTGATCGATGCGTTGCTCGTGGGGAGCCTTTGGGATGAGCCATTGGCCACAGGCTTGAGCCTGCTGGCAGTAGGCGCGCCCATCTGGACCCATTTCTGGCGGCAAGTTCAGTCCGCAGCCGGGCAAAAGAATGCAGTTGGTGTAGTCGAGCGCAACTCCTGGCCGCGCAAGCTCTATCTATACGGCGTGGCCCTGGCCGGCGCGCTGGTCATCCTGTTTACCCTTGCCCAGGTCATCTACCGGCTCTTGCTCATGGCCCTGGGTGACCCCGATATTGATTTCTTCTCACCGCAGACCGCGCATCTCATCGCGGCGAGCCTTGTGGCCGCTCTCTTCTGGACGGTGCACCTGTTGGCCATCCGCAGCGACGGCCGGCGTGAACAGCTGGGCGAGGCCACGCCCCAGGCAGGCACAGCCGGGGACATCTCTCAACGCCGGGCAGATCTACAGGCGCGCATCGCTGCCCTGGAGGAGGAGCTGGCCGTTCTGCGCGCCAACCTGGTAGCGCTACAAGAGACGAGCGACGAGCCGTGACACGTTACGCCCGCACGTTACAGCTGCACGTTGACACCAAACTCGTAGACGAGCTGGCCACCGTACCAACCGGTCGCCACGATTATAGCCATCCCCGTGACCAATACGACGACCAACCAGGTACGCGCCCCCCTGTCGTCCAATAGATCGGTGGCTGGGTTATTGGTGGCAGCTCGTCTCTTGCGTGCCTTGCCTCGCGTAAAGAGCCAGCCCCGGTAGAGCAGAAAACCGTACAGAAGCAGTTGGGCCAGACCAGTGCCAATGTGCCAGTTGAGGACCCCGCGATACGGCGCGTCCGGCGCCAGCGGTGCTTGGGCCAATAGCCCCGTGAGCACCGCCACGGCGGCGCCCACCCAGCCCGCTACCAATAGAATCCAAACGGTCCGCCGCAGATCCCACGGCCAACGGCCGCTGATGTGCACGAGGCCCAACGCGCTGCCAAGGAGAAGCAGCGCGATGGGGAAGTGGACAGAAGCAGGGTGCAAAAGTGGCAGCAAATTCATAGATAGGGAAACCATATCACAGACTGGCGGCAAGTTGTGTAATACTCATGTAACATCTGATTAATGCCCGCGTCACGTAAAATCTATAAGATCGCTGTTGTGCAACGGCGCCGGCTACCATTGTAGTAACATGGATGGAATCAGATACACACACCGGAATGCAAGTGCGCGATTTTCCGACGAAGGTCACGCACAGCCCCTAGGAGGATAGAAATGACAAAGATTTCACCATCAGAGATTACCCCTGAACACGTTTACCTTAACCGGCGTAAGTTCATGGTTGCCGCCGGTTCTGTAGCTGCAGGCGCACTGGCCCTGGCCGCATGTGGCCCGTCGCCGTTGGGCTCGCTCGGTTCTTCAGGCGGTTCAGCTCAGAACACCGCGGAACCGGCTGTCGCGGCGGCAATCGGTCCGGAGGGATTGCCCGAGACCCTGGCCTATTCAGACCCGTATGCCAGCGCGGGCACCGACGAGCTGGGCGACCCGCTCAACAAGTTCGAAGAGATCACCAACTATAACAACTACTACGAGTTCACGACCAACAAGGAAGGCGTCGCGCGCGAGGCACAGGTCTTCACCCCGTATCCCTGGCAGGTAGAAGTGACGGGGCTGGTCAACAACCCACGCGTCTTCGACCTGGATGACATCTACAAGATGTTTACCCAGGAGGAGCGTATCTACCGGCTGCGCTGCGTAGAGGCGTGGTCCATGGTGATTCCCTGGGTAGGCTTCCCCATTGCCTCCCTGCTCAAGGAAGTAGATCCGAAGTCCGAGGCGAAGTTCGTCAAGTTTGTGACCGTCATGCGTCCAGAAGAGATGCGAGGCCAGCGTACGCCGATTCTCGAGTGGCCGTACCAGGAAGGATTGCGCATCGACGAGGCGATGAATCCTCTGGCCATTCTTGCCACGGGCATGTACGGCAAACCGCTGACCAACCAGCAGGGCGCGCCGATCCGCCTGGTGGTACCATGGAAATACGGCTTCAAGAGCGTCAAGTCGGTCGTGACCATCGAATTGACTGACTCGATTCCTGCGACGACCTGGAACACGGCCGCGCCACACGAGTACGGCTTTTACGCGAATGTCAACCCCAACGTTGATCACCCACGTTGGTCGCAGAAGACGGAACGCCGGATTGGTGAGCTGGGACGGCGGCCGACGCTCCTGTTCAACGGCTACGAAGAAGAAGTCGCCTCGCTTTATGCAGGCATGGATCTGGCACGGAGTTTCTGATGAAGAAGCCTACACAGAAAGAGAATGGTGGCTCCGTTCTCACCTATCTGAAACAGAACTGGTTCTGGTGGGCCGTCACGCTTGGCGCGCTGACACCTCTCTTCTTGCTCATTTGGGATTTCTATCGTGGTGAGATCAGCGTGGACCCTGTCAACGCCATCAACAACCGGACCGGACGCGCTGCCATCATCGTGCTCTTCCTAAGCCTGGCTTGCACACCGGCAAACACGATCTTTGGCTTCCGCAAAGCCAACACCGTGCGCAAATCCTTGGGGCTGATCGCGTTCCTATACGCTGGCCTGCATGTGCTCAACTTTGTCGGCCTGGACTATGCATTCAACTTCAATCTGATTTTCCAGGATGCGCTGCTTGACAAGCCTTACATTCTGGCCGGCTCTGTGGCGGTGTTGATCTTGATTCCATTGGCCATCACGTCGACGCGGGGGTGGATGCGGCGGCTGGGAAAGAACTGGAAGCGGCTCCATCGGCTGGCCTATGGCGCCGGCGTCCTGGCGACGCTCCATTTCCTCTGGCAGGCTAAGGCTGCTGAACGGTGG
>JACFMY010000269.1 GCA_019455155.1 Caldilineaceae bacterium
TGAATCGAAAATCAATCACAACAAGCTTCCGTGCTTCCGCTCATGCGTTTGACACATAGACCACAAATACACCTCGCCTCATACCCTCCAGTTCAATTCCCGAACTAGTCCACCCCACCAACACCTGCCTATACTGGCAACCAATCAACCGCCAGGCCGGCCCGTGTCTGGCTGGCCACCGTCATGTGACCATCCACGCAAGGACAAGACGCCAATGACCACATCCACACAATGGCAACTGGCGCGCGAGGCCGCGGAACGGTACCAAAGTATCCTAACCCCCGCCATACTTGGCCCTTTCGCCAGGACGCTGGTGGGATTTGCCACGCTCCAACCCAACGAATGGGTCGTGGACGTGGGCTGTGGCACCGGCGCCGCGGCGCGCTATGCAGCCCAGGTGGTGGGACCCTCCGGCCGCGTGACAGGGGTGGATATCAACGCCAGCATGCTTGAGGTGGCGCGGTCACTGCCTGCCGTGCCGGGCGCGGCCATTAAATGGCAGGAGGCCAGCGCTACCCAGCTTCCCCTCCCCGATCACAGCGCCGGCAGCGTGCTCTGCGCCCAGACGCTGCAGTTCCTGCCGGAGAAGGCCGCGAGCCTCACAGAGATGCGCCGCGTCGTCAAACCCGGTGGGCGCGTCGCGCTGAGCCTGTGGCGCCCGATCCAAGAAAATCCCTATTTTCACGCCCTGGTCGAGGCCATGGCCAGCCATATCGGTCCCGACACGGCCGCCGGTCTCAACGCCGCGTTTGCCCTGTATGATTCAGACGCGATCTACAGCCTGCTCAAAGAATCCGGGTTCCAACAGGTAGAGATGGTTGTCACGCAGATCGATTTGCCTTTTCCGGAGCTGGCCGCCTTCATCCCGCGCCATATCAGCGCCACGCCCATGGCGGCAGGCTTCGAGCGTGCCGGCGCAGCCGCGCAACAGCGTGTGATCCAGGACGTGACCGGGCGCTTGGTGCCATACGTGACCGCTGGCCACGCCTAGATACCGTTCCGATCACACATGATCCTGGCCAGCTGATGGTCGTGCGGCGTGACATGCCGTAGGGCGCGGCCCTTGCGGCCGCCCGCATGGGTCATTGTACGCGTGGCGTAGCGGTGTAGGCACGGGGTGGATCACGCGGCGGGCGGGGGCGAGCCCCGCCCCTACGATGGATCTCGCCACGCCTCCATGGCCGCCCACATGCGCACACAGCACACGAAAAAACGATGGCCATGCGGCGTGACATGCCTACCCTAGGGCAGGTATCGTACGTGCCGTGCTTTGTGGCCCTTTTTTGCTCGCCATCTATGGCACTAGTCACAACACAGAGCGACTCGTTGACGGGACGTTCCGCGGCGTGCTATCATCGATTTGACGCCTAGCGTTCCTCCCCTTCCTTGCATCCTTTCTATGCGTCTACGCCTGCGGCGCCCGCGCGGTGGGCGCCGTTTCGTTCTACTGCTGCCATAGGTTCGGCCCAGATCATTGCCCTTCGGGCGTTCCGACGCCGATGTGCACGAAAGGAGCTCTGCCATGTGGCGTTCTCGGCTCTTGGCCATCGTGTTGGTCACGATTTTGTTGGGCTCCGTCGCGGTTGCGATCACCTTTGTCGCGCCCGAGTCTACGCGGATGCCCACAGGGCGTCCGCCTGCGGCCACACCGGTTCTCCTGCCCCTGATCCAGGAGGCCGGCACGCCTACCCCGGCCGTCACCCCAACCCGCATGCCCACCTCCACCCCGTACCCTACAGTGGACATTGGCCAGCCCGCCATCCGCGAAGGCGTGCGCCCGGACGAGCGCCCGGACCTGCGCGTTGAGTCCATCGTCGCCGGCCCGGCCTTTCCAACCGCGGGTGAGCAGGTGATGGTCGAGCTGACCATCGCCAACGGCGCCACCGCGGCAGTGCCCAACGTGCTGATTGCTCTTGCCGTCGACGGCGCGCCCTTCGCCACCACGCGCGCCGACCTCTTGCCGGTCTCCGACACCGTCCTCATCTTCGCCTGGACCGCAAGCGACCCGGGCGTGCATACCTTTACCGCGGTCGTCGACCCCAACCAGGAGCTGGTGGAGCGTAACCTGGCCGACAACAGCCTGACCCAAGACATCGCCGTCGCGCCCGCCGCTCCGGGCGCCGAGCTGGCCGTTACGGGCCTTGACCTGGTCCCAGGCGCCGCAGCCGCGGGCTTAGACGATGCGGACGCCACGAGCCCGGCGATCCTGCGGGCCCAGCTTAAAAACAACGGCGCCGCTCCGGTCCAGGTCCCCGTCGTCTTCACATCCGGCGCCACCCTACTCGCTACGCTCCTTACCGGTCCCCTCGCCCCGGGAGCGTCAACGACCGTCGAGATTCCGGTAGCCCTCCAGCCCGAAATGGCCCAGTTCACCGTCGAGGTCAACCCCCGCTTCCGCGGCCAGGAGTCCAACGCCGTCGATAACCTCAGAGCGCTCGACCTGCGCTCCAACGTGGACCTGCTTGTCGACAGCCTCTCAATCGCTGGCGCCCTGGTCGAACCAGAGGCCCCGCGGCGGGTCACCGTCAGCTTCCGTATCGTCAACGCCGGCAAGGACCCGGTCACCGCCTCCTTCCGCACCCGCATCTTCCCCGGCGACCTTGTCCCCGGCTCCGACGATGTGGTCTTTGAGCTGGCCGAGTTCATTCTCACCACCGCTGGGCTGGCGCCTGGCGCCGCGGTCTACGCTTCCCGCTCCGTCAACCTGCCAGCCGGCGTCAACCAATTCGAGGCCCGCGTCGACGTGGATCTGGACAACGCCGTCGCCGAGTCCAACGAAGCCAACAACGTCGCCACCGCGCTCTACAGCAACCCGACGCCCAATGTGGGCCGCTGGATCTCCATCGGGCCCCGCCGCATGACGGACTCCGGCAGGCACGGCTATCCCTGGAACGATTCCACCGGCCGCCTCTCCGCCATCGCCATTGTGCCCACCGACCCCAATACCATGTACGTGGGCGCCCAGCTCTCCGGCGTCTGGAAGACGGCCAATGGCGGCGCCACGTGGCAGCCCCTCACCGACAGCCTCCCCACCCTGAGCGTCGCTGCCCTCGCCCTCGATCCGGCCAACGCCAACCGGCTCTATGCCGTCACCGCCAGCGACGGCGTCTATCGCACCACCAACGGCGGCACCAGTTGGAACCAGATCTCCGCCGACAATCTGGAGGCCGTGGTCCATGGCGGCAAGCTGATCGTCAGCCCTGCCAATCCCAATCTGCTGCTGCTGGCGAGCAAGGCGGGCGTCCGCCGCTCGACCGATGGCGGGGTGACATGGCCGGTCGCCCTCGCCGGCGGCACAGCCACCGGTCTGGTCGTGGATCCAACCAATCCCAACCGGCTCTATGCCGCGCTCTACCACGAGACGAACAACGGGGTGGCCGGCATCTACATCTCCCCCGATGGCGGCGCTACCTGGCGCAAGCTTCAGGGCTGTCCCGGCGCCGGCCTGCCGGCCACCACCGCCAAGGTACGCATCACCCTTGCCATGTCCGGCAGCAAGCTCTTCACCGGCTACAGATCGGCCTCCCAGTTCCAACTCTTCCGCACCACCAACCAGACCTGCACGGTGAACACGCCCGCCGGCGCCCAGACCGAGCCGCGCTGGGAAGCGGGCTGGCAGACCTCCACCGATCACGGGGTGCTGTGGAGCGGCCTCTACGCCGACCCCACCAACGCCCAGTTTCTCTATCTGGGTGGGACCGACTTCTGGCGCTCCACCGACGGCGGCAACTCCTTCACCCGCAGCAGCGGCTACAGCACCGTCACCGGGAGCGCCCACGCCGACCACCATGGCTTTGCCGTCGATCCGGCCAACGCCGCCACCATCTACACCCTCAACGACGGGGGCATCTATCGCTCCACCAACCGCGGCCAGCCGGGCTCCTGGGTCTTTATCGGTGACGGCCTCGCCATCGGCGAGTACTACGACCATGCGCTGGCGCGCACGAACGCGTCCCTGGTCATCGGCGGGACACAAGACAACGGCACCTTGAAGTACGACAGCAGCAGCACCGTCTGGAAAATGATCCTGGGCGGCGATGGCGCCACCGTGGACATCGATCCCACCAACGCGCAGACGTTGTACGCCATGAACCAGTACGCCGACAGCATCAGGCGCTCCACCGACGGCGGCGGCAGCATGCCGGGCATTGCCAGCGGGCTGCCGGCCGGCGGGACCTGCTTCAACCTGCATTTCCAGGTGCATCCCGGCACCCCCACCACGCTGCTTGCCTCGTGCAGCCACACCTGTAGCGGCGGCGCCTGCCAGGGCGGGCTGTGGCGTACCACCAACCCCGGCAGCACATGGGTGACCATCTTCACCCCGCCTGCGGGGGGCGTCACCCGCTCGGCCGTGGACGCCTCGGTAAACCTCTACTATGCCGGCACCAACAACGGGCGCCTCTATGCCGGACCGGGCGGCGCCAGCTGGCAGGAGGTCTTTGTGAGCCCGGTAGGCGCCGCCGGCGTGGTCGATATCGACGTGGACCCGGACGACCCGCGCACGGTCTACCTGGTGTTGGCCCGTACCGGCGCCGGCCGCATCTTCCGGCTGCGCCGCACATCGGCCGCGCCCACCACCATGCCCGCGGCCGACATTACCTTCGACCTGCCCACCAGCCTGCGTGTCAATACGTTGGCAGTGGACCGCATGCGCCCCTTCGTCCTCTTCGCCGGCACCAACAAGGGCGTCTACCAGGGCCGCTCGTTCGACAACGGCGCCACCTGGCACTGGAGCGCCTACGCCAACGGCATCCCCCCTGCCGCCGACATCCGCGATCTGGAGACGCATCCCACGACCGGCGTGCTGCGCGCGGCCACCCACGGCCGCAGCGTCTACGAGGTCTATCCCGACCACCCCATCGGCAGCACCCTCGCGGCCGAGGGCAGGCTGACCTTCCTCCGCGTCCACGATGTGGGCACCGGGTGGGGTCCGCCGGACGATTTCCTTGACGTGGAAGTGGTGATGCGGCTGGATACGGCGCCAGGCAAGGCCTTTGGCTTCCAGCTCCGCGTCGACGGCAACGAGGGGGCGCGCCACGGCATGCTGGATCTGCTGCGCGATGCCTTCAATGAAGATTACCGGGTGCGCGTGGACTACGTACGCACCGGGCTCCACAACGGCCGCGTTCTGCGCGTGATGGTCTTGCCTTAATCGGAGTGGAGACCTCGGGATCTCGCGGAGACGCAGAGACGCAATGGCGTTTTTATGCTCGATTGTGCCCCAAGGGGGCATGGCAACTGCTCAGCAAGGAGATAACCCAATGCGAAAGCTGGCGATTATCCTGGCCCTACTGCTCTCGGTCGTCGTGGCGTCGGCGACAAGCCCACATCGCGGCGAAGCGGCGCCTCTCTTCGCAGAGGACGCCCTGATTGCGTCGACGGGCAAGATCACCTTCCTGCGCGTCCATGACGTCGGCACCGGCTACGGCCCGGCTACCGATTTCATTGACGTGGAGGTCGTGGTGAAGCTGGACTCCACCGGCCCGAGCAAATCATTCGGCTTTCAGGTGCGCGATGATGCCCAGCGTGCCGCGCGCCAGGGCATGCTGGATTTGCTGCGCGACGCCTTCAACAACAACTGGACCGTCACGCTCGACTACGATATCGCGAGCGGCAAGAACAATGGGACGATCATCCGGGTGGCGTTGAGCAAGTAGGTGGCGGGCGCCTGGCGAACCAGTTGTCGCCGGTGCTTTCCGTATCCCTAACCATTGCCAAGCACGCGACCCACCTGGCACACGCCGCACACGCCCGACGAACGAACGCGCCGCGTAGCCTTCCGTCTGAATGATCCCGCGGCCGGCGCTATGGGCACGTCACGGGGTGGATCCGCGGCGGGCGGGGGCGAGCCCCGCCCCTACGATGGATCTCGCCACGCCTCCAGAGCCGCCCCACACGCACGCTCAGCACACGAAGAGCCTTGGCCACACGGCAAGACAACGCCTACCGTAGGGCAGGTATGGTACCTGCCTGCTTTCTGTATCCCTAACCACCGCCAAGCACGAGACCCACCCGCCACACATCGCCCACGCCCGACGAACGAACGCGCCGCGTGCAAGACCCCTGCCTGGCACAACGTATCAGTCAACCATTCAGCTGTAAGTTGTTCTGGTTGGTGCGGAAAGTTCATAATGCCTCCTCTGTCGTGGACGCCATTCTTCAGCCTAACGCTGCCCGCAAAGCTCGACAGGAAGCCAATCCTGTTCTAGTGGTCTGTCAATCATGATTCTTAAGCCATTCGGTAGTAACGAATTTATTCGTTCTCTACCTGTCCACAGCGCTTAAAGTCGCCACTACCGAACGCAAGTTTGATGATTGACAGACCACTGGGCTCAACTGTCTCGCGCCACATGGTGTCTATCGCCGCGCCGGTAGCAACAGGGAGTTCCCTCCGCTGATCGCCCCCCCGAAGCCGTTCGACCTTGACCCGGCCAGCGCTAGGGGGAGCGTCGCCCTAGCGGTGCCTATTCCAATGCCGCCGCCGGCCGTATGCCTGCCCACCGCAAATACCCGGCCAGCAATCCGGCCGCCAGCAGCGCCGCCAGCGCACCGGCGCAGTAGAGCGCCGTGAAGCCGCTTACCGTGATCAGCGCCCCGCCCGCAATCCCGGCCAGCGACCAGCCCAGGGCCAGCCCGACGACGACCACACCCTGGCTGCTCGTGCGCCAGCGCGGCAGCACGAGCTCCTGCCCGAACATGTCGCGCGTGGTAGCGGTCAGGGTGACCAGAGCAATGATGCCCATGTAGGCCACCGCGGTCACCCAGACCAGCGGTACGGCGGCCAGCGGCAAAAACAGCAGGCCGGCTCCCAGCAAGCTCGCCGCCAGGGCAGAGCCGGTTCCCCAGCGCGCCACCAGGAACGGCACCGCCAGGGCTGCCCCGATGGGCAGTAGCTGCGCCAGGCCCATAATCGAGCCGATGGCCGCCGGCGCGACACCCAACGCCATATCCAAATAGACATTGAAGAAGATGCGCACCGTGCCCTCGCCGATCGCGCCCAGAAACACTACCAGGCCGAAGAAGGCCAGCAGGGCCAGCGGCGCGCGGGCCGTGCGCCCTTGCCGGGCATATTGTCGCGCCGCATGAACCGGATCGGCGCGGACCAGGATCGCGAGCGTCCCAAAGCTCAGGACCGGCCCCAGCCAGAGGGCCAGGCGGTAGGGCGCCGGCTGATCGAGGGTGAGGTCGAGCCAGCCGGCCAACAAGCCCGGCAGCACGCCGGCGACCAGGCTGCCTACCAGGGCCATGGCCGGGAGGGTGGCCGAGAAGGTCGCAAAAGCATACCGTCGCTCCCCTTCGCCGGTCACCGCCATCACGTAGGGCGCGACATTGACGGTGATCAAGGCCGTCCCCAGCCAGAAAACCACCTGGCTGCCCATCAGCCAAGCCTGCCACTGCGACTCCGGCCGGCTCTCCACCAGGAGTAAGAGGGCCAGTCCCAGCCCGAATAGTCCAATGCCCAGCATTAGCCCGTTGCGCAGCCCGATACGATTGCTCAGCAGGCCGGCCGGCAGCGCTGCCGCCGCCCACACCACCTGTCCCAGCCCCACCAACAGTCCGATGAACTGCACGTCAAAGCCCAGGCGCAGCCGATACAGATTCTGCAGCACCGGGATCAAGCCCAAGCCGGGAATGTAGATCAGGGCCATGGTCAGCAGCAGGCGCCGCAGACTCGGGCTGAACGCGCCCATGGCCTGCCGATATTTCTGAATCGGACCCATCTCCATCTCATCGTTCACGTGCTCAGTCACGTTCGCCTGCTTGTCAGAATTAGCGGGCATCTTGGTTTCTCCGCATGATAATAAGACGATGCTCTTTCACTACGCTGCCTTGAGCGTCGTTCGAGGCGAGATGGCATCTTGCAGTCTGGCGGGTGACGGCTTGTGTGTCCTCGTCAAGTTGTGCAGGATGCTGAAATAGCCACCCGCCCCGATGAGAGACGGGTGACTTACCCATGGAGACGTATCAGGGCGTAAACTCGACCAAAAAATGATCTGTATCGAATTTCAAACCGTCCTCTTCCCCGGCCTTTCTTGCTACGTCAGACGCTAGCAATGCCCAGAACTTGTCCATGTCTTCAACCTCGAGAATTCCCCCTGTAAAGAATAGAACCGTTGTCATCTTCATCCCCCCTGGTGTGAGATTACTCCAACAAATGTAAGTCACCTGTGTACAGCATCGCCTTTGCTCTACAGACGACAGCATAGCCGGGCGCCTTCCCAAGATCTTCCCAGATCCTTCCCAGGTGCTATTACTCGGCGCTGTTCATGGCGCGCGTCATGACCGGTTTGGACCTGACCCAGGCGCAGCCGGCGCGCTTGCTGGTGCAGGTTGCCCCAACCTCGGTGCTGCTCATCCATGGCGCGGCCGACGACTATGTCCCTGCGACGCCCGTTTCATTTCTGCCGTACCATTTCCTGATTATCCAGTTCAAGTTGCAGCGAAAACGACACGTTGCGTGAACCCCTGCCCACACGGCAAGACGACGCCTACCGTAATGGTACCTGCCGTGCTTTCAGTATCCCTAACCATCGCCAAGAACGAGACCCACCCGGCACACCGCACACGCCCGACGAACGAACGCGCCGCGTAGCCTTCCGGATGGATGATTGCGCGGCCGGCGCTATGGGGACGTCACGGGGTCGATCCGCGGCGGCAGGTACCATACCTGCCCTACGATGGATCTCGCCACGCCTCCAGAGCCGGTCGTATGGACGATTATGGGTTCGATGGATCTCGGCGCGCCTCCGTGGCCGGCCGTGTGGACGATTATGGGTTCGATGGATCTCGCCACGCCTTCGTGGCCGGCCGTGTGGACGATTATGGGTTCGATGGATCTCGCCACGCCTCCAGAGCCGGTCGTATGGA
>JACFMY010000270.1:0-7863 GCA_019455155.1 Caldilineaceae bacterium
AGTAGGGATTCAACATGCCGCACGCCCGGCCGTGACTCATGACGTCGATCAGGGAAAAGCTGGTCAGGTGGGCGCCGCTGGTGCCGCCGATCATAATCGCGTAACCGCCCAGGTCAGTGCCCAACCCCAGGGCTTCGCGCCCTTCGGCATCATGTGGATGGTCGAGCACGCCCGGCAGATGATCGACGATGAGACGGATCCCCGCTTCGGCCACCTGCGCGGCCAGGTCGTACTCAGACTTGCCCACGGCCGAATAGAGCACTTCAAGGCAGTGAGCGATACCGTCCAGGCCACCGTCGGCTGTCAACCCCGGCGGTGAATCAAAGCTGACCGTGTAATCATAGATGGGCCGTTGTGGCACAATTGCCGTGTCGACGATGAGTTTTTTCTGGCCGGTGTGGATATCGGTGATGTTCGAGTATTTGGTCAGGTGCGCGCCTGAGCTGGATGCGGTCTGTATTGCCACATGCGGTGTCAGCTGTTTGGCGGCCTCCCGCACCTTCTGGGTGACCAAGCCGGTGCCAAAGTACGCTTCGATGTCGCCGCCCAACGTACGCAGCACCTCTGCCGCCTTGACGGCATCGATTGTGCTCCCCCCACCAAAGCTCACGAGCACATCAGGCTCGTAGTCGACCAGCACATCGGTGATACGCTTCAGATCCTCGCGGGGCGCGTTGGGCGCGGCGCCTTCGATCTCGGCATGAACTTCGACCCCGGCTTGCTCCAAGGCACGCCGGATCACGTCTACATAGGGTGTGTTGCCCGCAAAGCGGCTGCGCACGAAGACAGCGCGCTTGCCCTGGCCAGCCGCCACCGCGCCCACCTGCGGCAGCACGCCCATGCCATACACATAGGAATTGCCTTTGAAGTTGCGCAGCAATAACCGCGCCCGATTGAAGTCACCCATGAGATGCTCCTTATTAGAGTTTCAGCAATACTTTCTGGACAGCATGTCCCTTGACCATGGCAAAGCCACGGTCATACTCTGCGATGGGCAATACGTGCGAAATCAGCGATCCGAGATCCACCTTGTCCGCGGCGATGAGTTGCACCATGCGCCGCCACGTTTCCCACGTGCGGCCCATCACCGACTGCAGCTTGATCTCGCGCCGCGTCATCTTGAAGAAGGGATTGAAAGAGATCGGGCCGTTGAAGGTGCCGATCGTGACAATCGTGCCGCGCGTGCGCACCATATCAAAGGCGTTGTCCATTGCAATCTGGTTAGCTGCCATCTCGATGACAAAGTCGGCGCCCTTGCCCTTGGTATATCTCATGACGGCACTTACTGGATCTTCCCGCTTGACGTTGACGGCAATGGCGCCACTGTGCTGGTCAGCAAACTCCAGGCGCGGCTCTGAAAGGTCGGTGATGATCGTATTGACGCCCCAGGCCACAAGTGTCTGGGCGGCCAGGATCCCAATGGGCCCGGCGCCAATGATCACCGCCCAATCGCCAGGGTTGTGCTGTTCGATCTCGACGGCATGGACGGCAATCCCCAGGTTTTCCAAGACGGCCCCTTCCTCTAGGCTAAGGCCATCTGGCAGATGGCAGAGCGCCCGCTCCGGGAGCACTGCAAAGTCGGCGAAGGCGCCACGGCGTTTACCATAGATCTCCCGGTTCTCGCACATGTTCGTATAGCCTGCGCGGCAGTGGCGGCAGTGTCCGCAGTAGATGATCGGGTCGTTGACGACGAGATCGCCGGGCCGGAACTGCGTGACCTCGGGGCCGACATCGACTACGATGCCGGCCGCCTCATGGCCCAGTACCGTGGGCAGTTGAAGCGTCGGGTCATTAGCGGCCCACTCGCTCCAGTCATACACCTTGGTCTCACCTACGCAAATGGCACAGGAATCGACCTTGAACAGCACATCGTCCGGGTGCTCAATTGTAGGCGTTGGGATTTCAGCCAGGGTCAGGCCCGGTTCTGGTCGTAGCTTCATGAGCGCTTTCATCTTTGGCGGTTACCCCCTTTCCCGCCGCAACTGCCACGTCAACAGGCGTGGCCGGAGCACTAGATCTGGATGACCCGATTTTCCGCCGCCGATTCGTAGGCAGCGTAGACGAGCCGCATCGTTTTCAAATTGTCTGCGCCCGTGTTCTCCGGAGGTTCACCTGTGCGAAGCGCGCGCAGGAAGTTCTCGTGGAGCGGCACCATGCTGGCATGATTGACGTCATAGGCTGGATCGGCCCAGGTGTAGCGCGGCGGCGCATAGCGCTTGATAAGGGTCCCGGCTGCCGTGGTCATGTGCACCCAGAAGTCCGTGCGCAGCTCCAGCGTGCCTTGATCGCCTTCAAGATAGAAGGTCGTTTCCGGGAAGCGCTCCTCTTGCGTCTTGCTCACAAAGGAGATGTTGACATTGACCAGCGCATTTCCCATCTTGAGCAAGGCCGAAGCCACATCCTCGCCGGCGATGTCTTCGCGCACGCGCAGATGCTGGGCATAGATGCTCTGTGCTTCGCCAAAGAAGAAGCGCGCCAGATCGAATTGGTGGCTGCCTTGATCGGCGAGAACCAGTCTTTCCAACTGCTTGAGCAGGGGCTGGTTTTGCCACGCAAACTCCGGCAGTTCGTGGCGAAACTCGAAACGGCCCCGGAAGAGCCGCCCGATATGCCCTTCCTCCACCAATTTCTTCGCGGCCCGTACGGGCGCCTGCCACCGGTAATTCTCGTGGACGAAGAAGGGGATGCCGGCTTCCTCGCACGCGTTGACCATGCGCTGCGCCGATTCGTAGCTGGCAGCCATTGGTTTCTGGCAGATGACTGGTACTTTGTATTTCGCTGCCAGCAAGACCAGCGGCTCGTGAGCGGGTACCTCTGTAATTATATCGACCAGGTCTAGCGTTTCGTTGCGGAACAGCTCCTCGGGATCGCCATAGACGCGCGGGATACCAAAGCGTTTGGCTACATTCTCCGCACGTGACACCGTACGGTTATAGCAGGCGACAATCTCCACGCCCCCCACCTCATACCAGGCTGGTATTTGGTAGAGAGACCAGAAACCGGTACCGAAGACTGCCAATCGCAGGTTAGCCATCTTCTTCTACTCCGTCTTGGATTGCTGCGCCGGCGTAGGCGCTGTGCAACGCGTAGGGGCACGACGTGCTGCCCGCAGCGAAACGACCTGTATACGGGAATCTCAGTCCCGAGCAGCCAACGACTCTTCGTATGCTATCCACTCTTCCTGGAAGCGCCGGGCGTTATCCAGGTGGCGCTGCAAAGCCGTCGCGGCGCCATCGGCATCATGACGTGCTACCGCATCCAGAATCTGCCAGTGGTCTGGGATGGTCGTAGCGTTTAGTGACTCGAACCGGTGTACTTTCAGACGAACGTCGCGCATGATCATACCAATGGACTCGGAGAGCACCTGGAGCAACGTGTTCTGTGTGGCCCGCGCAAGAATCTGGTGAAACTCGCCATCCAGGTCCACAAATGCGACAATCTCCTCTTGTTTTTCCGCCATGGCTTCGGTAACCTGGCGCAAGTCCATCACATCATCTTCTGTAGCAAACTGGGCCGCTAGCCGTACGATACCAACTTCGATAATTGAGCGAACGGCATGGAGCTGATCGATGGACACGTCATAAATCTGCAGCAGGATGGACAGCGGCTCTGCAACCTGATTGCTGCCATATTGGCGGACGACCGTGCCGACGCCGTGTCGTGTCTCAAGCAGACCTTTGGCGACCAGGATGCGCACTGCTTCGCGTAGGGCGGTCCGGCTTACGCCAATCCGATCAGCAAAGTCGCGTTCCGGGGGAAGCCGTGTACCCGGCGGCAACTGGCCCTCTACGATGGAACGTTGAATGGTCGACACGACGCGTTCCACCAGCGAGTCGCTGGCGCCGACTGACTGAAACAACTCTGGTGGCTGTGGAGGTATCTCTGTCACGCCCAACCCTCATCACACTTGCGCCGTTTGCCCACCATCGGCCGCAACGATACTTCCCGTTACAAATGATGCCTCGTCTGAGGCCAGGAAGAGGGCAACAGCGGCGATTTCCTCAACCCTACCCAGGCGGCGAGTTGGAAAGGAGGCAGCAAAAGCATCGATCTCGGCCGGTGACATGATCCTTCTCAACATGGGCGTATCCGTCGGGCCTGGCGCGATGGCATTGACACGAATATTGTCCGCGGCATGATCGATGGCCATGCAGCGTGTCAACAGTGTGACGCCGCCTTTGGAGGTGACATAGGCCGCGGCATTAGCGTTGCCGTCATGCGCGCCCGTGGACGACGACATGTTGATAATGGCGCCGCCACCGCGTGTTTTCATGTGGGGGATCACGGCCCGGCTGCAAAGATAGACGCCAGTCAAGTTGATGTCTAGGACGCGGCGCCACTCCCCCAGGTCCGTGTCGAGGATGGAGCCAAAGATCAAGATCGCAGCGTTGTTGAAGAGAATGTCAACCCCGTCGAAGGTCGCAAGCGCGGACTCAACCATCGCCTGTACATGGGCAGGATCCGCCACATTCACCTTCGCGAAGATAGCCTGCCCTCCTGCGTCGGTGATGGCCTTGACCACGGCCCTGCCGTTCGTCTCGTCGAGGTCCGCCACGACAACCGCCGCACCCTCACGCGCAAACAACTCCGCCGTCGCCTTGCCAATACCGGAAGCACCCCCTGTGACAATCGCGGTCTTGCCCTGCAGTCGCATACCCCGGATCCTTTCACCCTGCTATCAAATCAGGAAATAGGGCGTCTCGATCTTCTGCTTGACTTCGCCCAGAAAGCGGGCGCCCTGCAAACCATCCAAAACCCGATGGTCAATAGTCACGGTTAACGCCATCAGCGGCCGCACACCAACAGTATCGTTGGACAACGCGACCGGTGTCTTAACCACTGCGCCTACGGACAGGATGGCGCTCTGCGGCGGGTTGACGATGGCCGCAAAGCGCTCGACGCCAAACATGCCCAGATTGGAGACTGTGAAGGTGCCGTCGCTCAGATCCTCGGGCCGAAAGTGCATGGTGCGCGCCTTTTCCTGGAAGGCGGCCATCTCCGCGGTCACCTCAGCTAACGTCTTGCGGTCAGCATGCTTGATGACCGGCACGACAAGACCCTGGTCTGTGCCGAAGGCGACGCCAATATTGATGTCGTGGTGGAGCCTGAGCCTGCCCCCGTCAAACTGGGCGTTAGCCAGGGGATGGCGCGTGAGCGCGGCTGCAACGATTTTGACTAGCAGGCCGGTCACTGACAGGCGTGCCCGCGCCTCCAGTGTCACGCGATCCTGCAATGCTTCACGCAGCCAGAGCAGATTGGTGGCGTCGGCTGTCACTTCCAGGGCGAACTGTGGCGCGTTGACCACGCTTTCCCGCATGCGCTCGCCGGTGATTCGCTGTACAGGCGTCAACTCCTGCCAGCGAAAGGCTCCATCTGCGGCGCCAGCCGCAGCAACCGGAGCAGGCGCGGGCGTTGGCGCGACCGCCTCCGTCTTTGTTTGGGGCGGAGGGGCAGGCGCTGCGGGTTGCTCGACAGGGGCGGTTGCCGCGGTGCGTGCCGTCACAAAGGCCCGAATGTCGGCCTCCATGACCCGGCCACCCGGGCCGGTACCCCTGACTGCTTCGATATCGATCCCCAGATCCTTGGCCATGCGTCTCGCTACAGGCGTCGACTTGACCCGGCCAATGAGCTCCGGTTCCACCGCCGATGTAGCTGCAACCGCTGGCACCGGCGCCGGCTCTGGTACGGGTGGCGGCTCGTAGCCAGGCAGCGGGGCAAGGCGCGGCACGTCTTCCCCAGGCTGGACAATGTAGGCGATGGTCTCGCCCACGGGCACGGTCGCGCCTGGCACACAGCCGGGGCGAATGCCCGCGAGAATGCCAGCGGCTGGCGCCTCCAGCTCAACAACAAACTTGTCCGTCATGACCTCGATGATTGGCTGATGCTCCTCAACATGGCCGCCCTCGGTGACGAGCCAGTTGATGATCTCGCCTGTTTCCATATGTTCGGACATCTTATGAATGTAGAATTCAACGGCCATGCTAAGTCAACTCTCTGGTCGTAGTTGTGGTATGCGGGCTCACCAGGCCATCACGGAGCGGATGGCATCTACCACATCATCCGTTTCGGGCCACACACCTTTTTCGATACTGTCAGCAAAGGGGATCGGGGTATCGCGGCCCGTGACGCGGACTATCGGTGCGCGAAGATACTCGAACGCTTCTTCCATGGCCGTGATGGCCCACTCGCCAGTTGGGCCATACGATCTGCAGGCCTCGGCAACGACGACCACGCGGCCCGTTTTGCGCGCTGAACGGCCGATCGTGGCCCGATCGAGCGGGCTAACTGTGCACACATCGACGACCTCTACGTCGATCCCTTCCGGCTCTACTATTCTGGCTGCCAGCATGGCATACCAGACCATCAAGCCAGAGGCGATGACGGTCACATCCTTACCTTGTCGCTTGATGTCACAGCGTTCAAGGGGAACAACATAGTCTTCGTCGGGCACCAGGCCACGGAAGGCATACAAAAACTTCTGCTCCAGAAAGATCACCGGGTTGTCGTCACGGATCGCTGCTTTCATCAATCCCTTGGCGTCATACGGTGTCGAAGGAAGTACCACTTTGAGACCGGGAATATGGGCAAACCAGACTTCGAGACTCTGGGAATGTTGGGCGGCGATGCTCTTGCCCGCACCGCCGCCTTGAGGCATACGCAGCACCCACGGGACTTTGGCCTGACCGCCAGTCATAAACCTGAGCTTGGCTGCCTGGGTGCAGATCTGGTCCATGGCCAAGCCGGAGAAATCGACGAACATGATCTCCATGACCGGTCGCATCCCGACCAATGCTGCGCCTGTGCCCGCGCCGATAATAGAGTTCTCGCTGATGGGCGTGTTGATCACGCGCTGTGGCCCAAACTGGTCGAAAAGAGTACGGGTGACACCGAACGCGCCGCCATGTTTGGCAATGTCTTCACCCATCAGAAAGATCGCGGGATCGCGCACCATCTCCTCGCGCAATGCCTCGCGGATTGCCTCCTGGTAGCTCAGCTCGTTGGCCGGTGCGCCCGCGTTGGCCTGTACAATCAGGTCGGGCGAAAGGGTCGGTTTTGCCGCTCCCAGGGAAACAGCATCGCGTTCTGCTGTGGCTGTCATAAGTCTCTTTCCATCGCTCAAGCGTAGATGTAGTCCATGGATGTAGCTGGATCCGGTGGCGGGCTCTCCTTAGCGAATTCCACGGCCGCGGCGATCTCTGCCTGTATCTCGTTGTCGATGGCATCGAGCTCAGCATCGGTCACCAGGCCGGCCGCGGTCATGTCACTACGAAAGCGGGCCAGCGGTTCGCGGCGCCAGTAGTCCTTCACTTCGTCGCGTGTCCGGTAGACTTCTGGCTCGCCAGCGTAATGGCCCTCGAGCCGGTAGCATTCCGTGACTAGCAGCGAGGGCCCTTCGCCGCGCCGCGCCCGTGCGACTGCTTCTCTCGCCGCGCCATATACAGCAAGCACATCGAACCCATCGACACGAACCCCGGGCATCCCATAGGCCTGAGCCCGCTGCGAGAGATCTTTTACCCGGATGACATCGTCGACGTTGGTAGAAACGGCATAGTGGTTGTTCTCAAGCACAAAGATGACAGGCAAGCTCCAGATGGCCGCCATATTCATACCTTCATGCCAGTTGCCGGTATTCGTACCACCCTCGCCGGTGAATGGAACTGCCACGCGATCTTCATTGCGTAACTTGAATGCCAGCGCCGCGCCCACAGCCAAAGGGATGCCCGACCCTACAACTGCGAGCGCGCCTAGGCTACCGGTCTCGAAAGCTGCGATGTGCATTGAGCCGCCGCGCCCTTTGCAGTAACCGGTCTCTTTGCCGAGAATCTCGGCCATCATCTTTGCGGCGTCAGCGCCCTTGGCGAT
>JACFMY010000270.1:7873-8764 GCA_019455155.1 Caldilineaceae bacterium
GTGTCCGTGACTGCGATGCGTACCGGCGACGAGGTCGTCCTTGCGCAACGCCATGCAGACGCCGACACCTGATGCCTCCTGGCCAATGTAGGGGTGAACGGTTCCCTTGACCAGACCGCGGCGAAAGAGATCGCTGGCTGCGTTTTCAAAGTGACGGATACGCGCCATACGCCGGTACATTTCAAGCAGCGTTTCGTGTGGAATGTCGATCATGCGGGCTCTACCTAGCTAACCGCCGACGCGGCAAAGTATTAGGTATGCAATTAGGTTGACAAAGAACAGATCCAGGGAGTTACGGAGAATAGGCTGTGACGAATTGGTCGTACCTCATACGTCATACCTATACTCCATATAGTAAGCCATTCGCCTTGCGTTGTCAAGACCTTAGTTTGGGCAGCCTGTCCAGATCACGCGGCGCCGGCCCAAACAGGTATTTGCCCTCCATATCAAAGCGCGAGCCATAACAAGGATCCTCAATTTCATCCGCAGCCTCGTCCCACCGCAGAAGACAGCTGCCGTGAGGAGAGCGAGCTAGAAAGACCGCCTGCCTGGCTACTTCGACGGGCGCGTCCTTACGCCGGCCGCTGCCTGACCGGCGGCCCGATCGCGGTGTTACGTCCACGGCGGCGACCCTACGCGGTAGTGGTCAGCGCTTCCATATCCTCGATACTGTAAGGATGGTTTTTGGTCCACTTGCCGGCCAGAATGCGCCGCTCTCGCTCGGCCATGTAGCGCGCCCATTGTTCGACGGCGCGGCGGTCATAGACCGTGCTACGCTCGAACGCCTGGGCATCGCCGCGGGCAAGCTTGAGTGGCCGGATTCTGCTGTTGAATAGTGAACGGTGGATGGGGTCTTGGAGCGCCGCGTTGATGAGGGCCAAGGCGGCATAC
>JACFMY010000271.1 GCA_019455155.1 Caldilineaceae bacterium
GATCGCGGACATGAGCGCCTGCGTATATGGGTGAAGCGGCTCACGATAGAGGTCCTCGCGAGATGTCACCTCAACCAACTTTCCCAGGTACATGACGCCGACCCGGTCGCTAATGTGTTCTACCACACTCAAGTCGTGCGCGACAAAGAGGTAGGAGAAACCGAACTCCCGCTGCAATTCCTTGAGCAAGTTGAGAATCTGAGATTGAATTGAAACATCGAGGGCCGACACCGGCTCATCACAGACGATAAAGCGCGGATTCAAGGCCAGCGCACGCGCAATGCCAATCCGCTGGCGTTGGCCACCCGAGAATTCGTGGGGATAGCGATGGGCATGGTAGGGATTCAGGCCCACCTTGGCTAACAGCTCCTGCACGATAACATTGCGCTGCTTTCGATCCTTCATGCCGTGGATCTGCAGACTCTCGGCGATGATATCGCCGATGGGCATGCGGGGATCCAGTGAAGAATAGGGATCCTGGAAGACGATCTGCATATTGCGGCGCAACGCCTTCAGCTCGTTGCTGCGCAGATTGAATACGTCCTGCCCGTCGAAGAAGACCGTGCCGGCCGTCGCGGGAATCAGGCGCAGGATGGAGCGGGAGACCGTCGTTTTGCCGCAGCCCGATTCACCGACCAGTCCAAAGGTCTCCCCTTCTTTGACGGTAAAGCTCACATCGTCAACGGCTTTGACCCAGGCCACTACCCGCTGAAAGACGCCGGCGCGCACTGGGAAATACGTTTTAAGATTCTGGACAACCAACAGGTCCTTCTTGGTAACATCTACAGAGACAGCCATATTGATTCCTATGCAGTAGCCTCATCCACCGGGACAAGGACTTCCTCCCCCTCAAATTGCCAGGTAGCCCTCTCGATGCCAGCCCATTCGTCTTTTGTGTCGGGCGCACGCATGAAACAGCGCACGCTGTGGCCGGGCTTGATCTCAAGCAACTCCGGTTCACTTGCCGTGCACAGTTCCTTGGCATAGGGACAACGCGGGGCGAATTTGCAGCCCGGCGGCAGATTAATCAGATTCGGCACGGAGCCAGGGATAACGGCCAACTGGTTTTGGACGACGCCAAGCACCGGAATCGCCGCCAACAGCCCTTCGGCATAGGGATGCAGGGGCTCGTCGAAGATGGACAAGACGTCGGTATATTCTACAATCTGGCCGGCATACATGACGGCCACTTTGTCGCACATCTCCGCAATGACGCCCATATCGTGCGTAATGAGCAAGATCGCGGTGTTGGTATCGCGACGCAGATCGCGCATGAGATCGAGGATCTGGGCCTGAATGGTGACATCCAGGGCCGTCGTGGGTTCGTCAGCGATGAGCAGTTTCGGCTTACACGCCAGCGCCATGGCGATCATGACGCGCTGCGCCTGTCCCCCTGAGATCTCGTGCGGATAGACATGGTAACGCTTTTCCGGATCGGGGATGCCCACCAGCCGCAGCAACTCAATGGCCTGGCGGTGCGCACGTTCGTTCGTTAGCTTCTGATGGGTCGTGAGCGCTTCGGCAATCTGATCACCGATGCGAAAGACGGGGTTCAGGCAGCTGGTGGGCTGCTGAAAGATCATAGAGATCTCGTTGCCGCGGATCTCCAGCATCCGCTCTTCGCTTTGGGCAACCAGATCGGTGCCGTCAAAGAGGATCTCGCCCTCGACAATCTTGCCCGACGCAGGCAGCAGCCGCATGATGGAGAGTGATGTGACACTCTTGCCACTGCCCGACTCGCCGACCAGACCCATGACCTGGCCACGCTCGATAGAGAAATCTACACCGTTGATAGCCTGGACGACGCCATCCTCCGTGTAGAAGTAGGTCTTAAGGCCTTTCACCTGTAGCAGGGGGGTCTCCTGCCGTATGTTACCGTTATTTTTCATTGTCATCGTTGCCTGTCAATCAATTCGCAGCCGGACCGCCGGCGCGAGGTCATCGCTAGCAGGATTGTCCCGCCTTCTCAGTCTTTGGCAGCCGTCTCCGTTTAGCGCTTGAGACGCGGATCGAGAGCATCACGCAAGCCATCACCGATAAAGTTGAAAGCAATGGTCACTAGACAGAGTGGAATCCCAGGGACCAGCGGTAGCCAGGGATGTTGGAACATATAGCTCTGTGCCGTGGAGAGCATATTGCCCCAGGACGGTGTGGGCTCTTGCACACCCACACCCAAGAAGCTGAGCGTCGCTTCGGCGATCACGATGCCGGCCAGCGAGAGGCTGGCATTGACCAGAATGGGAGCAATACCGTTGGGAATAATATGGCGCAACATGATGCGCGTATTGGAAGCGCCGACCGCGCGGAGGGCCTCCACGAAATCCTGGTTACGCAACGTTAGTGCCATGCCACGCATGAGACGTGCGGCTCCCGTCCAGCCCAACACAACCAGGATGAACATGAGGACCAAAACTTTGTTGGCCTCCTGAACCGGCGCCGCCAACATCCATGACACGCCGTTGGTCACAAAGGCCGGCACAGGCAGCTGCGCGTCCGTTTTGATCAGAATGGATGAGGTGATCAGGAGAATGGGAAGCGTGGGAATGGAAAGCAGGAACTCAACCACGCGGGAGATAATGCTGTCGAGCCACCCGCCAAAAAAGCCTGCGGTTGCCCCCAGCATCACGCCAACAAGCTCCGAAAGGATCACCACCACAAAGGCAATCGTCAACGACACACGCGCGCCATAGACCACCCGCGTAAACAGGTCACGGCCAAGGTGATCGACGCCCAAGGGATGGATCTGACCAGCGCTGCTCATGGTCCCGGGAGGACCGGGGCGTGCGGAGACAGCGATGTCCACGGCGTCACGCGGGAAGGGGGCAATCACCGGCGCAAGGAGCGCCAGTGCAAACATAAACGCGATGACGAAGAGCGAGATGACAGCCAGGCGATGACGTCTAAACCGGCGCCCGACAATCTGAAGCTGGCTTTCCTCTTTACCTTCGCGCGGTATCTTGTCAACTGCAATCGGCTGAGCAGCAGCTGTCATGACAACACCTCACTATACCTCACTATGAGTAGCGGATTCGTGGATCAACCACCGCGTACAGAATATCACCAAGTAACGTTGCTATGACCGTCAAGATTGTCGTCACATAGATAAAGGACAGTGCGACATTGTAGTCTGACCGCTGCAACGCATCGAAGTACAGGCGCCCCATGCCTGGCCAGGCGAATACCGTTTCTGTGACGATAGCGCCGGCAAAAAAGAGCGGGATTTGGAGCACGAGCACGGTAATGAACGGGATGAGCGCGTTGCGCAGCGCATGTTTATTGACGACTACGCGTTCGACAAGACCTTTGGCGCGTGCCGTACGTACATAGTCCTGGCGCAGGACCTCGAGCATAGAAGAACGCAGAAAACGGCTCCACGCGGCCACGGTGAAGATAGTCAAAACCGCTACGGGCATAATGAGATGCAGGAACCGGTCAAGAGCAGAACCTGGCCTGATATTCTCCAACCAGCTCGCTACGTCATAGGGACGAACCGCCTCACGCAGTCCGGGCGGTATTGTTGGCCACCAGGGCAGCGCCGCTTGCAACCGTCCCCCTAGTACAGTGAAGAGCAATATAAAGAGCAGGCCAAAAAAGAAGGTTGGCATGGAAGAGCCGACAAACGCGGCCGTGGTAAAGGTGTAATCAAAGCGGGAATATTGGTGCACCGCGCTGTAGATTCCCAATGGGATGGCCAATGCCAGCGCCAGGGTCAGGGATATCACCTGAAGCTCCACGGTCGCCCCCAGGCGGCTAATCAGGAGATCCCATACGGGCCGTCCCGCCTGCACGACGGTCGATTTGCCAAAATCGCCAAACAGGATGCCGCGACTGCTCTTAATGGCGGGATGCAGTTCCGGTACCTCATTCAAATAAACGTAATCTTTGCAGCCACCGCCTTCTTCCGGTGTTGCTTCCAGATAACATCCCATTGGCAGCTCGGCAAGCCACTCCTGGCCGCCGATAATCAGCGGACCGCTCGGCCAACCGATGAGCCAGCGCAAATAGCGCACAGGCCAATAGAGATCGAGCTCATACTGAGCTCGTATACGCGCCTTCTCTTCAGGTGTGATCCTTCGCTGCTGTTGTTGCAGACCGGTGAGCGGGCCACCAGGCGCAATATTAAAGAGGAAAAACATAAAAAGCGAAACTACAAAGACCACGATGGTCATTTGAAATAGGCGGCGGATCAGATAAGCTGTCATAGCAGGAATACCTGTTCTAAACTCTCTGAACAAACGGGCGGGCCGCGTCGTTACGGACCCGCCCGTTTCTACTACAGGCTTGACTTTGGAGAGCTACAGTGCGCACAGCGCTCTAGCTCCCCCACTAACACCCTTACTTGGTGGCCAGATTGATGTCGATGTGCTCCCAGGTCGGGCTGCCGCTGATGTCGTACTCGACAGTACCTGTGGATTCGGCGGCATCGATCACCGTCTGCACCTCAGCACCAGCACCCAGCGTGGAGTCGTCCAGGTAATCTACGTCCCCATTCAGGAGCTGGGCCACAGCCTGGTTGGTATCCGCCACGAAGACGTAGATCACGTTTGGCGTGGCAACCTCGCCGTCATAGTAGGGATTCTGCTCCAGGACGATGCTCTGACCCTTGTTCCATTCCTTAACGTAGTACGGACCCCAGGAGAGCGGCGCCTCGGCGATCTCGGGCAAGGTGGCCCATTCGGCCGCCGGCACGTCCGTCAGGTTGCGGCCGTCGGACAACACCTGGTGGCTGGGATACGGGCCAAAGGGCGCCAGGAAGTAGGTCGGCGACTGCACACCCGGCAGATAGGTGACGGTGTACTCAAGCGAGCCGTCCGCCCACTGCACATCCTCGATGGAATTGCAGGTGATGAAGCCGACAGCACCCGAGTCCGGATCGCAGTCGATCTTCTGGGACAGTTTGAAGTCCTCAAGTGTGCCAGCCGTGCCATCGTTCCAGGTGTAAGCTTTGAACTGGTAGGTGACGACAAGCTGCTTCATGGTGACCGGGGTCTCGCCGTCGAAGGCAACCTTGTTGCCCTCACTGTCGAAGACCTCGACGCCAGCTTCCAGGGTGGCCGGGTTGCCGCTCACATCATAGACCGTGTCCCCAGCCTGCACTTCCACATCGTTGTTTTCGGCCAGGCCGGCTTCGATGGTGCTCAGCTCGGTCTGCAGCAGCGGCTGGAAGTCGTAGTTGTACTGCGTGTAGGTGCGGGCGGAATCGCCACCGCCGGTTGGGCCAATCGCCATGACGACCAGGCGCTGGGCAGCCATGGACGATACGGTCGACCACATGCTGTCCGGCTCCTGCGTCATACCGATGACGATGGTATCGCCGCCGTCGCTGAGCTTCCATTCGGCAATGTTCGCCGTGGCGTATTCAGTCGGATCTGGGCGAATACCTTCCAGGTTGGCGCTCCAGGCCTCGGCCTCAGCACGCTGGAAGACGGGGATGGACGCCACGTCCTTGGCGAACTCCTGCTGCACGATATCATACGCGGCAATGCGCTCGTCGCGGATGAGGGTGTTGTTCGCCTTCACGATGGCGTCGCTGGCCGCCGGGTTGCACCAGCCCATGTAGTTCTGGCCTTCCCAGTTGTTGCTGGGAACCGGAATCTGGTCACAGGCATAGAGCGTGCGCCCGCTGGGATCCGCCTGACCGACCCAGGCGAAAGCGCCCAGTTCGAAGTCACGGCGAGCCAGACCCGTTGTGTCGCCAAACCACCAGGAAGCCGGGGCATAGGTCGGGATAATCTGGATCCCACACTCGGCCAGGTTCTGGATCATGACAGCCGACCAGGTCTGGCGGAACTGGGCGCTGGTGGTCGTGAACTTCAGGGAGAGCAGGTCACCGTTAGCGTTGGAGCGCACGCTGCCGCCGGCAAGCGTCCAGCCAGCTTCCTCAAGCAGTGCCATGCCCGCCTCGGGGTCGTACTGCGGGAAATCGTAGGGACCCTTGTACGCCCAGTGGGTCGTGGGGAGGAAGCTGTCCATGCGCAGGGCAGATCCATCTTCGACATAGGGGTAGACCGAGGCGATCAAGGCGTCGCGGTCGATACAATGAGCAATGGCCTGGCGTACTTTCAGATCGCTCAGGATGGGATGCGGTGTCGTGTAATCTTCCACGGCTGCTTCGGGGGCAGCGCCAGGAGCGGCACCCGGCGCGGCCGCTGGCGCCGCACAGGCGCTAACGACCAGCGCCAGCACAGTCAGAAGCGCTAGCACTAGAAACTTCTTTGTTTTCATGGTGTCTCCTTCTGAAAACAGTGAACTAGTTTTGATAGAACACACACCACCTATCGGAAACGCCACTGGTTCACAGCGCCGACAAACGATGTGAGATTCACAGGGCCTGCGCGACGTCCTCATAAAGGAAGCAGGCGACATAGTGGCCCTCGCCGTAATCCTTGAAGGGCGGCTCCTCCTGACGACAGATGTCCATGACCTTGGGACAGCGCGTCGAGAAGTGACAGCCTTTGGGCGGATTGGCTGGGCTGGGCACGTCACCTTCCAGAATGATCCGCTTCCGTTGGCTCTCGATCACCGGGTCTGGAATGGGCACGGCTGACAACAAGGCCTGCGTATACGGATGCATTGGCTTGTCGTACAGCTCGTCGCGTTCTGCCAGCTCCACGATCTTGCCCAGATACATGACCGCAATGCGATCAGAGATATGGCGCACAACGGAGAGATCGTGGGCGATAAAGAGATAAGTCAGCTCGAACTCGTCCTGCAAATCTTCCAGCAGGTTGATAATCTGGGCCTGAATCGATACGTCCAACGCCGAAATCGGCTCGTCGCAGACAATGAAGGACGGATTCACCGCCAGCGCGCGGGCTACGCCAATACGCTGCCGCTGGCCGCCAGAGAATTCATGCGGATAACGGTTGATGAAGTAGGGGTTGAGCCCCACGATCTTGAGCAGCTCCTGCACACGCTCCTGGCGTTCCTTGCGATTGCTGCCGATATTATGGACTTCAAGCGGCTCGCCCACAATGCTGCCGACGGTCATGCGCGGGTTGAGCGATGCATAGGGATCCTGGAAGATCATCTGCATGCGCCGCCGCATACGGCGCAGGTCTTCTCCCTTGGTCTGCGTCAGGTCACGCCCTTCGAAGACCACATGGCCTGCGGTCGGCCGGTAGAGCTGCAAGATGGCGCGTCCGGTTGTGGACTTTCCGCAGCCAGATTCACCGACTAATCCCAGCGTTTCGCCGCGATAGAGGGAGAAGTCAACGCCATCTACCGCCTTGATTGCTCCAACCTGGCGCTGGAAGACAATACCTTTAGTAATGGGAAAGTGCATCTGCAAGTTTTGCACTTCCAGGAGAACGTCTTTCTTGGGCCCGTTCGTAGAATTGCCGTTTTGCACGCTCATTCTGCCGTCACCTCTGCTGCCGAGACGTGTATTTTGACGTCGGAAATGTCCACCCAACAGGCCGCCTTATGATTTGGGCCTACTTCCTCCAAGAGGGGGTTTTCCTGCGTACACTTATCTATGGCAAATGCACACCGCGGTGCGAAGGGGCAATGGGAAGGGGGCTCCAGCAAATCTGGCGGCAGACCATCAATGGGGACGAGGCGCTTCTGCCGGCCCAGATCAAGTCGCGGAATCGACCGCAACAGCCCAAGCGTGTAGGGATGGCGGGGCCTGGCGTAGATATCGTCGACCCCAGCCTCTTCGACGATGAAGCCTGCATACATCACAAGAACCCGATCAGCCATGCCAGCGACAACACCCAGATCGTGCGTGATCCAGACGATGGCCATCCCCAGCTCATCTTGCAGACGCCTAACAAGGTCCACAATCTGCGCTTGAATGGTCACGTCCAGCGCGGTGGTGGGCTCATCGGCAATCAACAGCTGGGGATCGCAACTGAGACCCATGGCAATCATAACACGTTGCCGCATACCGCCGGAGAACTGGTGTGGATAATCGTCCAAACGTGACGCGGCGCCAGGAATACCGACCATCTCCAATAGCTGGATGGCACGCTTGCGCGCTTGCTCCCGGTTCATGTTGCGGTGGAGCTCAAGCGCTTCCGTAATCTGACGGCCTATTGTCAGCACAGGGTTGAGCGAGGTCATGGGATCCTGAAAGATCATGGCGATACGGTTGCCACGGATATCGCGCAGTTCGTCTTCGCTCAGGCGCAACAGATTCTGACCGTCGAACCACACCTCACCGTCCACGATCTTACCCGGTGGTTGGGGGATCAACCGGATGAGGGACATGACACCTACGCTCTTGCCCGAGCCCGATTCGCCGACAATAGCAACTGTCTCACCGGCATCGACCGTGTAGGAGATGCCATTTACGGCGTGAACCACTCCATCCTGTGTGAAGAACTGTGTTTTCAGATTCTTCACCTCGAGCAACTTAGGCATGTAGGTGAACTCCGTGTTTCAATAGCTAATCGGTGCCAACAGGTTGACAACTGTTTATGAAGCTTCCTGTGTATCTACCATCGCTTCTTTCATCGCGCCCTTTCCTTTCACAGCCAAGCTGTGGGGTAGTGGATCTGCTGTGAATCGATGGACAGAAAGTGAAGGCAGCCATCAGTTAGGGTGCGCAGAAAACAATCTAGCGGGCCGAGGAGATTCCACCGGACGGACCCGGTTTCTCATGTCCAGCTACGTAGGCAGGACTGGGTAGCCATTAAGTCCGCGCCTTGGGTTTACCATGAATGCCTGCAATGTGTCAAAGCTCAGGAATCAAAGCGCAAAGATCTCATGACGCACAGGTCTTTAACGGCGTACCAGCT
>JACFMY010000272.1 GCA_019455155.1 Caldilineaceae bacterium
CACATGCACCCGGAGCTTGGCTTTCAAGAACAGCGTACAGCAAAACTCGTGGCCGATGCCCTGACGGAAATGGGGATTGAGACGCAGACGGGTGTTGGCAAGACCGGCGTCGTCGGCTATTTGGGCGAGGGCGCCCCCGTTGTCGCGATCCGCGCCGACATGGATGCCCTACCCATCCAGGAAGCGAACGATGTACCCTACCGGTCGCAGAATCCCGGCGTTATGCACGCCTGTGGCCACGATGCCCACACGGCCATCCTGATGGGTGTCGCCAAGATGCTGTCCACCATGGAAGACCGGCCGGCTGGGCAGATCCGCTTCTTCTTCCAACCCAGCGAGGAGGGTAGCGACGAGGAGAACAAGTCAGGCGCGGTGCGCATGCTCGATGACCAGATCATGGAAGGCGTAGATGCTGTCATCGCGCTCCACGTGGCCAGCGATCTTCCCTCCAAGCGGATCTCCGTCATGGATGGCTATGCCAGCGCCAACGAAGATTCCTTCGAGATCTGGCTGCGCGGCACCGGTGGCCATGGCGCCATGCCCCACCAGACTATCGATCCCACCTTCATCCTTGCCCAGGTGCTTAACGCAATCCACGGCATACGTGCGCGTCGCGTCAACCCTACCAAGGCTGCTGCGATCTCCATCGGCGTGATCAAGGCTGGCGCGGCCTCAAACGTCATTCCCAGCGAGGTCTACATCTCAGGGACCATGCGCAGTTTCGATGACGTAACGCGGCAGCAGCTGCGCGATGAGCTAGCCCGTGCGCTAGAGGTGGCGCGGGCGTTGGGGGGCGATTTTGAGTTGAAGCTAAAGACCGGCTACCCATCCATGTACAACGAACCGGATGTCACCCACCTCATCCGTGTCTCGACCCGGGATATGGTCGGCGCGGACGCTTTGATCGACCCTGAACCCATGATGGGCGCCGAGGACTTTAGCTACATGACCCGCAAGGCGCCAGGCGCCATGTTCAATCTAGGGGCGCGGAAAGACAGCCAGGACCGGCCCCACCACACGCCGGTCTTCGATATCGACGAGAACGCGCTGCCGTTGGGAGTGGCCCTGCTCGCCGATGTTGCCTGCCGGCTGCTGCGCCAGAAGGCAACCCAATAGACAGGAAAACGCGCTGGGTAACCTGCCCCGATGCAGGGACCGCGGACCAATCTACTGGCTTGGGCACAGCTGCGGCATGTCGTCAGCTAGCCCAAGCCAGTACCAGGCGCGTGCGCGTTGTACCGTCCAGTGACGTATAGAGATAGGTACGGCCGTTGTATATCACCAGGTCAGCGTGGCCGACGCCAACATTGCCCGGCAAATCCACAAGCAACGGATTGCGTGGAGATTTCTCCCACGGGCCGTCGATACGGCTCTCTAGCGTGCGCGCCAACCCCAAGCCAAATTGGGTATCGCCGGCGTCACCAGGCCCCGGGCCCCGCACGCCTTCATAGAGCATGTAATATTGGGTGGCCGGCCCTTCCCCCACCTTCACAATCTCTGCTGAACTGATCGTGCGAAAATCAAAATATGGGTTCGCGTCCGGCCCCCGTTCGTCCAGAGGACCGTACTCGGCCGCGCCCACCACAAGAGGATTGTGGTCGCACGCTACAAAGGGCCTCCCCACAGCCTCTACATCCCGCTTGAAACAGCCCATGGCGCCTGGATTCTGCCCCTGAGCCACAAAGACATAGAGGAGCCCGTCCTCCACAAAGAGCCCAGGGGGACCGCCCCGCAGGCACTCATAATCGAGCGGCACAAAGGGATGCTCCCCGATCCGCTCCTCTGCCGGGCAATCCCGATACCAAAGATGCCATACTACGGAGTCAGCCACGTGCTCAGGATCGGACCATGCCAGCCCATCCCTTGACCAGCGCAGCATGACGCGGCCCAGATACTCGTAGACCATCCACAGACGGCTGCCATCGAAGAAGACACGAGGATACTGCTGCTGCACCATGTGATCGACTTCAGCGTCACAAGGACACTGGCGACAGGCGACCTGGCAGACCAACGGGTCGCCATGCTCAAAGGTCACCCCGCCGTCCAGGCTGCGATAGATCACCACACAGCCTGGAAACGGAACCGCCGCGCCGCACTGATCGACCGCGCCGGCTGACTGCTGGCTGGCATGGAGATAGGACCAAAGCTCGCCGTTGCCCATGACGATCGTGTCCGATTCCCCCATGGGCAGACCGCTATCCGGAACGTCAATGACAAACCGGGCGCGTCCGGCCCAGAAATCGGCCAATGTCGGCTGGCCCGCGCGCGCCGGCACATCTGCCTGGGGCTGGACCACCAGATAGGCTGTTGCCGTGGCAACGGCTGTGCCTTTGACAGCGGCGGAGGGCGTGGCCGGCGCCGGCGTCACTCGAATGGGCAACGATTGGGGTGTCACGACGCGGTCGCCAGCCGGCTGCCCCACCGTCGAAGGCAGAGCTGGCTTGCCGGGCGCCGGCCGGCAAGCCGCAAAGAGTAACAGGACAGCGCCAGCCAGCGAGGCGAACAAAAATGGCCGCCGGAGTTGGAGTCGCTGGGTTGTCAACCAACCAAACATGAAAATGGGGCTATTCCATAGGGTATTTCATGCCAAGCTGTGATCGCACCGTGTCCAGAATCTCCATGATGGACAACGATTCGTCCAACGGCATGACCGCGCTTTCCGTCTTGCCGGCCTGCACACACGCCGCCACCTCCATAGCTTCATGGCTGTAGCCGTTGCCGATGTACGGCCGGTGGATCTCTTTGGGCGCCTCTCCTTTGCGCACCAACGTCAGCGTGTGCCCGGTCCACCAGGGGGTATGTAGGCGAATGTAGCCCATTTCGCCCAGGATCGTGGCTTCTTGGGGCGTCTCCGTAGTCACAGCGGTGGAAAGCACCGCCAGCTCGCCGTTCGGATACCCCAATAGAATACCGGTCTGTTCGTCAATGCCGGTCGCGCCGATTTCTCCCAGGGACACAATGCGGTCTGGCCGGCCCAACAGCATGGACGCCAGCGATACAGGATAGACACCCACATCGAGCAGTGCGCCGCCACCCAACGCCGGATCGAAGAGACGGTGCTCGGGATTGAAGGCCGTACGGAAACCAAAATCCGCGTGGATCATGCGCACGGCGCCGATGGCGCCGTCAGCAACCAGCTTGCGCAGTTCAGCAACAATAGGCAAGAACCTAGTCCACATTGCCTCCATGAGAAAGAATCCCCGTTCGCGCGCTTCGCTCACCATGGCGTGAGCCTGCGCGGCGTTGATAGCAAACGGCTTCTCGCAGAGCACGTGTTTGCCGTTGCGCAGGGCGAGCAGCGTGTTCTCCATGTGGAGGGAATGGGGTGTGGCAATATAGACGGCATCCACATTGGTATCAGCTGCCAGGTCCGCATAGGTGGTATGTCGCCGTCTGATATCATACTGGTCAGCAAACCGGTCAGCCGCGGCTTGCGTACGCGAACCCACGGCAATGACTTCCTGCCCCTCTAGCGCGTCGACACCCGCGGCGAATTTGCCGGCAATAATGCCTGTGCCGATGATACCCCAGCGAAACTTCGTCGTCATGATCGGGAAGTCCTTTCCAGGGAACTAAAGAGATTTGTGATCGCCCGGGCCCACAGCGACCGCGACCTAGCCGGACCAGTCCGCCGCCCAGCGGCCGGCCATGGGCATGCCACTCCTGTGTGCGGCCTCGACAATGGCCTGCACGTTCACAGGTACGCGCCGCAACTCCACGTGAACATCCGCAGGCGAACGGTAGTCAAGCACGGCGAATTCAGCCCAAGGCGGATTGCGGGCGCTCCCATCGGGCAGAATCTCGAAGGGCAGACCCACACTGCCAGGGTTGATGATCAGGCGGCGGCCATGGCGACGGACCATTTGGGTGTGAGTATGGCCACCCGCACAAATGAGCGCCCCATGATCTGCAAAAATCTCATCCAGAGTCTCTTCCGGAGTGCTGCTGGCGATGCCCTCATGGAAGGAGCGAGGCGAGCCATGGTAACAGAGGAGTGTCTGTTCCCTGTCAAGCTCAATCCGGACCACCGGCTGGAATGATCGAATGAATGTCTTGTCGCTCTCTGTCAGCTGCGCCGCGGACCAGCCTTCAACCGCATTGAAGAGCGCGGTCTGTTCGTCCTGCTCGGGATCGGGCACAGGATCCAGCGCCCAAGCGTCCGTGTTGTCTAGTACCACGGGGCAGTCCAGGCTACGGATGGCCGCCAGCACTTCCCGCGGCTGGGGGCCAAAGATCGCCACATCGCCCAGACAGACGATCTGGTCGGGACGCTCCTGCGCCAGGATGTCGAGAACCGCGGCGGTGGAGGTCAGGTTACCGTGGGTATCAGAGATGATGGCAATACGCATGATCGATAGTAGAGTGAAAGCCAACTCAGACACAGGGGTTGGCAGGCTCAACGCTGCCCAGGAACCGTGTCTATCTCATTGGCGCTGCTTCAATGCCTTCCACACAACTTCCGGCGTGAAAGGCAGGCTATCAAGCCAGACCCCCGTAGCGTCATGGATGGCAGCCGCTATGGCCGGCGCGGTGGGGATAAAGGGCATCTCTGCCATGCCACGGATGCCCAGCGGCCCCTGGGGATCGGGAAACTCCAGGATGATCGGCTCAATTTCCTCGGCTACGTCCAGCACACTGGGAATGAGATAGTTGCTCAGATGCTGGGTAACCGCGCGGCCATCCTGTTGAATGTAATGTTCCAGCAACGCCCAACCTATAGCCTGGGCCACCGCCCCCTCGATCTGTCCCTCGACCTGCTGGGGATTGACCGCACGGCCGACATCGTTGGCGCTGATGAAGCGTTGCACGGTTACATGGCCCGTCTCTAGATCCACCTCTACCTCTGCGACCTGCGCACAGTAGCCATAGGAGATGTTCGGGTTCGACGCGCCCGTTTCCCGGTTGTAGGACGTGGTCGGCCGTGGATGAAAGATATATTCGGCCCGCGCTGGCCGTTCCTCATTGCGCCACTCCACCAGCGCGCGTTCGGCCGCACCCTTGATGGCGTTGCCAGCCATGAAACTCATGCGACTGGCCGACGAGCTGCCGCTGGAGCCCGCCACCTCTGTGTTGTCGGTGCGCAGCTCGACTTTGGCCGGGTCGATCCCCAATACCTCTGCAGCCACCTGCTGGAAAACCGTATGCGCGCCCTGGCCCACCTCGGCGCCGACGCAGGCCACCACCGCGCGCTCAATCTCCGCGCGGCCGTGCAGCTCTACCGAGGCATAGCAATGTTCCGGAAAGCCAAGGCTAAAGCCGACGTTTTTGAAGCAACAGGCGATGCCAACTCCGCGCGCCGTGCGCTGGCGGGTTGCAGCCAGCGATGTCCGCGCAGGCAGCAGCCCACCGGCTGCTGTCCCTGAGAGGCTGCCGGCAGCCTTCAATCGTCGCTCTGCTGCCAGCTGCCAGCCAGCTTCGCGGTAGGCCCAACCGGCCCGGTTCGCCGCGGCCTCCAGGACTTCCACCACCGTACAGCCTGGCGGTAGGGGCGAGCCCGTCGGCAATACCACACCGTCGCGCCACAGGTTGCGCATGCGCAGCTCGACCGGGTCCATCTCCAACGCAGCTGCCAGTTTGTTCACCTGGCTTTCCGCGGCGAAGTGGCCTTGAGGACCGCCAAAACCACGAAAGGCGCCGCTCGGTGTGTTGTTCGTGTAGACCGTGCGCGCTACCACCGACACATGAGGAATATCGTATGGTCCCAGGACGGCCAGCAAGGCGTTGCCCAGCACCTTGGTGCTGGTATAGGCGTAGGCGCCGCAATCGCTGGTCATATCGACCTGGGCAGCCACGATCTTGCCGTCACGCGTGGCGCCCCACTTGGCATGGATAGTAAAAGGATGGCGCTTGTGGTGGCCGACGATGCTCTCTTCACGGCTCCACACGACTTTCACAGGCCGGCCGGTCTTCCAGGCAGCCAGGGCCAGCACGATCTGAACGGAGATGTCTTCGCGGCCGCCAAATGCCCCACCTATGGCCGGATAGCGCACAACAATGCGCTCGGGCTCCATGCCCAATGCGTGGGCTATCTGCTCCCGTTCCTCGTGCATCCATTGCCCGGCACAGATCACCTCAAGTGAGCCGTCCGGGCGCGGCCACGCCACGCCGGCCTCGGGCTGCAGAAACGCGTGTTCCTGTGCCTGGGTGCGGTAGGTGCTCTCAATGATGACATCGGCCTGGGCCAGGCCCGCGTCGATCTCGCCGCGGCGCAGCTTATATTCCAACAGGACATTTGAGCGACAATCGCGCTCGCCATAGGGATAGCGGAACGGATAGGGGTGCAGAATGGGCGCGTCTGGCTGCATGGCCGCCAGGGGATCGGTGACCACGGGCAACGGCTCGTAATCAATGTGCACGCATTTGGCTGCAGCTTCAGCCTGGCTTGCGGTCTCCGCGACCACAACGGCAACGTGGTCAGCCTCCCAACGCACGATCTCGGCCTGTGGTGTGCTGCCCACGCCACAGAGCACCGGCTGGTCGGGCATGATCAGGCCATATTCGTTTACGGGAACGTCAGCCGCGGTCAGCACGGCGATGACGCCGGGCATAGCCAGCGCCGCGCGGGTGTCCACCGCGTTGATCCGGGCGTGGGGAACACCGGCAAAGACAACCTTAAGCCATGCCTGCCCTGGCAGATTGAGATCGCCAGGAAAGGCCGCTGCCCCTGCTACTTTTTCTACTGCATCGACACGCGGATGGCTACTGCCTACAGATCGCATAGGTTACATCGTTCAAAGACTGAAGTGTGATCCGGCCAGCCTGAGCACCGCAGCGCCGCCTGACTGGCTCGACACGAATAGGTGATTTGGTTAGCTCTGCCGGGCCAACATGGGACCCAAACGGCGCCCCCCCAGAATGTGCATGTGCAGGTGGTAGACCTCCTGCCCGGCATCGCGATTGCAATTGACAAGCAGGCGATAGCCGCCTTCAGCAATCCCCTCCTGTCTGGCAATCCGTCCGGCCACAGTAAAGAGCCGTCCCAACATAGGTTCGTCCTCCGGGGTCACGTCGTTGACCGTGGGAATCAGCTTGTTGGGCACAATCAGAATGTGGGTGGGAGCCTGCGGGTTTATGTCTCGAAAGGCCGTAACGAGATCGTCCTGGTAGACGATCTCTGACGGAATCTCACGGCGTATGATCTTACTGAAAATCGTCTCTTCAGGCATAGCATTCACTCATCTGCCAGGGCGGTTGCAAAGAGAAACCTGGATGAATCCAGGCCGCCCTAGTATATCGCACGCGCTGTGCCTCCCACAAAGTCCCCACGTTTTTCAATACGAACCTTACTTTCCTGTAAATTGACAGTAACTTTTGTATATCCTTCGTCGTCTTCACCTGTAAGAGTAGCAATGGCTACGCTCCCCATTCGCCACAACATCGATGCCCGGGGGCCTTGGACTACAGATGTACGGAGGGCTATGATGGATCAACAGAGCGGTTACTCCAATCTGTTCTACGTAATGCTCATTGTGGGCATTATCGGTGTTGTTGGCTTCTTTGTGGTAGCGGCCGGGGCCGCTGCCGGTGGCATTTGAGGTAAGGAGCCTAAGAGCATACCACACAGGGCTCTAGCGTAGCGTGTCGCTTTGACATTCTAATAGCGCCATGTGTCTTTTATGGGCGAGCGTTTTGTTCGCCCTTTTTTCGCGTCTGGCAGGCGGGACTGGCGCGATACTCTGCTTGTGCCCCTAATCCGACGCCTGCACCTGGCCCGTTCTTCTCGCTCTGACCTGATCCGGAGAGATAACCCGCGTGGCGGCGCTAGAAACAACGCCGGGTGGTTTTGTCCCCAACCACCCGGCGTTGTCATGCGTATGGCAGCGCCGCGCTTCAGCCACAGGTCAAGATCACCGTGGCATGGCGAACATCGCGCGCGGCGACCTGATTAGCCGCCCTTTACCTCAGTCCACACCTGGTCGTACAGAGGTGTAGCCTCGCCCACGTCCTCAATGCGATGGCCTTTCTCGAGCGCTTCAGCCGGCGTGTTGGTGATATTTGACTCGATATAGGCCTGATATAGCTCGGGATGGTTTGCCTGAGCAAAATCGAGCGCGGCTTGGTTAGGCATGGTGTAGGGGAACTCTTCGAGCATTTGCCAGAACAGGTCGCCTTGCAGGCTGTAGTTTAGCCAGGCGTAGGCCGCATCCAGGTGGGGCGCCTCTGCGGGTATGGCGTAACTGTCTTGCCAGAGAATGGCGCCTTCCGTGGGGTAGATGTATTCGATAGTTGGCAACTCGCGACGAGCCAGCTCTGCCTCGCCGGTCCAGATGATACCCGCGTCCGCATCGCCGGCGATCAGGGCAGTCTTCGGGCTATCACTGTCAAAGATCTTGACACCCTGAACCAGCTCCGCCAGCTTCGCTTTCGCCTCTTCCAGTTGGGCCGGATCCTTGGTGTTGACGTCATAGCCAAGCGTCAGCAACGTGGCGCCAATGATGGCCCGTGAATCGTCAATCATGACCATGCGACCTGCAAATTCCGGTTTCCACAGGTCAGCGTACGATTGGGGCAGGGTCTCAATCTTGTCCGTGTTGACCACAATTGCATCGGTGCCAGCCTGGTAGGGCACGGTATATTCATTGCCCGGGTCAAAGGGGAGATCCATGTAGTTCGCGTCCATATTGGCCAGAACAGGCAACCGATCGTGATCCAGCTTCTGCAGCAATCCCTGGCGGATCATCAGGCCAACGATGTAGTCGGTCGGCTGCACCAAGTCATAGTTGGCCCC
>JACFMY010000273.1 GCA_019455155.1 Caldilineaceae bacterium
CAGTTGTCAATGCCTATGCCACAGCCGAGTTGGGCGTGCTTGCCTACGACATAGAAGGCGCACCGACGCTGCGGTTGGTGGAACACCCCATCATACAGGTCGTGGATCGAGACACAGGACAGGAGGTTGGGCCGGGAGACGTGGGCGAGATCGTGGTGACCAACCTTAGCGCTACCTACCCGCTGATTCGCTTCGGCACAGGCGATCTGGCCATGAATCTCGATCCTGCACCCGGCAAGAGCAGCCAGGGCGAGCGTTCGATCCGCCTCGTAGGGCGGATCGGCGAAGCGGTCAAGGTGCGCGGCATGTTCGTCCACCCAAACCAGATCCGCGTCGTGGCCGCACAGCTTGGCGTCGATGCCTGCATGGCCATCGTGCGCCGGCCGGAAACGCGTGACGAGCTGACATTGCGCATTGTCCTACCGCCCGGCGCCAGCCAGAGCGAGCTGGAACCTGCTCTGGCCACTGCCTTCCGCGCCATCTGCCGGGTCGGGTTGGACCGGCTTGAAGTGGTCGCTGCGCTGGACGCACAGCCCGGCACGATCGTGGATGAACGCACCTGGGAGTGATGATTGGACTGCTGCCATGGAAATCCTGGAATCTCGTATTGACCCGGCATCCACTGAATTTGAGGCCAATGCAGCCCACAATCGCCGCCTGGTAGAGGAGCTGGAAAACCGGCTGGCGCTGGTACGCAATGGGGGCGATGAGCGAGCGCATCGCCGTCACGCCGAACAGAACAAGCTCTTTGTGCGCGAGCGTATCGACCGCCTGCTCGATGCGGGCTCACCCTTTCTCGAGCTGGCTCCTCTGGCGGCCTGGGAAATGTACGACGGTGAAGCCCCTGGCGCCGGCATTGTCACCGGGATTGGCAGCGTCTCCGGCCGTGAATGCATGATCGTCGCCAACGATGCTACGGTCAAAGGCGGTACCTATTTCCCCATGACCGTCAAAAAGCACCTGCGCGCCCAGCAGATCGCCCTTGAGAATCGCCTTCCCTGTATCTACCTGGTGGATTCGGGCGGCGCGTTTCTACCCATGCAGGATGAAGTCTTCCCGGACGTCGATGATTTCGGCCGCATTTTCTACAACCAGGCCATCATGAGCGCGGCCGGTATTCCCCAGATCGCGGCGGTGATGGGTTCGTGCACCGCGGGCGGCGCGTATGTGCCGGCGATGAGTGACGAGACCGTCATTGTACAGGGAGCCGGCACGATCTTTTTGGGTGGCCCTCCTCTGGTTAAGGCCGCCACAGGCGAGGATGTTTCAGCCGAGGAGCTCGGCGGCGCTGATGTCCACACCCGGATTTCGGGTGTAGCCGACCATTTTGCCGTGGACGACGCCCATGCACTCCAGCTGGTGCGCGAGATCGTGGCCACCCTCAACACGCGCAAGGCGATTTCACTCGACATAAGTGCGCCAGAGGAGCCGTTCTATGATCCAGCCGAGCTCTATGGCGTGATCCCCTCTTCCTTCAAGGTCGCCTATGATGTGCGCGAGGTGATTGCGCGCTTGGTGGATGGCAGTCGCCTGCGCGAGTTCAAGGCGCGGTATGGGGAGACGCTGGTGTGTGGTTTTGCCCGCATCTACGGCTATCCGGTCGGCATCATTGCCAACAACGGCATCCTCTTCAGCGAGTCGGCGCTTAAGGGTACCCATTTCATTGAACTGTGTACCGCGCGCCAGATTCCGCTGTTGTTTCTACAGAACATCACCGGCTTCATGGTCGGCAAAGAGTACGAGAATCAAGGCATCGCCAAAGATGGCGCCAAGATGGTTCACGCTGTGGCCAATGCACAGGTGCCGAAGCTGACGGTCATTATCGGCGGGTCATTTGGCGCGGGCAACTATGGTATGTGTGGCCGTGCCTATGGTCCACGTTTTCTGTGGATGTGGCCGAACAGTCGCATCAGTGTGATGGGGGGAGAGCAGGCAGCCAGCGTGTTGCTGACCGTGAAACAGGAACAGCTTGCCCGCCGCCAGGAGCCCGAGATGACGCTGGCAGAACAGGAAGCGTTCAAACGGCCCATCCTGGAGAGATATGAGCGCGAAGGCAGCCCCTATTACTCCACGGCCCGCCTGTGGGATGATGGCATTCTCGATCCAGCTGAAACACGCCAGGTGCTCGGTCTGGCTCTCTCCGCCTGTCTCAACGCTCCCATAGGAGCCACGAGCTACGGCGTCTTTCGTATGTGAATTGATTGAGGAATCAGGATTCATTTCTGGGGCTTTTATGGACTATCCATCGATCGAAGAGATTCGTGCCCATCGCGAGCGTTTGGGTGAGTTGGTGCGGACGACGCCTGTGTGGCAGTGGCAGGCTGAGGATCTTGCCCAGATTGTTGGGGAAGAGACCGTGGTCTTTCTCAAGCTGGAACTCTTCCAGTTCACCGGTTCGTTCAAGCCGCGTGGCGCGCTCACAGTCATGCTGGATATGGATCCCGCAGATCGGGCGAATGGCGTGACGGCTGTGAGCGCCGGCAATCACGCGATTGCTGTGGCCTTTGCCGCGGGGCTGTTGCAGACCACAGCCAAGGTCGTGATGCCCAAGACTGCGAACGCGTTTCGCGTGGCGCGCTGTGAAAGTTATGGCGCGGAGGTGGTCCTTGTAGATAGCGTGCAGGAAGCATTCGCCCGCGTTCAGCAAATCCAGGAAGAAGAAGGGCGGCTGTTCGTCCACCCCTTCGAAGGTCCGTTAACGGCGTTGGGTACGGCCACTGCGGGGTTTGAATTCTGTACGCAGGTGCCGGACCTGGACGCCATCATTATCCCAATTGGCGGCGGCGGGCTCTGTGGGGGCATGGCATGTGCCATCAAGCAGCTTAGACCGGCCTGCCAGGTCATCGGCGTCGAGCCCGAGGGCGCCAACTCCATGTACCTGAGCTTTCAGGCCGGCGCGCCCCAGTCCATTGATGCGGTACGCACCATCGCCGACAGCCTGGGCGCGCCCTATGCTTTGCCCTATAGCTATCAACTGTGCCGCAACTTTGTGGACGATTTGGTGCTCATCGACGATAATGCCATGCGGCAGGCCATGGGGCTGCTCTTCCGCAACATGAAGTTGGCGGTGGAGCCGGCCGGTGCGGCCGCCACTGCTGCCCTCTGTGGCCCCCTGCGCGAGCGACTGCGTGGCAAGCGTGTGGGCCTGATTGTATGTGGCGCCAATATCGACCTGGCGACCTTTGCCAGCCAGGCGCTTGTCTAAGGCCTATCGCCGTGGCCTGGCGTGTTCCGGATGCGCGCAGCACAGACAGGGCAGGCGGCCCGGAGCGTGTGCACGAGGCGTTGTTGCCATATTCTGTTACAATACGCGGCGGCTGCGATCGTTCTGCGTTTTGGGATGGACGTAACCTGGCATGCGACATCAGACGCTTGAGCGTGTCCAATATATCTTTCTCTTCGTTCTCTTGATTGCCCTGGCTGGCATCGGCCTGATCGCCGCGCGGACCGCCGGGCTGGGATTGCCCGATGCGGCCGGCTTTCGTCCCCAAGGCGTGGTCGGTGCGGCGTGGGATCGACAGATCGCGTTCATCAGCGGCCATGCCGGCAACGATTCAGGCGCCATCTGTGAAGATGATGATGGCAACGTGTTGCTGACAGAGGCGGATATCAACGCCCGCGTGGCGGAACTGGCCAGCGAACGGCTCCAGCGCGCTGGCGCTAATGTGGTCATTCTAGAGGAATATGACGGTCGCCTGCGCGGGCTGCAGGCCGATGTGCTGCTCAGCATCCATGCCGACAGCTGCATCGAAGCCACGGGGTACAAGGCTGCAGTACATCAAGACTCTCTCATCCCCGTGACCAATGAGGAATTGCTCTCCTGTATTGATACCGTCTACCCCGAGATAACGGGCCTTCCCCACCATCCCAATACGGTCACGCACAATATGACTGAATATCACGCCTTCCGCCGTATCGACCCGCAGACGCCGGCCGCGATCATCGAGCTCGGCTTTCTCGGCGGCGATCAGGCGATGCTGGTGGAGCAGCCTGAACTCATAGCCAAGGGTGTGGTTGACAGTCTCCTCTGTTTTCTGGAAAAGCACACAAAGCGCTAATGAGTGGCCTCCAAACCCATGCATGGCGCTGACATAGCAGGAATGTGGATATGAAGCTGGTTGAATTGGAGGTTGCCGATCCGGGCCACCGGCAAGCGGCAGTTGAGCTTTGGAACGAAGCTTGCGGGCCTGCCCTGGAGATTTCGCCGCACCTGGTCAGCTATAATATGCGGCCGGCGCCGGGTGCGGTCATTGCCGGCCGTCTGGCCGAGGATGCTGGACAGCCCGTTGGTTTTGTCCTGGCCTGTGCCCTTCAGGGGGAGCCGGCGGTGAACAGCGCGGGCGACGGTTGGATCGATGCCATTGCCGTGAAGCCAGCAATGCAGCAGCGCGGCGCCGGCGCACAGCTCATGGATTGGGCTGAAGATTGGCTGGCGGCACAGGGCTGTACGCGCGTGCGGATCGGTGGGGGGCTGCGTCCCTTTGTACCCGGTGTTCCGGTGGAGCTGGGGAGCGCGGGCTTCTTTCGCAAGCGCGGCTATGCCGGGTTTCGCAGCGTCTGGGATATGGCAGCGAATCTGGCGACCTACAACTCACCGTCATGGCTTCACGAGGTCGACGCAGCCGTGCGTCCCGCACAGGTGGGACAGGAGGAGCTTCTGCTTGGATTCCTCCGTCGCGAGTTTCCAGGCCGCTGGCGTTACGAAGCTGAGATGCTTCTGGCCGACGGTGGCCGCATCTCCGACTACATGCTTCTGTGGAGCGAGCGGGGCGTTGACGGCGTCTGTCTGGTCACCTTTCAGGACTCGTTACGCCCGATTGAGCGCTTTTATCCGTACACGCTGCCAAAACCTTGGGGACAGGTCGGTTCGATTGGCATCAGCGCCGACCGCCGTGGCCAGGGCTTAGGCGCCGCGCTGCTGGATGGCGCCCTGCGCCGTCTGCACAACAACGGCGTCAATGGCTGTATCATCGATTGGACCGACCTGGTCGCGTTTTATGCTAGATTTGGTTTTGCACAATATCGCGAATATGTCTGTCCGGCCAGAGCGCTAACGTAGGGAGCCGTCCTTCCTTCTACGCAGTCCGCCACAATGCAAGTTCTGTTCGCTACCCCCGGGAACTTGCCCTCAATAAGGAAACAACATACAGATGGCTCGACGCCGCCAGAGCATCGCTCACGTATCCCCCGGCAGCAGCTATCCCATCGGCGCCACGATCTATCCCGATGGCGTCAATTTCTCGGTCTACTCCCGCAGCGCGACTGCAGTCGAGTTGCTGCTGTATGACTATCCTGGTGACCGGCAACCGGCACAGACGCTCCGCCTGGATCCAAGTCGCAACCGCACCTTCAACTATTGGCACGTCTTTGTACGGGGTGTGCGGCCGGGCCAGATCTACGCCTATCGCGTCCATGGTCCCTTTGAACCGGAGCGAGGGCTGCGCTTCGACGCCAGCAAGCTACTGCTCGACCCCTACGCGCGAGGGGTCGTCATTCCTGACAAGTACAGCCGCGCCGCCGCCGCAGCGCCCGGCGATAACGCACCCTACGCCATGAAGAGCATGGTGGTGGACTTGAGCCGCTACGATTGGGAAGGGGACCGGCCACTGCGCCGGCCCTTCAACGAAACCATCATCTACGAAATGCACGTACGCGGCTTCACCTACCATCCCATCTCCAGGGTCACTCCAAGCAAACGCGGTACCTTTGCCGGTCTCATCGAGAAGATCCCCTATTTACAGGATCTGGGTATCACCGCGGTGGAGCTGCTGCCCATCTTTCAGTTCGACGTCCAGGACGCGCCGGCGGGTCTGGTCAACTACTGGGGCTATAGCCCCGTGTCGTTCTTTGCGCCGCATATCCAGTACGCTACGGCGCGTGACCCGCAGGTAGCGGTGGACGAGTTCCGGGATATGGTGAAAGCGCTCCACCGGGCAGGCATTGAAGTTATTCTCGATGTCGTATACAACCATACTGCTGAAGGCAACCAGAAGGGGCCGACCTTCTCTTTCCGCGGCCTGGAGAATGAGGCGTACTACATACTGGAACAGGATCGCGCGCGCTACGCCAATTACAGCGGCACAGGCAATACGCTCAACGCCAATCATTCCATGGTGCGCCGCCTCATATTGGACAGCCTGCATTACTGGGTAGAAGAAATGCACGTAGATGGCTTCCGCTTCGACCTCGCCTCGATCTTATCCCGCGACGAGACGGGCGCACCGTTGGCCAATCCCCCGATTCTCTGGGATATCGACAACGATCCCGTCCTGGCCGGCACCAAGCTCATCGCTGAGGCCTGGGACGCGGCCGGCCTCAATCAGGTAGGCCATTTCATCGGCGACCACTGGAAGGAATGGAACGGTCGCTTTCGTGACGACATACGTGCCTTCGTGAAAAGTGATCCTGGCATGGTGGAGGTGGTAGCCTCACGTTTCTTTGCCAGCCCCGATCTCTATGCCGGTAAGAATCTTGGACCGGATCAGAGTGTCAATTTCGTCACCTGTCACGACGGTTTCACCCTCAACGACCTGGTTTCCTACACTGAGAAGCATAACGAGGCCAACGGAGAGGAAAACCGCGACGGACACAATGGCAACCTGAGCTGGAACTGCGGTGTGGAAGGTCCTACCAGCGATCCCGTAGTGGAGGAGCTGCGCCAACGGCAGATCAAGAACTTTTTCGCTATGACGCTGCTTTCGCTCGGCGTACCCATGCTCCTCATGGGTGACGAAATGCGGCGCACGCAACAGGGCAATAACAATGCCTACTGCCAGGACAATGAGATCAGCTGGCTCGACTGGAGCCTGCTGGAGAAGCACGCGGATATCCATGCCTTCGTCCGGAACCTGGTCCGGTTCCGGCAGGAACTCAGCATCTTTCGTGATGCCCACAATCTCAACCTCACCGATCTGCTCCATCTGGCGCAGATCGAATGGCATGGTACCCGGCTCTACCAACCAGATTGGAGCCAGAGCTCACACTCGCTGGCTTTCACCATTCATGGCATCCGTGAGGCGTTTCATGTTATGTGTAATGCCTTCTGGGAGCCCCTGGAGTTTGAATTGCCCTCGCCGCCGCGGCGCAGCGCCAACGGTTGGCGGCGGATCATCGATACGTCGCTGGCTCCTCCCGATGATTTCAGTACGTTGGAGGCCGCGCCATCTGTGGGCACGGCCGCGTATTGCGTGCGGCCACGGTCGGTTGTACTGCTTGCGACCGAGATCATTCGCCGGCGCGAGCTGCCCCGTGGGCACAACGTTAGCCGCAGCCCGGCCGCCGTTGGCATGAAAAAGGGGTAGCTCGTCAAAGCTACCCCCTCATACTCTCATACTACCTGTTACGTGTGGCTACCGGACAAGGCGGGCCGCAAGGACGCCTTGTCCGGTACGCTCTATTCTACATCTACATCGATATCCTCGATGTCTTCTTCTTCCTCTTCCTCCTCTTCGTCGAGAGAGTCGAAGTTCAGGTCGACGCTGTCATCGTCGTCCGACAGCGTAACCCCGGCGCCCAAAGGCTCCATGCCCAGTTCGGCCACGCCGCCCAGGTCATCCAGGTCGAAGTCATCCATGCTGATTTCCGCGTCTTCCAGGTCGCCCAGATCTTCCTCGACATCCACATCGGTGTCAATGAGCAGCTCAACTTCAGAGCTGGGGTCAGACGTAATCACACGGTGGGTGCTGAAGCCAGTGCCGACCGGGATCAGCTTGCCAATGATGACATTCTCCTTGAGCCCTCGCAGGTCATCGCGCTGGCCACGAATTGCGGCTTCGGTGAGCACGCGGGTTGTTTCCTGGAAGGAAGCCATGGCCAGGAAGCTCTCGGTGTTGAGCGCTGCCTTGGTGAGGCCCAGAACCACAGGTTCGGCCCGCGCCGGCTTGCCGCCCTTGGAGACCACGTAATAGTTGATATCCTCGAACTTGAAGCGGTCTAGCAGCTCACCTGGCAGCAGGTCTGTGTCACCAGCCGTGCGCACCATGACCCGGCGCAAGAGCTGCCGCAAGATCACTTCGATATGTTTGTCATGGATACTCACGCCCTGGCTGCGATAGACTCGCTGTACCTCCGAGAGCAGGTAGAGCTGGCACGCCTCGCGGCCCTGGATGCGTAGAATCTCCTTGGGATTCTTGGCGCCTTCCGTGATCTGGAAGCCAGCGGTGACTTCCTGACCCTCGTCCACACGCAGGCGGGCGTTGGCCGGCAGCTCCACCTCCCAAACCTCAGTGTCTTCGCGACGGATGGTGGCGCGCGTCTCACTACGCTTCTTCTCAAGGAAGATCTCGCCATCCATGCCGGCGAGGATCACATCCTCGTGTTCGTTACGGGCAATGACCGTATCTTCCTGCACCCGGTCGCCGTCCGCAGCAATCACCTCGAAGCCCGCAGGAATCGTCACCTCGCGGCGCTTCAGGTCTGTCCGGCTGATCCGCAGAATGCGTATTTCACCCTCACGCTGGATGCTAACCTTACCGTCGATTTCGGCGATGACCGCTTCGCCCTTAGGCGTGCGGGCCTCGAAGAGCTCCTCGACGCGGGGCAGACCCTGCGTGATATCCTCAGCGCCAGCGACACCACCGGTATGGAAGGTGCGCAGCGTCAGCTGCGTGCCAGGTTCGCCGATGGACTGGGCGGCGATGATCCCCACCGCCTCGCCGATCTTGATCACGCCGCCGCGTGCCAGGTCTTCTCCGTAGCATTTGCGGCACAAACCAAA
>JACFMY010000274.1 GCA_019455155.1 Caldilineaceae bacterium
CGGTTTCTCCGGCGCCGACCTGGCCAACGTGGTCAACGAGGCTGCTTTGCTGGCCTCCCGCCGCCAGAAACCGGCCGTAGATATGGCCGACTTCGACGGCGCCATCGAGCGTGTCGTCGCAGGTTCCGAACGGCGCACCCGGGTCATCAACCCGCAGGAGAAGAAGATAGTGGCTGTGCACGAGGCCGGGCATGCCTTGGTCGCCACGCTGCTGCCCGGCACCAACGCTGTGCACAAGGTGACCATCGTCCCGCGTGGCCGCGCCTTGGGCTATACCTGGCAGCGGCCCGCGGAAGACCGCTATCTGATGGGTGAGAGGGAGCTCCATGCCCAGCTGGCCGTCCTGCTCGCAGGCCGGGCCGCGGAGGCTCTCGTCTTTGACGAGATCTCTACCGGCGCGGCAGACGATCTGGCCCGGGCCACTGATCTGGCCCGGCGCATGGTGAGCGAATATGGCATGAGCCCGGCGCTAGGCCCGGTACGTCTCGCGGCCGAGCCCCAGGCATCCTACCTGGGTGGCCAAGGCGGATTGGACGCTCGTGTCAGCCCCCAGACTGCAGCCACAGTGGACGCCGAGACCCGGCAGCTAGTGGAGCGGGCCCTGACCCAGGCATGGGAACTGTTGAACGCCCGCCGGCCAGCCCTGGATCGGCTGGCCGCCCAGCTATGTGAGGAGGAGACAGTGGATGGCGAAGCCGTCAAGGCGCTTGTGCCTGACACTGCCACCGCGCCCGAACGCACGGCTCCAGAACTCGACGGCCTGCTGGTTCATGCCTGATTCCACCTTCTCCGGCAATTGGGGAGGATTGGCCGTTGCCAGCGAGAACATCAAGGCAGCGGCCACCTTCTCAGCCGCGGCTGGCGGATTGGGGACGGGGTAGGCAAGGAGGGATTTATGACTTTCAATCCGATGTACCTGCTGATCATTGGATCGGCGCTGCTGGCCTGGTACGCCCAGGCACGGGTGCGGCAAGTGCATGAGAAATACGCGGCTGTGGAGAACAGCCGGGCTATTTCTGGACAGGATGCCGCGCGTGCCCTGCTCGCCTTTCACAAACTGGTGGATGTCAAAGTGGAGCGAACTCCCGGACTCTATACCGACCACTACGACCCGCAGGCCAACGTCCTGCGTCTCTCTGACGGGGTTGCCAATGGGCGCTCGCTGACCGCGCTGGGCATTGTCGCCCATGAGGTGGGCCATGCCATCCAGGATGCCGAAGGCTACCGCTTCATGCGGATACGTACCTTTCTCGCCCAGCGGGTGGGGACTATGACACAGTGGAGCTCGCTCATCTTTGTCGGCGGCATGCTCTTTGGCATTCCCTCCTTGATGGGCCTGGGTGGGCTGCTACTGGCCGGTCTGGCCATCTTCTCGTTGGTAACGTTGCCTGTGGAGCGCAACGCCAGTGACCGTGCGCTGGCCTCTCTCAACGCTGCAGGGCTAGCGGCTGCGGAGGAACTGGATCCTGTGCGCCAGGTGTTGGGGGCGGCCGCTTTCACCTACCTGGCGGCGCTGGGCCAGCGGCTGGCGACCTTCCTTTTCTTCGCAGTCGTCGTGGCCGCAGCCCGCGGGCTTTGGTAGCCGGCCATATCAGGCTGGATGCGCGACAGATGGACCGTTCCAGACAACGTGTTGTAATGGAACAGTAGGGTCACCATGAACCATGGGCGTGTACGACCACTCAAGTCAACGGAGAACACCATGAGCGTAGCAAGCAATGGTCACCAAGATCAACTGATGGTGAGCGGCTTTGTTGAGGCGCCACAGGGCAGAGATGGATTGCTAGAGATACGACGAAGTATGAGCATCAAGGCCAACGAGGGCCAGGAGGTGGGTAGAGTAGCGGCGATCGTGGTCGACTGCCAGAGCCAGAAAGTCACCCATATTGTCTTAAGTCGTTACGTCCAGGCGCTGGAGTATCGACTGGTTCCAGCCTGCCTGATCGAGCAAGTCGCTAAGGAAGTCGTCGTACTGGGGATTTCCAGCCAGCTGGTGGAAAGTCTTCCGGAATACCACGGCTCCTGAAGGTACCTGGCAAAGCACGGGCCGTGGCGGAAAGTGATCGCTTGCTCTCAGCCACTGCGTCATACCAGGCGAGCACTCGCACCGGCCCACACCGCCAATCCGCCAACGGGGTTCGCCAGCCAGAACCCCGTTGACATATTCCTTCACTCCACCTACACTGACCCCTAGATTCCGCCGCGCCGCACTTTCTCTCCCCGACTGCAGCGTTGCCGACCAGCGCGCCGGGGTCCCTGCCATGCAGCTCACCAAGCAAGAATTGCGCGAGATTCACGGGACGCTTCTCCAGACCTTCGACAGCAACAGCCTGCAGATGATGGTACGGATTGAGCTGGGCGAGCGGCTGGAAACGATTGCAGGCGGCGACGATCTGAATACGGTGATCTTCAATCTGATCACTTGGGCAGAGCGTACGCACCGCGTCGACGATCTCATCAGAGGCGCGGCGGCGTTCAATCCCGACCATCCTGCCCTGCAACGGCTGCTCACTATGGCTGGACGCTGGGAGCCACGCCCGCTAGATGTTCCTTCCCTACGCGTCACCGCTGGAAGCCTGGGCCCACCGGATCGCCCTACCCCTGAGCTGGCACGTGAGCCTCACCCGAAAGTCACCCGGCGTGGCGTTTCACCCATCGTCGTCCTGGTGGCCGTAACCCTGTTAGGCGCCGCAGGAATCTTCACCTATTACCTGCTGCCGAGCTTGGGGTTTGCACCTGGAACCAATCCGGGGGGCGCGCGCCCCTCAGTGCGGGCGACCGCGACTTCCCCCGCGGCCGCGCTCCCCGTTGTCACACCCCCTGGTCAGAACGCGCCCACATTCACGGCGATCCCCCTGTTGCCATCGCTCACAGTCAATCAGGACGCCAATCTACGTACCGGCCCAAGCGTGGACTACCCCATCGCCGGCTATGCGCAGGCGGGCGATCGCTACACCATCCTCGGCAGAGACACCTCCGGTACATGGATCCAAATCGAAGTCGATGACACCCCCGTCTGGATCCTGGCCGGTCTGGCGACTACAAGCAATGTGGATCAGGTGTCTACAGTGCAGGTGGGTGCGGCGTCCGCGCTTGAACCGGCGTTGGTCGTCAACGTCGAGCTGGCCAATGCACGGGCGGGACCCGGCACCCAGTACGGTGTGGCAGGCATTGTGCAGAAGGGCGAGGCGTACAGGATCCAGGCCAGAAACAGCGCTGGCGACTGGTACCAAATCGATCTGAATGGCTCGCCGGCATGGCTCTCCAGCGGTACGGTGACCGCTTCACACGTCGAATTGGCGCCGGTCGTCAATGATCCTGGGTCGCCCTGACCTGGAATCAGGCGCGTCTAGCCGGGCTCACTTTGCAGTCCAGCAGCTACCAGCGCCTCTGCGAGCGTGGGCTGGCTGTCGACGCCGCCTGCCTTGCGCGTGGCCAGCGAGCCACATGCATTGGCCAGCCGGAGACAGCGGTCGAGCGGCCATTTGTGCAACCAGCCATAGAGAAAACCAGCGTCGAACGTATCGCCCGCGCCCGTGCTGTCGATCACAGGCGCAGACAGCGCGGCTGTACTCACTTCCAGATCGCCCTGCCGTACCATGCTGCCCGCGGCCCCCAGCTTGAGCGCCACCGTAGGCACAAGCTGGGCGAGGGCCGCCAACGCGGCGCGCGGATCGCGCGCGCCAGTAATGGCGCACGCCTCGATCTCATTGGGGAAAAAGACATCGGTCCGGGACAGCACCCTCAGGAGACCACTGTCCCACCTTTCCGCTGGGTCATAGTTCGTGTCCAGGGATGTGGTCACACCAAGAGCGTGAGCCCGCTCGAACAGCTCCGGCACATCGGGCCGCAGCCCGTCCAACAGAAAATAGCTACCAAGATGGAGGTGGCGGACACGCGACAGCAAGCTCAGATCCAAGTGGCTAAAGCGTAGACCGGCGATTGACCCTGAATAGGTCAGGATGGCCCGGTCGCTGCCGCGCGAAAGATGCACACTGAGCCCGGTGCTCAATGTGCTATCTATGGCTAGACCATCCATGGCAACCCCGCGCGCGGCAAGCGAACGCTGCATGAATGCGCCAAACTCATCGTCGCCTGCCACGCCGGAGAAGACAGTGCGCAGGCCAAGGCGCGCGGCGCCACAGGCAAAGATCGTGGTCGAACCACCCACGGTCAGCGTAGCCGCCTCGATAAGCTTTTCCACCTGGCCAAACGCAGGCGTGACATCTCCCGTCAGAATCAGGTCGGGGCAGAGATCGCCGACAGCGAGCAGGTCAAAATCGCGATGGGACATAGCTGTGGTCTTGGGAAAACCCCGGTTTCTCCAAACGTGTCAATGATGGCAATGGTCCAACTGGACCAAGCGCTTTTGCCGGGCCGCCGGCGCGATGATCGATCAGGGAGTCGTCGGCGAATGAAGCGTGACCACATGTTGCGAGAAGGGGATCTCGATGCCTTCCCGGTCAAAGGCCTCCTTGAGCAGCTTGCGCAAGTCCCGTGCAACCTGCTGGTGCCGGCCCGGTTTGACGCGGGTCACCGTGCGGATCAACAGCTCCGACGCACCAAACGAAGCTAACCCTTGCACCACGGTCTTGTCCAGCACATCGATGTGAGTTGCTTTGAGCCGCTCGCCGGTTTCTTCGATCACCCGGTAGACGTGATCCAGGTTCGACGCATAGGCGACACCCACTTCCACGACTGCAAAGGTATAGCTCTTCGAGTAGTTGATGACCTCGTTGAGCTGGCCGTTGCGCAGAATGTGCTGCTGGCCATTGGGGTCACGAATCCGCGTCGTGCGGATGTCGATGACTTCGACGACGCCGCGTGAGGTTCCCGTCTCGATATAGTCCCCGACCAGATAGATATTCTCCAAAATGATAAAGAACCCGGAGACGATGTCGTTGATGAGGGGCTGTGCACCCAGACCTACAACCAGGCCGATGATCCCTGCGCCGGCTAGAATGGGTGTGGGATCGATGTCGACCGACCTGAGGATCAGAATGAACGCAACAAAGAAAATGACATAACGCAGGGAGCTTTTGACCAGAGGGGCAAGTGTGAGTTGGCGCTGTTGCTCCAGCTCGCTGTGGTCACCGGGCTTGAATAGGGTCCGGTCCACTACCAGGGACATGACTTCGATGGCGACCCTGCTCAAAAAGATGGTGCCGATGATCTGGACCACCTTCGGCCCATACTCGGCGAATTGGGCAATGAAGCTGATCTGCAGCGTTACCAGCGTGGCCACCACGACATAGATGATGTATTCCAGCGTGCGCCGGAACAGGGGCACGAGCCGGCGCCAGGTCTGGTAGTAGGCCAGCAGCGCGTCGGTGTTGGCGTATTTCTGGCTCAGTGCATCGAGACTGGCGACGATCGCGGCGACGGCTTTCACCACGAGCAGGCCCAGGGCAACGATCAGGTAGATGCGCAGTCCAATCGAGACTAAGGTGGCTACCAAAGGCGGCATCTGGAGCAGGCCCGCCGCCCAATACGCGACGAGGAGCCAGATGCTGTTGGTGAAAATCCGCCGGAGCGATGCAAAGAAGGCCTCGATGCTTTCATCGTTGGACTTGATCTGTTCGTAGGCCTTGGTGCGCTCTTGAAGGTTCAAGAGCAGGCGGGAGAGGAGCCGGATCAGGCCGGCTGCCACGAAAGCAATCACGCCCACCGCAGCCGCGCCCAGCGCAAGACGCCACCAGAAATCCGGCGGGAGGCGGGTAAAGAGCTGTTGCATATACTCCAGCAGGTCGATCTGTTGGTAGAAGAGTACGCCGTTGGCGGCGATAGCGGCGATGACGAGAAGCAAAGCCAGCAACGTCATGCCACTCCTTGCCCGCCTGTGAATCATGTCAAACCGGCCGGCATAGCGTTCGAGGGCAGGGAGTGTTTTCAGCCGCATGGCAGTAACACGCAGCGCAACGGCGATCACGACGGCGACGACAACGATCAACAGGATTTCTATGCCGGTTATGGCCAGAAACTGATACACCCTGTCCGCGCTTGTCCAACTGCCTGGCATATGGGGCACCTCCCTTGTATTCACGAATAGAGAGATCTGAATCTGGATAGGGCAACGAACGCTCGGCTGCGGGGAAGCGATCGATCCGAAACCGGGGAAAGCCAGCTGCGGCCAATTGTCGCGCGGCGCGCCGTGTCTGTCAACGAATAGGCGACCCGCAGATACGAATCCTCAACCAGAGGGAATGTTGATCACATTTCTTAGGTACTCCCTGCTCTTAGACAGAAAATTGACAGTATTTCACCTGGCCCACTATGTCATTCGACCGATGTATGCCTGCTCTGGGGCCCTTATACTTCTTAACGGAAATGCATGCTTGTTTTGACACGGATAGAGCTGTCCCCCGCCCGCGGCCAAACGGTTAAGCACCATAGCCAAATCTGGTAAGACGACCGGTATCACCATGCCGGCCGTGGTGGAGCGCTGCGCAGGTCTGACGCACCCGGCGCCCGTGACGCCAGGCAAGCAGATTTGATTGACTGAAAAGCTGTTCAGTCAAGCATTGCGCAGCTTGTACCTTCGCGCCCCTGAAAAGAGGATCGAGTCTGCGATTTGTCCCACCACGTGAGGCTGTAAGGAGGCCGGTATGTCGCGCCAGATTCAGTGGCGACGCTGTCTGTTTGTAGCGGTATTCTTGTTCGTGCTCTTGATCCTGAATCCAGTCACCGCATCGGCTGATCCCTTTCCGCCGCTGTGGGACAATGGCAGCGGGCCAGCGGTGCATTTCTCGCCCGCACCGTGGCCGAGCGAGCCGGCTGACCCCAGCCAATGCGGCGCAACATGCGGTGACTGGTTGCCATATACTCGTTTTGCGACCTCGATCAACGACCCGCGAACACAGGATCCGTCCAACGGCGGCACGCGACCGCAGAACTACGTCAACATTTCATCGTCTTGTAGCGATACCACTACGCCCAGTATCTACTACAATCTGGACCTGGCCAACCGCGTGGTCATGTTCCGTTGGCGCGTAGAACAGATCGCCCATACCTACGCCACAGGCCCCTCAGCGGGCAGCTATGGCGCCACCGATCCGTGGAGCTCAGCTCTGTGGACCGTCTTTTTTGACATTGACGGTGACGGTTACCGGGATCTGGCTGCCCACCTCAACGGCTCTTCGGGTGCGCCAGCGACGCCCGTAGACCGTCTCGTCGGCATATGGGGCAACGTGCCCAGCAACCAATCGCTTGACTATCCTAACGATCCCAATATTCATCTGCTCGGCCATAACCCCACCGGTTTTCTCGACGCGGCCACCAACCGCATCCTCAACTTCCAAAACAGCGTAACGCCAACGCCAAACTGGCCCAATGGCGCCGCGGAAACACTCTGGGACTATGGCACGACGCGCGCGCGCTTGATTACTACATCACCGTGTAACGAATATTTCGTCGATTACCAGATTCCTCTGGACATGCTTGACGCGACAGCCCTAACCGGGCCCAAAGTCAGCAATAACACGCCTGTATCTATGCTCTTCTGCACGGCCAATAGCCTCAACAACCCTTTCCAGAAAGACTGTGCCCTGGGCGATCCCTGGGCGGCCGACCCCAATAAGCCGGCGCCGTTCAGCGATTTTCTGACCCTGGACGGCGGCACGATCGAGCAACCGATCGTGGACTTGATCACCACCGCCAGCTGTGGTCCGACCACGCTGACCGCTGACGTAAAGGACGCGCTGAAGGTAGTCAACAACGAGGTCGTGCCGTCCGTAACGTCCGTGGCGTTCTACTATTACTACGATGTCAACGGCGACGGTATCGCCAATGACGGCAACAGTTGGACCTTTGCGGCCAGCGCCACGAGCGTGGATCTGAACAGCTGGATCGCCCAATGGAATGCCGTACCGCTGCCCCGGGGCCAATACCTCATCAGCGTTCAGGCGGTGGATGATGCCTCGGCCAATCTCGACGGCAAAGCCAACCGGACCTTTGGCTACTATGCCACTGACGCCGAGTTGCTGGCGGCGGAAGGGACCCCGCCGCCCACCGAGCACTGGCATGTCAACCCGGACGTGACCGGCGCCAAGACAGTCGGGCTCGATATCAATGCCTGCGGTGCGCCGCCGCCTTTTGTAAGCAAAAGCGCCGAACCCACCAGCGTGACCATCGGCCAGCCCGTGACCTTCACGCTGGCCGTCAGCAACACCTTCACCTCGCCGCTACAGGTCAGCTACGTGACAGATACGCTGCCGGCTGGCTTCGTCTTTGGCGGGACTATCGCCAGCACGCTGGGCGCGCCAACATCCGCTCCTGCCCCCGGCGCCAGCGGGGAGCTGGTCTGGAGCTTTGCGCCCCCTGTAGTCGTCAACGCCTCCAGCAGCGCCACCCTGGTCTTTACGGCCACGGCACCGGCTGTGGTCGGCACCTACGCCAATGTGGCCACGATGAGCACGAGCTTTACCGAGCTCGTGGCCGATCCGGTTCAGGTCAATGTCGGCGCGCCGCAACTCACCATCGCCAAAAGCGCCAACACACAGAGCATCAACCCAGGCAGCGTGATCACCTACACGATCACCTATGCCAACAACTCGCCGGTCAATGTAACGGGGGCCGTGATCACGGATGTCGTGCCCATTGGCTTGGGCAACGTGACACCGCTGGATGGAGGCAGTTACAACAGCGGCACGCGTACGCTGACCTGGAGCGTGGGCGCGATCGCGTCCGGCGACGGGCCGTTCACTGTGCGCTTTGCC
>JACFMY010000275.1 GCA_019455155.1 Caldilineaceae bacterium
GAAGTCGTCACAGACGGTGCCGTGGCCCCAGTCACAAGGACATGGGTATGGGAATGCTGGCCAATAGGGCGTCTCTAGCCACGCGTCTGTCCATGGCAAGGCATCAGGGGGCGCGTAGCGAGTGCCGCTCACGAACTCAGCCGCGATCCACGCGCCAAAATCCAACTGCAGCCAGCGACCGTCGGCGCTGTGGGCCACCACCTGGAGCTCCTGGCCCGCGGGCACCCGGCCGACAATCTCATATTCCCATCCCGGTCCGGCACGAAGATCAGCTACGATGTTCGCTACCGGGTTCGCTGGACGGACCACATGTGGCACAAAGGGGGGTAAGGCGGCCGGTACATAAACTGGATAGTAGGAGGGTGGCCCGGTCACCGGCTCCGGCGGGGGGATGTAGATCGGCGGCGCCGGTTCGACCGGCGGGATATAGAGAGGTGCCAGATCGGCCGGCGACAAAGCTGCTGCCGGTGAAGGCGAGTAGAGCGGTGGCGATGTATATGGTTCGGCGGGAGGCGGGGCTGCTGCTGCGACGCCGGCGGATGGCGCAACCGGCGGCAACGCGGGCGCCGACGAGAAGACAACAGTGTTGGTCAGCACATCAAGGCCGCTGCCGGTCACGACAGCCGCGCCTACCTCACTGCCAGGCATCACGAGGAGCACAACGGGAGGTGATTCTTTATCCCTTTCCGTGATTCGTTCTACCAGGCCCGCCCCCCCGATCCAGGCGACAGCGACAAGAATGCAGATCGAAAGAAATCCAGAAATCACGGAGACAACCAGCAACAGCCGTAAATAGATACCCTGGCTGTTTCCACCTGCAGCGTCGCCCGGGGAGGTTGGCACATTCGTCGTCATGGTAATCCTCTTGGCTCGTCACCGCTCTTCTGGTCTGTACAGACACGCCACACATTCAAAAGGGCGCCCAATCGCTCTTGCTGGCAAGGCTCGCCCAGCAAAAGCGTCTATAGTGGTGACGTTCTCACGGCAGAGTAGGTTACGTACGCCAGGAATCCTTCCCAACGAAAACCTACGATTTCCATCATTTGCCGCTTGCACACTTTCCCGCGGTTGTCTAGATTAAGTTGATTGTAAAGATTGGTCGTTTGTGCAACCGGCGTTCCCCCGTCGCCGTGGTTTATGCTGTTTCGGCGACGATGGCTCCGGCACTTACCCTCGAAAGGCAGCCAACCATGACCTTGTGGTACTCGTCGAAACACGCGCGCACCGGTATTGGCGGTGGCGTCTGCCCGTTTTGTCACAAGCCTGTGCCGCGCGAGAATATCGCTTCCCCATGCTCACATTACGCTGGAAGCGACAGCCCAGAACCACGCCAGGCCTCCCACTTTCCCATCGTCGAGGGCAGCCCCTTTGATCTCTTCTGTGACTACGTAGATGCCATTGCGGACTTTGCGTCTGAAACACAGCAGACAGTGTTGTCACGCCTGTCGCCCAAGGCGCGCGCACTCATCTCTGAAGCACTCCGGCGACCCGTCATGGCAGCTTTTTGGAAGGCATTTGTACCGCATAAGGCGGTTTCAGTGCGGGAAGAGGTTGGTGGCGCTGAGACGACTACAGTACTGTACTTCGTGGCGGATCTGACAGCTGCCCGAGCGACGCTCGCAAAGCAGATCGAACAGACACTGGCCGAGATGGCGTAAGCCAAGGCAATGGCGTAGTAACTGGAAAGAAGGACAAAAAACAGGCCGCACGGCTCGTTTTCTCCAGCGTCCCGTGCGGCTGTTCATTTACCAATCTTGCGCTAGTGTGGGCGCGGCAGGAATCACCCTATTTTCCGCTTACGGACTCCAGCCACGACATATCGTAGCCATCAAGATACGTCCAAATCACTCGAATAATCAGATCTCGCGTGTCTGGATGAACTTTGATGCGTGCCAATTTCCTCTCCAACCATTCATGTATGTCCCATGTTCCCAAATAGGCGCGAGAAGCACCAAGCCAGTCTGCAATCATCTCCCTCACGTAGGTCTCCGGCATCGGTACGCAGCCATCAACGACGTCCGCGTTACCTATTGAGTGATCTGAGCGAGTGATCCAGTATTCCCAATGGTGTGGATTGCTGTTTTGATGGTGTAGCCAAGCACGGGCAAATCCATCCGGATCACTCTTGTCGCCAAAGAATTGGCGATCATAATGTGGTAGCTCGGCCGGTAGAAACTTTGTCCAGTCATGGATGATGGCGCGCCATATGGGTACACCCATTCGCTGACAAGCCAAGAAAACGAACCACTTGTGCTTGAGTGTCGACCATAAGTACCGCATTGATTCCCCCATCAACGATTAGCAATGACCCATATGCCAAACGCTGCGCTCGCTCTGGGGTTCACGCCGGAGCACGCCGGTGTGCACATCCACCGTCGTCCACTCGATGAATAGCTGCGAGACCCGCGCCCAACGCGACACGCTTGGCGGCGCCTCCGCCCAATGCACCCATTTGCCCGCCGGCAACACGCCATGCTCCAACAGCCTTCCTGCCGCGCTGAGCACCATGCCGACGGCCTGCAGAAAGAGGTCGATAGTCGTCGACGGTTCCTGCTCGACGAACTGCATTATATCGCCATCGAGCACGCTGGCCAGTAATCGCCAGCCATTGACGGTCCCGGCGGCCAGCAGTTGCTCCGCCTCATCCAGGCCGATGCCGGCGCCATCTCGTTATATTATCGTCATCCGGTTCGCCACCCACAGCGCCGGCGTTTTTGAACGACCAACCCTCAGGGAGATTTGGGAAAAGTTCCCGACGATAACAGAAAACTGGCCTAAAATGCACTGCGGCCGCCCCTCGCACACGAGAGACGGCCGCTATACTGTGGGCGCGACAGGACTTGAACCTGTGACCTCACGGATGTGAACCGTGCGCTCTGACCAACTGAGCTACGCACCCAAACTTTCAACTTCAGTGTCGTTCAGTATATCATACACATAACGAATGGCAAATCTGAACGTAGGAAGACAAGCGCACATATGGTACGTCAGAATCGTTGGACCGTCCGCATCAGCTTTGTCGCCGTATTGGTCATGGCGATGTTCGGCCTCTGGTACGCGACCACCATCTGGTTTCCCGCCCTGGACACTATTGACACCTCCACTATGACCGATGGCGCAGACTGGATTGACATCTTTTCCGCCGTGGGTGAACAAGCTATCCAGATTTTCCTGGGCGCCACCAGTGGTAGATGAAAAGGCTTACAGAATAGATGATGGGCTCAGTTGATTGAGCTGACGTCCCCGATCAACGGGCACATTCACCTCAATCAACTGAATCAACCCCAACCGGTGACCCGGTCACCCACTCACTTGTTCGGGTCGTATTTGCAGGACTGCCCCTCCAGACTGTTCAAATAGATACAGAGCTCAATATAGGCTGGCCGCCATCTGAGCGCATTGATGGGACTCGGCTCCATGATGGCCCACCAGTACTGCTCTTCGTCTTCAGGGTTGCCGTCAGCCAGCCAGTCAAGATTCGGCATCGTAATCAGGTTCATGAGCCCTACCCAGGGCCAATTCTGGGCCGCATATTGGTAGGCTCGCTTGAGATAGTCCGCCTGCTTGAACATGTCGATGCCCGCGTCAGCGCCATGCCATTTGTAGGCCGGATTCACTGAGTCGAATGTCCAACCGAACTCAAGCAGGACAATCTTCTTGTTGGTATCCCCGTACTTCTCCATGATGCGGCGAATGTCTTCCACGTGGCGGAAGGCAAAGAAGCGATAGCCCCCGTACTGCGGGTTATTGACGGCTTCCTGCGGGTCAAGCTCGGGCGGGGCCGCATAGCCCGCGCCATGGACGCCCAACATGTCGAAGTATCCGTTGCTGTTGCCGCCCATTGCCTGATACATCTGGTCATAGAATATATCGTCCGGCATGGCCGTGTCGTTGTTGTCGCCCGTCGGCGCCATCCCTGCGCTGATCACAATGGCATTCGGATTACCACGCTTGATGGCCGCATAGGCCTTGCGCAAGAATTCCACATATTGTGCCGGATTGGGACGGTTGAACCCCCACTCACGCCCCAGGTTCGGCTCGTTCCAGACCTGGAACGCCTGGATGCAGCCTACTGCGCCAGGCTGGCAGTTGTACCGGCTGGCCACCGCAAAGGCGAAGTCAGCGAAATGGTCGGCGTTGGCCGGCGGCTTTCCCGCCCAGAAATTCTGCAGCTGAGGATCACTGCTCAGGCGCGCCAGCACCTTGAGGCCGCTCTCGCTGGCGTGAGAGACGACCTGATCGGCAATGGTCCAGTTGTACTGCCCCTTGCCCGCGCCCTCGATGGTCTCCCAGGCGAACGTCTGCTTGATCCAGTTGAAACCGCCGTCACGCATGAGGCCGAGGTCCCGGTCGCGAATCTCCTCACGCCACCAGATAAAGACTTGCGCACCGTAATCTGGGCTTGACATCGTTGCCGGCGGGAAGTTCCCGGTCGTTGCTGGCGTCTGCTGCGGCGCGCTAGCCCCCTGGGTCGGCGTGGCCGGCGAATCGCCCGGGTTCTGAGCGACGCGCTCCTCTACAGCGAGAAACTCGGCCGCCCCCCAGCCCAAGGCAGTACCCTGCTCCGCAAGGTGTACCCACTGGCCATCGTCCGATACCGCCAGAACCGTGAATATTTGTCCCTGGTTGGCCAGCTTCACAACGGTGCCATCGAGGCTCGGTGTGCTGCGTATGTTGAGCTGATCAGCCGTAACACGGGCCACCTTCTCAACGGCTGTAGCAGGTGTGTTCGTGGGCACAGCAGGCCCTGGCGTCGCCTGTTCCTGCGTAGATGGCTGTGCGGCAGCCGGCGCCAGGGTCGCCGTGGCTGGCAGCGCCTGGGCTGCAGCAAGCGGTGTCTTGGTTGGCGTGGGTGTGGCTTCAGCCCCTCCGGTACACGCCGCCAACAGCGCAGCGGCTATCATACCCAAAACAAGGGAAAGCAGTGGTCGTTTCAACATACTCCGATCCATAATGTGAAAGATGACTACAAAGAATACAGGTAGAAGAATGTGCTAATTGCTCAGCGCCCAGTCATCTGGCGCAGAGCATCGAACGCTGGCCGGCCAACAACAGCAAATGCTCCCATCTCCGTGTCACGCGGATAGTTCAGGTTCCATAACATAGGTACGGCAACGTAGCCGGAGCCTGCCATGATGTTGAACGCTTCCACAATCCAACGGGCCTGGGTGGCTTCGTCGATTCGCGCTTCATATTCGTAGCCCGGAAACGGCGATGGCGTTGAACCCCAACCGAATTCTGTCGGCCACAGCCGCTTGTTCGTATCCCCAAATTCCTCCATCACGCGCCGTGATGCGCGCAGCGTGCTCAAAAAATAGAAGCTGCGATGATTGACGTGCGAAAGCGCATCGTAGTTCCCCGCGGCCCAATCTTCGTAGGTGACACTCGGGGGATTGGCAAAACCGCTGGGATGGATGCCGATGCCGTCACTGTAGGCCTTGAGGCCGTTCTGATACATGCCGCGCAAATAATCGATATCATCAAACGCGACATCGCTGTAGCCAGCCGGCGTAGTCGCGCCGCTGATCACCAGCATCTGCGGGCAGCTGCCCTTGATGGCATTATAGGAACGCTTCAGCAGATCCATATAGCTAGCTGGCTCCAGCGGGAAGCCTTCCCACTCGCGTCGTAGGTTCTGCTCGTTCCATACCTCAATAGCCTGCAGGCGCCCACAGTAGCGCCCGGCAATCGCGCCCACAAAATTGGCGAAGAGTTGAAAATCCTCAGGCGGGCCACCCGTACCGCCCAGGTTCGGGCGCGACCAGGGCGGCGATGTCACCACGCTAAACATGAGGTTGATGCCGTTGCCGTTCATCGTGTTGACGATGTCATCCATCTCCTGCCACTGCACCGCGCCGGGCGCCGGTTCGGCGTATTCCCACCGTATTTGCTGCTTGACCCAACTGAAGCCCAGTTGCCGGACAAGATTGGCAACGCCCTGTTTGTCGCCCTGCCACATGTTGGCTGTGATGCCATAGCCGAAGCCGGTTGACGAATTCGCAGCGACAACCGGCGCGGCCGGCGCCGCTGCCGCCGTGCTGGCCGCTGTCTGCTCTCGCGCAGGTTCCGGCGCCGGCGGCAAGTCGGCCGCCTCCAGCCGGGCTACGCCGTCCAGTGAACCGCTCACCACGGTCAGGCTGACATAGAGCCAACCAGGCTCCTCGCTGTCCGGCATGCGCACCTGGTACCAATCGCCGCCTGGATTGAGGCCGATGATCTCAAAGCTCGTCTGTGCCGGCACCGTATCGACGACCGGGTAAACCGTACCTGGCCCGCTACGGACGTTCATGCGTGCAGGCACAGTCGATGCGTTGGGCGTCCCCGTATCACTGCTGGTCAGCGCACTGACCGTCTCAGCGGCTTCGTCGTCTGGGTCCCCGGACTTTTCTGCAGCGGCGCCTTGCTGCGCTGCCGCCACTGGTACTGGGGTGGCGGTGGGCAGCAGACTGATCACAGTGGGCGCTACAGTGGGCGTCACGGCGAGAGTCACAATGTCCGGAGCGGCTGCCGGATCGCTGCCCTCAGCCGCGATCTCCACATAGGCGGCATAGAGCCATCCATCCAACCCGTCGTCCGTCTCCACCTGATACCAGTGCCCATCAGCGCTCGTGGCCACGATAGTGACAACCTCACCTTCGGGCAACCGGGTGATCACATCCGCCCCAATGGTGGGCTCGCTGCGCATGTTCAGGCGGACGACGGCCACCTGGCCGGTGGCGAGTGTAGACTCCTCACTCTGGCCGTGAGCAACAGGTCCCATGAAAAACGCCACCATAAGGACGGCCAGCAAGGCACGGCCCAGGGTTATCGGCGGCCGGTGGCGCAACATCCGTCGACGGTCGCTAAGCATAATCACTCCCTTGTCATGTACGGAATATCAGTAGGGACCGCGGGGAACGGCAAAAAAACCAGCTCGCACAACGCGCCGGTCACAACAGGGGCGACGCGTGCGTCGCCCCTGCAACATTTCTTCCCTTGTGCAACCCGCGTGGGTCGTGCGCGCCATCGTCCCGTTACTTAGCCATCTGTGCCAATGCGGTGTACACGGGCAACGGTTTCCAGGACGGATCAACGATGCCCCACTGTGCGAGCTCGGTACGATTGGCCACGACCCGGAAATTGAGATTCCACAGGAACGCGGGGCCGACCCACCCCCAGTTCCTCATCATCTGGTAGGCTTCGACCGTCCATTGGGCCTGCTCGGTAAAATCATTGTCGTCCGCGTATTTATATGCGGGATGGTATGCACCGCCTGCCGCCCAGCCAAACTCGGTGGGCCAGACCAGCTTGTTGCTCGCGCCGTAGACATTCATGATGTTACGGTAGCCTTCCATGGTGCTGCGGAAGCTCCAAGAATGGTGCGGTGAATCACATGCGCCGTTGAATGTGTTGCCGGTCTTTTGAATTGTCTCGCACGCGCCTTCCCAGGTAACGGAGGGCGGCACGTTGTAACCGCTGGGGTGTGCGCCGACGCCATCCAGGTAGCTGTTGGCGCCTGCCTTAAACATCTCCTCCAGATAGGTAAAATCGTCCATAGCATAGGGCGGGTTGTTGCCAGCCGGCGTCAACGCACCGCTAATGACCAGCATCGAGGGGCACGCGCCCTTGATGGCGTTATAGGCCGCGGCTAGCATCTGAACATACTCGCCTGCATTGAGCGGCTTGTTACCCCACTCATAGTGGAGATTCTGCTCGTTCCAGACCTCAATCGCCTTGAGCGACTTGCCGCAGTAACGGCCAGAAACGGCGGCCACAAAGTTGGCGTAGGCCTGCGGGTCGGCTGCTGGACCTTCCACGCTCCCGTCAAAGCCCGATTCACGCGCCCAGGCCGGCGCCTTCACGATGCTGAAGAGAACGTTGACACCACGCCCACCAGCTGAGTTGACAATCTCGTCCATGGCCCCCCAATCAATCTGGCCGGGGCCGGCGCTCTCAAAGCGCTTCCATTCGATCTGCTGCTTGAGCCAGTTGAAGCCCATGCCCCCCATGGAATCAAGCACCTGGAAGATCTGGCCGTTGTCCACCACATGGACCTGCACACCATAGCCAAAGGAACCACCGCCTGCGGCAGCCACCACGGGGGCCGCCGCGGCCGCGGCGACCTCGTCGCCACCGCCTGTATCCTCCGCAGGGGCTGGCGCGGCCACTACTGCGGGCGCCTCGGGGATACTCTCTGCGACGGCGATCGCGTCCTCGCTACCGTTAGTTGAGGCCAATGACGCGATGACCCATCCGATGCCGTCACCATAGTCAATCTGCCACCAATCCGCTGACGGCGTCTTGCCTATTACGTCATAGGCCTCACCCGGCAGAACCTGGCCCAACACGGCAAAACCCGTACCTGGCCCTTCACGCACGTTGACAATTTCCGTTACGGAAAGCTTCACTTGATTTGCAGTGGCTTCCGGGGCAGCGGCCGTGTTCGCCAACGACAACACCGCGGTCTTCGGCGTGGTCAACGCTACCCCGTTGGCGTTCACCAGCTGGGCAGCAACCTTCAACTCGCCCTGCGCCTCGGCCGGAAGACTCAAATCCACGCGCGCGCTTTCCAGCGGCCGGATCTGCTTAGTGAGGACATTGCCGGTCGCGTCCGAGATGGTGTAGGCTACGGCCATTTGGCTGGGCTGGCTCGACGAGGTGGGTACACCCCTTTGGAAGCGCTCGATGACGCCCAGAATCTCTGGGTCGATGTCGTTGTTGGCCGGCAGCT
>JACFMY010000276.1 GCA_019455155.1 Caldilineaceae bacterium
CGAGCGGCCACCAGCCCTTCCATCTGCCCTTGGGCGTGCGGCTAAACGAGGCCATGCGCCACAAGAGCCTCTGCATCCGGTGCGAGACCTGTGACGGCTTCCCGTGCCTGGTCAACGCCAAATCCGACGCGCACACCATGTGCGTCAACCCGGCGCTGGAACACCCCAACGTTACGCTGGTCACAGACGCCAAGGTCACAAAGCTGGAGACTGACGCGAGCGGGCGCACAGTGACGCAGGTTGTCGTGGAGCGTGACGGGCAGGAGGAGCGTTACGCGGGCGACATCGTCGTCGTCTCGGCGGGTGCGGTCAACTCGGCTGTCTTGCTGCTCAATTCGGCAAACGACAAACATCCCCATGGCCTGGCCAACAGCTCGGGCGTCGTCGGCCGCCACTACATGGCGCACCACAACACCGCGTTCCTGGCCCTCTCGGGCGTGCCCAACGAGACCCTCTTCCAGAAGACGTTAGGGATCAATGATTTCTACTATGGTCCCGAGATGATGCCACGCGGGAGTGGGGCGCGCAGCCACAACGACTGGGGCTATCCCATGGGACACATCCAGATGTTGGGCAAGTCGACGCGCGATCTGCTGGCCGCGGAGGCGCCGGTGCCCGCACCAGGGTTCACCTTTGACTGGATGGCCAAACATGCCATCGATTTCTGGCTGACGACTGAGGACCTGCCCCATCCGGACAACCGCGTGACGGTGAACCGGCAGGGCCAGATCACGCTTGACTACCAGGTCACCAACGGGGAAGCACACAAGCGGCTGGTGGGCAAGCTCAAGGAGATCCTGCACAAGATCCACTGCACAGACAAGGTCTGCTACTGCGACAAGCACATCTTCCCGCGCAAGCTCTTTTTGGATCGCCTGATCCCGCTGGCAGGCGTCGCGCACCAGTGTGGCACCGTACGCTTCGGTCACGACCCGGCGAGCTCGGCGCTGGATGCCAACTGCAAGGCGCACGATCTGGACAATCTGTACGTGGTGGACAGCAGTTTCTTTGTCTCCAGCTCGGCGGTCAATCCCGCTTTGACGATCATGGCGAACGCGCTGCGTGTAGGCGATCACCTACTGGAACGACTCGGCGCGAGCAGCGCGATGCCGGTCCAGATGGGGGCCCATGACCACGGAGCCGGCAGCAGCATGCAGTCGCCAATGTAAGTACGTGTCTACGTTACCGACGACAATCGTTCGATCAACAACAATAGGCTACACAAGGAGTACATCATGAACAACAAAATGAGCACAGGAAGCGAGATGAGCATGCGGCAGGCCGGCGGCCTCGACTGGCTCTTTGCCATCTGCCAACGGATTGCGGAGCCGTTCGTGCGTATCAGTTTAGGCATCATCCTGCTCTGGATCGGCGCTCTGAAGTTTGTGGATCCGAGCCCGGTGGTGGGCTTGCTCCAGGCTTCGCTGCCCATCTTTGCCTCCGCCGGCTTCGTCTATGTCCTGGGTGCGCTGGAGATCATTGCCGCGCTCTTGCTCTTTGCACGCTTTGCCGTGCGCTATGTGGGTCTGCTCGTCCTGGCCCTCTTTGCGGGGACGCTGACCATCTTTCTTATCGCTCCGGGGGTGACCGGCATGCCGTTCCTGACGCTGGCCGGCCAGTTCCTGCTCAAGGACCTGGTCCTCTTTGCCGCCACGGTGAGCCTCATCGCCCAGGACGCGGCGCGGTAGGAAGCGGAAAAACAAGTAGTGGGTAGACGGTAGACAGTAGACGGCGGCTAGGGAAGACCGATCCGCCTTCTAGTGTCTACTGTCGACGAATAGAAGGAGAAACTGGCCATGAAACGACGACAAACCGCTGAACACGGCCGCCTGATGGCGTCGGAAAATCGCGAAGCCGATTGGAAGAACTGGGGCCCTTACCTGAGCGAGCGCGCCTGGGGGACCGTGCGCGAAGATTACAGCGCAGATGGGACGGCCTGGGAATTCTTTCCCCACGACCACGCGCGCAGCCGCACCTATCGCTGGAACGAAGATGGGCTCGGCGGCTTTAGCAACCGCCACCAGAACATTTGCCTTGGTGTTGCGCTCTGGAACGGAGTCGATCCCATTCTCAAGGAGCGCCTCTTTGGCCTGACCGGCAACCAGGGCAACCATGGCGAGGACGTCAAAGAATACTACTACTATCTGGACAGCACGCCGACCCATTCGTATGCCAAGATGCTGTACAAGTACCCGCAGGTGGAGTATCCCTACGCCAGGCTGGAGCAGGAGAACCGCGAGCGGGGGCGCCTCGCGCCGGAGTTCGAGCTGGTGGACGCGCTGGGCGAGGTCTTTAAGCAAGGGCGCTATTTCGACGTCTTCATCGAGTACGCCAAGGATGACCAGGAAGACATCCTATGTCGCATCTCGGCCGTGAATCGAGGCCCGGACGCGGCGCCCATCCATATCCTGCCCCAAACCTGGTATCGCAATGACTGGTCCTGGGGCTATGACCGCAAGCGTTCACAGTTTGCGGTGCTCGACGGGCCGCGGGAGCAGGTCGTGGGCGCCAGCACTCGCCACCGCCACCTGGGCAACCGCTGGTGGTACGTGGACGTGGCGGATCGCCCCGGCACGCAGCTGCTCTTCACCGAAAACGACACCAACAAGGAACGGCTGTGGGGCATTCCCAACGAGACGCCCTACGTCAAAGACGGCTTCCACGAAGCGGTCGTGTATGGCCGCATGGACAAGGTGAACCCCGCGCAGGTCGGTTCCAAAGCGGCCGCACACTTCCAGGCCATGGTGCAGCCAGGCGAGACCTTCACGGTGCGCGTCCGCTTCACCAACCAGGCCATGGACGATCCCTTTGGCGAATTCGACGCCATCTTTGCGCGGCGCATAGGCGAGGCGGACGAATTCTACGCGGCGGTGCAGAACCCGGCCATCGACGAGGACAGGCGGCTGGTGCAGCGCCAGGCGTTTGCGGGGCTGCTCTGGACCAAACAGCTCTTTCACTACTCGATTGACCTGTGGCTCAATGGCGACCCTGCCGGCCCGCCGCCCCCGGAGCAGCGCAAATATGGTCGCAACGCGGAATGGAGCCATCTGTACAACTTCGACGTCCTGTCGGTGCCGGACAAATGGGAGTATCCCTGGTACGCCGCGTGGGACCTCGCCTTTCACATGCCGCCCATGGCGATGATCGACCCCGAGTGGGCCAAGCGCCAGCTGATTCTCCTGCTGCGTGAGTGGTACATGCATCCCAACGGGCAGATTCCGGCCTATGAGTGGGCATTCAGCGATGTCAACCCGCCGGTGCATGCCTGGGCAGCCTGGCGCGTCTACAAGATTGCGCGCAACGCCACCGGCGTGGCCGATACCGATTTCCTGGAAAAGGTCTTCCAGAAGCTGTTGCTCAACTTCACCTGGTGGGTCAACCGCAAGGACAACGAGGGGCGCAACGTCTTTCAGGGCGGCTTTCTGGGGCTGGACAACATCGGCGTCTTCGACCGCAACGCGCCGCTGCCCACGGGCGGCCACCTGGAGCAGGCTGACGGCACGGCCTGGATGGGGATGTTTTGCCTGAACATGCTGGCCATGGCCCTGGAGCTGGCGCGCACCCGCCCAGCCTACGAGGATGTGGCCACCAAGTTCTTCGAGCACTTCATCTATATCGCCAATGCCATCAACAGTTCCATGGACGAAGGTGGCCTGTGGAGCGAAGGGGACGGCTTCTACTACGACAGCATTCATCTGCCCAGCGGCGAGGAATACCCCCTCAAGATCCGGTCGTTCGTCGGCCTGATCCCGCTCTACGCGGTGGAGACCCTGGAACCGGAGTTACTGAACATGCTGCCCCGCTTCCGCCAGCGCATGGAGTGGTTTATCAAGTATCGCCCGAACCTGGTCAGCCGCATTGCGTCGCTCACCACGCCCGGGCAAGGGGGCCGGTTGCTGCTGTCGCTGTTGAACCGCGAGCAGCTAACCCGCGTGCTGCAGCGCATGTTGGACCCGCAACAGTTTCTCTCGGACTACGGGCTGCGCTCCGTGTCGAAGGAACATGAGCACAACCCCTACATGCTGTCCGTGAACGGGCAGACGCACGTGGTGCGCTATGAACCCGCGGAATCGAGCAGCGGTCTCTTTGGCGGCAATTCCAACTGGCGCGGGCCTATCTGGTTTCCCGTCAATTACCTGATCGTGGAATCACTGCAGAAGTACCACCACTACTACGGCAGCACCCTGCAGGTGGATATGCCCGCGGGCTCGGATCGCCGCGCGACTTTGGACGAAGTGGCTGCAGACCTCTCCCGGCGCCTGACCAGCATCTTCCTGCGCGACAAGCAGGGGTGGCGGGCGTTCAATGGCGGCGTCGAGCTTTTTCAGCAAGACAGCCACTGGCGTGACTACATTCTGTTCTACGAGTACTTCAACGGGGACAACGGCGCCGGCATCGGTGCAAGCCACCAGACAGGTTGGACTGCGCTTGTAGCGAAGCTGATTCAGCAGAGCGGAGGGAGGGACTGAAGCACTGTGAGGCGAACAATGATTCGCAAGACCTTCGTTGAGGACGGTGAAAGACAGGTAGCGCGAGTGATGTTCCAGTTGCCCAGCGATATTTGGGCCAACGCCATCTATCTCGTCGGTGATTTCAACGCGTGGCATCGCACGTCACATCCGTTTGAGCGTGACCCCGCGGGTAACTGGACCATCACCGTGGATCTGGAAGCGGGACGCGCCTTTCAGTTTCGCTACTTGTGCGACGGCAGCCATTGGTTAAATGACATGCAGGCGGACGCGTATGTGGTCAATCCCTATGGCAGCGACAATTTCGTGGTGATTACGGATCCGCTGTTCAAACCATATTGTGATGAACGGAAGACGATCAATGCAGGTCGCAATGATGGAAACAGAGAAGCGGGCAGTGGAGCGCCAGCATGAAGCGCGCCGCTGCCCTGTCTGCCAAATAGAACGAGCCACGACAGCGTTGCGCTCCGGCGCAGCGTTGCCGGCTGCCATCGCGCAGATTATCGCGGACGAGCATCCAGGATGGACGGTTGGCGACGCAGTGTGTGACTCCTGCGTGCAACAGGCGGAGGCGACGCACATGCAGACGCTGCTCAAGAGCAAGCTGGGCGAGCTGTCGTCGTTGGAGCGTACGGTGGTCGAGAGCATCCGCGCCGGCGATCTGCTGACGGCCAACACGGAGCACGCGTTCGAGGAGAAGCTGACCGCGCTGGACCGTTTCGCCGACGGTGTGGCGGCGCTGGCCAGTAGCTGGTACTTCGCCGCCGCGCTCTCCCTTGGCCTGATCCTCTGGATCACCGTAAACCTACTGTGGCAGCCCTTTGAGCCCTACCCTGCCATCATCATGGCAGTCATCGGCGCTACGTTCGCCTCCGTGGCCGCGCTGCAGGGGCCGATTATCCTGATGGTGCAGAAACGGCAGCGCCAGCGCGACCGGCTCCAGGCGGAGCACGATTATCTCGTGAACCTGAAAGCCGAGCTCGAGATCCGGTCCCTGCATGAGAAGCTGGACGCGATGCTGGCCCGCCAGAGCGCGGCAATGGGCGGGCCCCTACCCAACGAGGAGCGGTTATGACGCGCGCAACCACGCCCTATCCGATCGACTTCGACCGCAGCATCTGCAGCAATCTGGCTGTCGCGAGCACGCGCGAGTGGCTGGTCACCAACGGGCTTGGCGGCTACGCCGCGGGCACTGTGGCTGGCGTCTTGACGCGTCGTTACCACGGTCTGCTCGTGGCCGCGCTCAAGCCACCCCTGGGCCGCACGCTGCTGGTCGCCAAGCTGGACGACAGCGCGACCTACGACGGCCGTGACTACCCCCTCTCTGCCAACGTCTGGCAGGGGGGCGCGGTGGATCCCCAGGGCTTCCACCAGATCGATCGCTTCTACCTCGACGGCACAACGCCGGTCTGGGAATACAGGTACGCTGACGCAGTGCTGGAAAAGCGCATCTGGATGCAACAGGGCGAAAACACGACCTACGTGCGCTACGTCTTGCGGCGCGCCAGCCGGCCGCTACAGCTGGCGCTGAAAGCGCTGGTCAACTACCGGGACTATCACGGCAGCACCCATGGCGGCGACTGGCGCATGCAGATCGAAGCGCTGGCCAATGGGCTGCGCGTCACGGCCTACGACGCCGCGACGCCGTTCTATCTGCTGAGCGACGGGGCACAGGCAACACCGCGCCATGAGTGGTATCGCAACTTCTCACTCAGCGTGGAAGCGTACCGCGGGCTGGACAGCACGGAAGATCACCTGTACGTTGGCGATTTCGTGGCCACGTTGCAGCCAGGGGAAGCGCTGACGGTAGTAGTCAGCACCAACGCGACCCCCAACCTGGATGGCGCACGCGCCTATGCTGACCAAAAGGCATACGAAGCGCAGCTGCTGGCCCAGGCCGCGCTGCCTCGTGAGGGGGCGGTGGAACAGCTGGTGCTGGCAGCCGGCCAGTTTGTGGTGAGCCGCCCGTCCGCCACGGACCCCAATGGCCATTCGGTCATCGCGGGCTATCCGTGGTTCGGTGACTGGGGACGCGACACCATGATCGCACTGCCTGGGCTGACCCTGACCACGGGCCGGCCGGAGATTGCCGCGAGCATCCTGCGCACCTTTGCCGGCTTTGTCGATCAGGGCATGCTGCCCAATCGCTTTCCCGACGCGGGCGAGACGCCGGAATACAACACGGCCGACGCGACGCTCTGGTATGTGGAGGCGATTCGCGCCTACCTCGCCGCCACCGGCGACGACGCGCTGGTGCGCGATCTCTACCCTGTCCTGCAGGAGATCATCGACTGGCACGTGCGCGGCACCCGCTACCGCATCCACGTCGATCCACAGGATGGCCTCCTCTATGCGGGCGAGCCGGGTGTGCAGCTTACCTGGATGGACGCCAAGGTGGGCGACTGGGTGGTGACGCCGCGCATCGGCAAGGCGGTGGAGCTGAACGCGCTCTGGTACAACGCGCTGCGCAGCATGGCGGACTTTGCCCGGCGCCTGGGCGAAGACCCCGCCCCCTACGACCGGCTGGCGGATCAGGTGCAGGCCGGCTTCGGGCGTTTCTGGCACGAGGAACTTGGCTACTGCAACGACGTGCTGGACACGCCTGACGGCGATGACGCGTCCCTGCGCCCGAACCAGATCCTCGCCGCGTCGCTGCCCCACAGCCCGTTATCCCCTGCCCAGCAGCAGGCGGTTGTCGATATCTGCGCCAGGCAGCTGCTCACGCCCCACGGCCTGCGCAGCCTGGCCGCGGGCGAGAGGAGTTATGTGGCGCACTACGGCGGTACGCCCTACGCGCGCGACAGCGCGTATCATCAGGGCACGGTCTGGGCGTGGCTCATAGGTCCCTTTGTGCTGGCCCACCTGCGTGTATACCAGGACAAAGCGGTGGCGCGCTCCTACCTGGCGCCGCTGCTGCGCCACCTCTGTGATCACGGGCTGGGCAGTATCAGCGAGATCTTCGATGCCGCCGCGCCCTTCACCCCGCGCGGCTGCTTTGCGCAGGCGTGGAGCGTGGCCGAGCTCTTGCGGGCGTGGCAGGCGTGCGCTGACGTCTCGCCCGCGCCAGACGATGAAATGACGAACAGGTGACATAATGAACGATCTGGCGCATTGCCCCAGTTGCCGGCGGCCGGTCGAGCGCGCTGTGCTGGCCGAAGCCAAGCGCTATGCCTTCTGGAGGCGGTCCGACGGCGTCTGTCCGGCCTGCGTGCAGCAGGCACTGCTCCAGGTGCTGCTCGACGAAGGCGACGCGGCGCTGCACGAGCAGATCCAGGCGGTGTGGCCGCTGGACGCAGAGGCCGCATTCGGTGCACTGCCGACGCCCCTGCGTCTGCACGCAGACCCGCGTTTCACGGGCCAGGGTGTGACCATCGCGCTGGTCGACTCAGGCTTCTACCCCCACGCCGACCTGGTGCAGCCAACCAATCGCATCCGTGCTTGGGTGGATGCCGGGCAGGAGCGGGTGGCCGCGCTCTACTTCGCGCCGGACGACACCCCGCGCTGGCCGGCGTGGGACGGCGCCCATGACTGGCAATGGCACGGCCTGATGACCAGCGTCACCGCGGCGGGCAACGGCTTTCTCAGCCACGGCCTCTATCGCGGGCTGGCCAGCGACGCCAGTCTGGTCTTGATCCAGGCGCGCGATGCAGACGGGCGCATTACCAACGAGACGGTCACGCGTGCGCTGCGCTGGCTGCGTACCCATGGCCCAGCGCTCGGCGTGCGCGTGGCCAGCCTGTCGGTGGCCGGCGATCCGGTCTGGCCGTTGGCGGGCAATGCCGTGGATGAGGCCGTGGCGGCGCTGGTGGAGTTGGGCATGACGGTGGTCGTAGCCGCGGGCAACAGCGGCGAGCGCCGGCTCGTGCCGCCGGCCACCGCGCCGCGGGCCTTGACCATTGGCGGCATCGACGATCGCAGCAACTTCGATCACGACGATGTGGCCCTATGGCACAGCAATTACGGCGAGAGCAGCGGGGGCGCGTTCAAACCGGAGTTGGTGGCGCCCAGCATTTGGGTCGCCGCACCGGTCCTGCCAGGCACCGCGGTCGCCCAGGAGGCAGCGGCGCTCTTTGCCCGCCGCATGCAGGGCGACGAGCGCCAGGCGGATCGCATCGCCGCGCTGAAGCTGATCACCCCCGACTACCAACATGTGGACGGCACGAGTTTTGCCGCGCCGCTGGTGGCCAGCGCGGT
>JACFMY010000277.1 GCA_019455155.1 Caldilineaceae bacterium
GAGGCCAATCCCGGTAGTCCGGAATTGGAGGAGTTTGTTGGGTCCTTAGAGGGGAGAGTGTAACCACCATGACACCATGTTTGTTAGGAGGGAGGTTGGCGGCGGTTTGGTCATGGACATTGTGCCGGGGAGGGCCACCGCGGTGGGTTTGGTGCCGTCGCTCAATCAACAAAAAGAGCCAGACAACGGGCCACTAATAGAGCGCAGACGCCAATAACCGCATGATAGAAGCATGCATTGAGATGGAAGTACCGCCGGCGTTGGCAGAAGCAGCACGGCGCCGGGCGGTCGAGGAGAATCCCAATAACCTTGCTGGAGCGCGAGGCCAGCCCAGGCGGTATTGGCGTCCGGGTCGCACGTTGGCCGTGCACTTCCTGGATGGCGACCCTGAGCTGTGGCGCCGGGTGCAGGCGTGCGCGCTGGAATGGACCGGCTATGCCAACGTGAACTTCGCCTTCGAAGATCGCCCGGACGCGGAGCTGCGGGTCGGTTTTCGGCCGCCAGCAACGTGGTCCTACGTGGGCACCGATGCGCTGGTCATCCCGCCGCATCTGCCAACCATGAACTTCGGCTGGCTTACCCCAGCGTCCGATGACCGGCAGCTGCGCGCCGTCGTCCTCCATCTCTTTGGCCATGCCCTGGGTCTGGTTCACGAGCACCAAAATCCGGCCGCGTCTGTGCCATGGGACCGGCAGTCCGTCTACGCCTATTGTGCCCACCTGCCCGAGCCCTGGTCCCAGGAAGAAGTGGATCAGCATATCTTCGCCCACTACGCCTACGACGTGAGCCAGTTTCCCGCGTTCGATCCTCGCTCCATCATGCTTTACCCGATCCCTCAGGCCTTCACGGTGGGCGACTTCGCCATACACTTCGGCCACGAGCTCTCCAGCAGCGACAAGTCTTTCATCGCCCAGATCTATCCCCATGGCGCCGGAGAACGAGGGGGCGAATGGACCCCGCCCGCGCCAGGCAAACCGGCACCGGCGCCGCCGGTCAGGGCAGAGCCGCCCGCGACAGTCACCCAAAGCCGGCGGCTGGAAGCCGCAATCCCGCAAACAGTCGTGCTGCACGAACAGTTCATGCTCCTGGTCCGCGTTGCGCTGCCCGATTCGCCGCCCTTGGACGTCGAGGACTTCCCAGAACGGAGACGGCCTAAAGCCGTGGTCTCGGAAGAGGAGATGGTCGATCTGCAGGCGCCGGTTGACCCGCGCACGGGCCAGCCAGGCGCGGTACGCCTCGCAGTGCGGCTCGTGACCGAAGACTTTGACATTGTGGGCCGCAGCCAATATGTGATTTCGGTGCCCCACGGCGCAGATTCGCCCCTCGTGAAGTTCGAGCTTCGGTCCAGACACCTGGGCACCAGCCTTGTTACCGTCGAGGTCTATGATGTAACCGGGCAGAGCGATCTGTACCTGGGCGCGGCGCCGCTGGATACAGCTGTGGTTGAGGCGGGCCAGGCGGTCGCTGGACTCAAAGTCACGGCGCTGCCCGTCGCGCTGCGCGTTGAGCAGGCGGCCACGGAGCGCCCAGCAGAGAGGAAAGGCCAGGCGCCGCGATCTGGGCAGCCGGCGACAAGGCAAACGGAGCGGGTGATGAAACTGAGCGGCGACCAGTTCCAGGAGATTCATGCCACCCTGCTGGAGACCTATAATCCCGAGACGCTGCGCATGATGACGCGCATGTACCTGAACGAGACACTCCACAACATTGCCGGGGGCGCCACCTTCAGCCAGCAGGTCTTTGCCCTCATCGAGTGGGCTGAGGACAAGGGCAAGGTCGCCCAGCTCGTCCGGGCCGCGCAGGCCGGCAATCCAGATCAGCCTGCGCTGAAGACGCTCGTCGAACGGGTGCAGCGCTGGCTGCTGCCGGGCGCGCTGGCCACGACCGTGGACTTCGACTGGGTGACGATCCCAGCCGGAGACTTTCTCATGGGCAGCGAACCGGCGCGGGACCGCGCGGCCCTCGAGGATGAATTGCCCCAGCACACACTATACCTGCCTACCTTTGAGATCGCGCGGGTGCCCGTGACCGTGGCCCAGTTTGCAGCCTTTGTAGCCGCCACCGGCTACCAGACCTCGGCCGAGGCGATGGGCTGGGTATGGAGCTGGCGGGCTGGCGCCTATGTGCGTGGGGACGGCGCCAACTGGAGACAACCACACGGCCCCTACAGCAGCATCAACAGCAAGCTGGACCATCCGGTGAGCTGCCTGTCCCTGGCCGATGCCCAGGCCTTTTGCCAGTGGGCCGGGGTCCGCCTGCCCACTGAGGCTGAATGGGAGAAGGCGGCGCGGGGCACAGATGGCCGCATATACCCTTGGGGGGACGCAAGCCCCACGCGGCGCACCTGCAACTTCGGCATGAACGAGGGTGACACCATGCCCGTGGGCAGCTACACGGCCGGCGCCAGCCTCTACGGCGTCCTCGATATGGCGGGCAACGTCTATGAATGGACGGCCAGCCTCTTCCTGCCCTATCCAATTGAGATCGAGAAAAAGCCGGAGGACGCGGACACCTTCAGCAGGCGGGTCCTGCGCGGGGGCGCCTTTAGCAGCAGCGTAGAGAATATGCGGGCGGCCAGACGCCGCGATGACGAGCTGCGCATCTACAACGCCTACGGCCTGCGTGTGGCCCGCGACGCGCAGGGCGCCAGTACCAGCTGAGCGCCTCAAGCGACGGCCACACCGTGCGCGATCATCTCCTGCCTTTTGGGTGGAGCAACGTCACCAGGCTCGCTCTGGTCATGCTCCTCTCCAACCTCTACTTCTATCTACCGGTCGGCACCCTCTACCTCCAGAGCAAAGGGCTCAACTACGTCGAGATCAACTCGCTGTGGGCCATCATCGTCGGCACCATGTTTCTGGCGGAAGTGCCCACCGGACTGCTGGCTGACCGAATAGGCCGCGCCCGGTCCGTACAGATGGCGCTGGCTCTGCAGGTGGTGGGGGAGGTGATCTTTCTCCTTGCGCCCAACTATCTCACCTTTGTCGCCGCGGCCGTGGCGGGTGGCATCGGCTTCGCCTTTAGCTCGGGGAGCGCCCAGGCCCTGGTCTATGATTCCCTGCTGCGCCGGGGCGAAGAGCAGGAGATGAGTAGGGCCATGGGCTACATCAGTGCGGCCAAGGGTGCCGGTAACCTGGCGGCATTTGGGCTGGCCAGCCTGCTCTTTGTCTCGCTGAGCACGGCGCGCTTCCAACAGGCCATTGCCATGACCGCGATCATGGTCTTTGGGGGCTGGTTGGTGAGCCTCACGCTGCGCGATGCTGAAGCCCAGCTGCCAGATGAGGATGCCCCCGGTACACTGGCGATCCTGCGCACGGCTGTCGCGACGCTGCGCACCAACCGCCGTTTTCTCCACCTTATCCTGCTGGCCCTGGTTACAATTCCCTTTGTCGATTACCTGCTCAACCTGTACCAGCCCCGCTTTGTCGAGGTGGGCGTTGCGCCATCCTGGCTGGGTCTGAGCCTGGCTGCGGCCTCGCTGGTGGGCATTGCGGCCGCGCGCAGCGCCTACCAGGTAGAACGACGCCTGGGCGCGGCTCGTAGCCTGCTGCTGGTGACCGCCCTCCCCGGCGCGCTCTACCTCCTCTTCGCGGCCGCGCAGGAGCCCGTGGCCGCGGTGCCGCTCTTCTGTCTCCTCTTCGGCGTGATGAGCATGAAGGAGCCCCTCTTTTCCGGCCACCTCAACCGTCACATTGCCAGCAGCCACCGGGCCACGGTCCTGTCCCTCATCAACATGGCTTCTGGCGTCTATGTGGCGATCATGGGGCTCGTCATTGGCCGCATCGCCGATCTGTCCCTGGTCTATGCGTTTCTGTTCATGGGCGGCATCGTGCTCTCAGGCGCGTTGGTCTTCCGTCTTCGCAACGGCTAGACGATTTCAACGGGACGGCAAGGAATCTCCATCATAAAGACGTTCTACTATTTCCTGGATACTTTTACACTGAAGGTAGCCCGCGTCTGGTCCCCCCGTGCAGGCGCCAGGCAGCGTACGGCATCGATAAGCGAGGGTTGATCATGGAAACATCGGACACACGCATCGCTGGCCAAGGCACAATCCATGCTCTGGATATCTGGCTTGCCACTGTAGACTACAGCATCTTCGTCGCGGCTCCCGTGTCCCCGGCCGGCGCGCCAGACGCGATCTGTCTGGAAGGCACTGTGCGCGTCATCAACGGCGAGCGGGCACTCACGGCCGAGTCGCCCTTTGCCGGCGAACTCATCCTTGTCCTCGAGGATGGCCGTTGGTGCCCGTTCGAGCCGGTTTCGGGGAACGAAGGCAGCGGCATCTATCACCTGCGGCTAGACGGCAACGTCTACCCGGCGCGGCCAGCAGATTGAATCTCCCACCATTGTGAAATTCGGCACGAACGTATGCATTGTCACGCGCGGGCGTGCCACAAGCGGGTATCATGGAGCATATACGCGCATATACGTATGCCTGGCGGCGATACATGAGCGGGGTGCGTTTCGCCAGTAGAAACGCACCTAACGCATGGAAAAAGCTGCGCAAAGCGCGTTAGCATGATATGCTACACGGCGATTTGCATGAGCGTGCGGGCCCGAGACCAGGCAAAGCACGCCAGGCAACGAAAGTAAACATATTATCGAACCTAAACGAGTGCACCGATCATGGATCGAGTGAATAAAATGGGGTTGGCGGCGCCCCTGGTAACAGCCGCCGGCGCGCAGCGTACGATCACCGTCTACCATGCCGCCTTGAAGACGGGACTGCCAGTCGCTCTGTGGCAGCTACCAGGCGCGGAGCCGCAGGCTATGGTGGGACTGGAAGCCGTCGGTGGGCTCGCGCCGGTAGATTTTCGCCAGGAAACGCCCGGCTTTGTCTTTGCACCCTTTGTCACCACCCAACACAACGCCGCGCTGCAGATGCGCGCCGGCGTGCTGTTCGGTGCGGAAGGGACGACAGTCCAGATTACGACGCCGGCCGCGCGCGCTGCCCATGGCCGCTTCATGGCGGCTCTCGAGGCGCGCGCGGGATCCGGGGTGGTGGATGCGCCACGTTGGTATGCGCCCTACAATGGGGCCTTGCGGCCGGACCGGGCGGCCGATGAAGATGAGTTCGTGCGGCTGGTGGACGATGCCATCAGCTTTATTCGCAGCACAGGGATTGCCAAGGTCGTTGTCTCGCGCACAGCACGGCGGCCGCTCCCCCCGGCGTTTGACCCGGCCGCAACCTTCGTCGAGCTCTGCGTGCGTTATCCCTACGCATTTGTCTCGCTGGTGGCGATCCCGGGTGTGGGCACCTGGCTTGGCGCCAGTCCCGAAGTCTTGCTCACATTGGATGCCCATGCTCTGACTACGATGGCTCTGGCCGGCACCCAGCGTCGCCCCGAGAACCGGCCGTTGGCCGAGATCACCTGGGGCGCCAAGGAAGTCGTCGAGCAGGAAATGGTCAGCGCGTACATACGCGAGTTCTTCCACAATGCCGGCGTGCAAAACGTCGTCGAAACAGGCCCCAGCACCATCGCCGCCGGCAATGTCGTGCACCTGCAGACCCTCTTCCGCGTGGCGCGGCCGCCGGCAGAGCGGCTGGCTCTGGCCAACCGCGTGCTGCAGGAGCTGCATCCGACCTCGGCCGTCTGTGGCATGCCCAAACACAAGGCGCTGGCCTTCATTCTGGCCCACGAGGGTTACGACCGCAGCTTCTACAGCGGCTTCCTGGGTCCCGTGCACGTAGAAGGCCAGTCCAGTCTTTATGTCAACTTGCGTTGCATGCAGTTGGGCGCGCAAACTGCCCATCTCTACGTGGGCGCCGGCATCACTGCTGAATCCAATCCTGAAGCCGAATGGCGAGAAACTGAAATGAAGGCCGAGACGATGCTGGCTGTATTAGGGAGAGGAGGGCCGGACCACCGTCACGCCAGCTCGTGACGATTGGACGCGCATTGCACCTGAGCCGGCCCTGATGCCTCCTACCGGCACCCTCCGCCACCGACCAGTGTGGTCACAGAGACCTTCGGAACCTGCATGAATAACGGCATACACCCATTGATCGAGTTGGCCATCCATATCTGCGCGGAGAGCGGCGTCCGAGATTTCGTCGTCGCGCCCGGATCGCGCTCGGCGCCGCTGGTCGTCGCGCTGGCGCGCCACCCCCTGATGGCAACGCGGGTGATCTATGATGAGCGCGCCGCAGGCTATGTGGCGTTGGGACTTGCCCAACAGCTACGCCAGCCAGTGGGGCTTGTCTGTACCTCCGGCACTGCGGCCGTCAACTTTGCCCCTGCGGTGGTTGAGGCCTACTACCAGGAAATTCCCCTTCTGATCTTTACTGCTGACCGGCCGCCCGAATGGATCGAGCAGCAGGACAACCAGGCGATCCAGCAGACCAGCCTCTACGCCCCCCACGTGCGCGGCAGCTTCGTGCTGCCCATGGACGACGGCCATCCTGACACACGCTGGCATGCCGCGCGCCTGACAGCCGAGGCCGTGGCGCTGTGCCGGTACCCACGGCCTGGGCCAGTGCATATCAACACACCGTTGCGCGAGCCTCTCTACCCGCCGCCAGCACACCGGCCCGACTTCACGATTCCAGTCCGTTTTGCCCAGACCATGGCCACGGCGCCCGTGCTGAGTGAGGCGAGTTGGGCCACCCTGTTGCCGGCCTGGCAGCAGGCGCCGCGCAAGCTCATTGTGGCCGGCATGCATCCGGCCAATACAGCCCTGCGCGCAGCCCTGTCCACGCTGAGCGCTGATCCCGACGTCGCCGTCTTCGCGGACATTACGGCCAATCTGTTCCCAGACGGGGCGCCCCTGGCCCAGGCCGACATGGTACTGGGCAGCCGCGATCCGCAGGTGCTAGAGGCCCTGCGCCCCGACCTAGTGGTGCATTTCGGCGGCCAGGTGACGTCAAAATATGTCAAAGATCTGCTGCGCACCCACAGGCCTGACCAGCTTTGGCGTGTTCAGCCAGCCGGCGTCGCCGCCGATACCTACCAGGCTGCAACCCATGTGATTCCCATGGCGCCGGCCGCGTTCTTTGCTAAGTTGGTCGCCAAACGGAGCGCACCAGCTGCTTCTGACTATGCGAAAACCTGGCATGCATTCAACAAGACGGCCAACCACGCGCTGTTTCGTTTTTTGGACGGCGCACCCTTCGGTGAGTTCCAGGCCGTCTACCATGTCCTGCATGCCCTGCCCCCAGGCAGCCGCCTCCAGCTCGCCAACAGCATGCCCGTCCGCTACGCCAATTTCATCGGCGCCCTCCCCGGCCACCTCCCAGCCCAGGTCAATGCCAATCGTGGCACCAGCGGTATCGACGGCACCGTGAGCACCGCAGTGGGCGCTGCCCTCGTCGATAATCTGCTCACAACCCTGATCGTCGGCGACCTGGCCTTTTTCTACGACCGCAACGGCCTCTGGCACAACCACCTGCCCCCCAACTTGCGTATCGTCCTGCTCAATAACCACGGCGGCGGGATCTTCGACATCATCGAGGGCCCCAATCGTCTGGATGCTGCTACCCGCGCCCGCTTCTTTCTTACCCCTCAGCCCCTTTCAGCACGGCGTACGGCAGAAGACCACGGTCTGGCCTACTACTATGCCGCGGACGCGGCCGGGCTGGCCGCACAACTGCCCACCTTTTTCGCCGCCGGTGACCAGCCCGCGCTGCTGGAAATCGACACCGATATGGAAACCAACCGCACCGTCTTTCAGGCCTTTCGCTCGCTTGTGGCTGGGCTTAGCACTGCCGCCTGAAGGGCAGCCCGCTGGCACAGATCAGTTGGCTCCACGCGCGAACCACGGTTACTTGGCGAAATCACCGGACGTGCAGTAGATTGGGGAGACATGCGCCGCTCCTATACGGCGGCGATTCCCCCACCGGATAGGTTTGACTAGCAACTGGAGATCACGATACCGATGACGACCTCTCAGACAGCGGCGTCGCCCGCGGACCAGGCCACTGCGGTCCCCTGGCAGCCCATCAAAGAATATAGGGAAATCCTCTTTGAGCTTTTCGATGGGATCGCCAAGATCACCATCAACCGGCCCGAGAAGCGCAACGCCTTTACCCCACTCACGGTCCAGGAAATGATCGACGCCATGGTCATCTGCCGCGAAGACCCGCGCATCAAGGTCATTGTGCTGACCGGCGCGGGCGACCAGGCCTTCTGTAGCGGCGGCGACCAGAGCGTGCGCGGTGTGGGCGGCTATGTGGGAACGGACCAGGTACCTCGCCTCAACGTGCTTGATTTGCAAAAGATGATTCGCTCCATCCCCAAGGTTGTTATTGCCATGGTGGCCGGGTACGCCATCGGCGGGGGCCATGTGCTGCACGTCGTGTGCGACCTGACCATTGCCGCGGAGAACGCCCGCTTTGGCCAAACCGGCCCCAAGGTGGGTAGCTTCGACGGCGGCTTCGGCGCCTCCTATCTGGCGCGCATCGTCGGCCAGAAGAAGGCACGTGAGATCTGGTATCTCTGTGACCAGTACGACGCGCAGGACGCGCTGCAGATGGGCCTGGTCAACAAGGTGGTGCCGCTGGACCAGCTCGAGGCCACGACCATCGAATGGTGCCGCAAAATCATGGAAAAGAGCCCTCTGGCCATCCGTATGCTCAAGTCGTCCTTCAACGCCGAGCTGGACGGCCAGGCTGGCATCCAGGAGCTTGCCGGCAATGCCACGCTGCTCTATTACCTCTCC
>JACFMY010000278.1 GCA_019455155.1 Caldilineaceae bacterium
ACTCGCCCAAGACGTGGCAGGAAGCGCGTCTGGGCAGCAACCCGTGCCAGGGCAAGATCGCCTATGTCTATCGCGTGGACACCGGCACGGCGAACGCGTTCAAAGCGCTGTTGGAAGGCAAGGGCTTCACGGTGCAGCTAGTGCCCATGCCAACGGTGCTGGCTACCGATTTCACCCAGTTCGATCTCGTCATTATCGCTGACGATACTGGCGACCTGAGCCAGTGGCCCATGGGGACGGCCGGCGTGAGCCCCGAGGCGAACCACATCCGCAGCGCCAACAAACCCATGTTGGGTATCGGAGAGGGTGGCTATGCCTACTTCGGCAAACATGGCCAGGCCATTGGGTGGCCCAATGGCTGGCACGGTCCCCTTGACCGGGTGGTACCACGCAACACGGGGCAGAGCTACTGGCACACCCCCACCGATTTCGGTTCCCCGCCGCCCTCGCCACAACAGCTCTTCACGGGCCCCGTCAATGAGGTGGGGATCTATCTGAAGGCCGTTACTGGCGTCATCGAGCTGGGTACCGAGCCCTCGGATGCCGATCACGCACCCCTTATCGCTGAGCGCGAGGAGTGTAGCCAGCTGTGGGGGTTCTCGGGCCGCCCGCCGGCCATGACCGTGGCAGGCCGCAACCTCTTTGTCAATGCCGTGGTCTATGGCCTGGCCAGCCAATGCCCGCAGCGTCCTACCCCGCCTGACGACTGCGTCGTGCTGGAGAAGTCGGCTGATCCGCCAGCGGGCACGCTGGTGAGTGTGGGTGCGGTCATCACCTACAAGCTCAAGTACACGGTCAAGAACGATCCGGCCTGTGCCCTGGCCCGCGCGGTCCTGGAGGACAAGATCCCCGATCGCACACTCTTTGTGCCCGGCAGCGCCACTGACGGCATCGTACCGGGCGCGGATCGCGTGCTGCGCTGGAATGTCGGCCCCCTGGCGCCCGGCGCAAGCGGGCTGAAGCAGTTCAAGGTCAGCGTCGCTGACTCTATCTGCAACGGACAACGCACCGTGGTCAATCAGGCGCGGCTGGTCACTTCGCTGGGCGTCTTCGCCAGCAACGTCGTGACCCATCCCGTGGACTGCCCGCCCGTGGTGCCGGCCGGCAATGAACCCCCATACGCTGAGGACGAGATTCAGATCTATCCCTATCCGTTGATCACTGGGCGCCCCACCGATGTCAGTGTGCGCATTCGCAACCTGTCGAGCATGACGGAAACGGTGCGCGTGACCTTTGAGAGCAGTCCCAACAACTTTGGGATCGGCATCCCATTTGGCACGCTCCCTGCGGCGGGTAACCCCCGTGTGGTAACACTTCCGCCCTTCGGCATTGTTGAAGTGAAGATCAACTGGACGCCTGTGAAGTCGGGGCACTACTGTATTCGTGTCAAGATCGAGAGCCCCGGCCGGCCGGCGATCTTCACCTATCGCAACCTGGATGTCATGGAAGATCTGCGGCCAGGCGTCACCGACACGCTGACCTTCTCCGTGGGCAACCCCACGGCGGCCGTGGCTACCGTGAACCTGGTGGTGGACAACACCTGCCCCGGCTGGGTGGCCAGCGTGTCGCCGGCCCAGCTGTTGAACATGGCGCCCGGCGAGGTGCGCAGCGCTACGCTCTCGGTGATTCCGCCCACGGACCGGCCATTGGGCACTGCCTGTCACATCGATGTCCAGGGGTGGATCGGAGATGTGCTTATCGGCGGGATCCGCAAGCTGGATGTGCCGCCGGTGCACCTGCCGCCCGCCAACCCGCCGTGGATGGAGCGGGAGATCATCCTGATTCCCGATCCGCCGGTGCTCAACCAGCCGGGCCAGCTCTGCATCGAGCTGCAGAACCCCATGCCTACCCCGCGTGTGGTGAATGTAGAGTTCAGGGTGGCCGCCTTTGGCGCTGGCATCGGCTTCACGCCCGTGGGTTCGCTCAATAATCTCACGCTGCCACCGAACAGCATTGGCCAGTACTGCATCAACTGGACGCCGACGCCCGTGAGCGGCGGCAGCCTGCATCGCTGTATCCAGGTGCGCCTGTCGCAGGCAGGGTTCCGGGACCAGTTCAGCCAGCGCAACGTGGACGTGCGCCGGCTGAGCGTGGGCTCGCTGAACGAGCTGCTCAAGCTGAATATCCCGTTCACGATCGGTAACCCGAACGACTACACGGTGCCCATGGATATCAACAAGATCCTCATTGGCCTGACCCCGCGTGTGCGGCCGCGGATTACCCCGGACCCGCCGCCGGAGCTGATGGCGGGCCAGACCATCGACTTCATGTTGGGCTTCGAGATGGTGCCAGGCGCGGAAGTCGCCGCGGCCGGTGCGCTGGCCGAAGATGACTTTGCGCTTGGCTACGGCGATACCGCCCGTGTGGAGGTGGCGCTGGTGCTGGACGGCGAGGAAGTAGGCGGCTTCTCCGTGGAGCTGGAGAATCATCGCCTCTACCTGCCGGCGGTCCGCAAGCCGTGAGCCACGGGCTCGCGACCATGTAGCACGCAGCTACCCCGCTGCATATGGTAAAACCGGGGGGAGGCACGGCCGTGCCTCCCCCCGGCGCTGCCAGCGACGCGGCCCAGCCTCTGTCTACGACGATGCGCTGGAATAACGCCGTAACCCGGTGCGGAACAGGAGCGAGGCCACCGCAAAGAGCGTGACGGTCAGCATCACACTGCCGCCCACTGTGGCCAGGGAGAGCTCGCCAGCGAGCGCCTGCGCCGGCACGGTGGTGATCACCCCAATGGGTACGATCCACGTCAACGCCAGCCGCAGCCAACCCGGGTAGACACCAATTGGATAGCGGGCCATCTGGAAGACGCTGTTGAAGACCCAGGTAAAGAGAAAGCCGGGATGCCAGAAGACCAGGCTGGCAAAGAGGAGGTAGACGGCATAAAGGGCCAGCACGCTCAGGCACAGCATTAGCAGAAATAACCCCACCTGCGGCCAATCCAGTCCTTGCCCAATTCTCATCATGGCCGCTACGACAACGCCGCTGCCGAGCAGCAGATCGAAAAAAGCAAAGAGCCGCCAGTGGCGCAGACTGACAAGAAACTGGGTGTTGACGGGGCGCAGCAGCGTGAAGTCGAATGCCCCGCGCCAGATCTCGCCGTCCATCCCCGCCAACCCGTCCAACCCTGGACTGATCACCAGATCCCGCAGCGCACTGGCTACCAGATACACCCCAAGCACGATCAGAGCCGAGCTATAATCCCAGCCGCGCAGACTCTCCACCTGGTGGAAGACGATCAGCAAACCAAGCCACCCGGTAGCCAGGTTGAGCAGTGAATGGAAAATGCCAATATAGAAATTGGCGCGGTACGCGAACTCCTGTTGCGCGGAGGCCAGGATGAACATACCCACTAGACGAAGGTAACGGACCACTTCAACCTCCTACGGCGGCATAACGGCGCACACCGCGGCGCCAGAGGATCTGGTAAAGACTCCAGGCGAGGAAGGCCCAGCCGGCCTGAAGCGCGAAGCCCGCGGCCAAATCGGCGTGGGTCAACCGGCCCATCAACACCTCGACTGGAAAGCTCACCATATACCGGAACGGCAGCAGCGTGGCCATAGTCTGGATGGGAGCGGGCAACAGAGCTAGCGGAGCAACCTGACCAGCCAGCAGAAAGATCAAGGCATCCTGGGCTGCCAGCAGCGCATGTGCGCGCGTCATCCAAAAGGCCAACAGGGCAAGCCAGTAGCCCCAGAAGAAGCGCACTGCCCAGGCCAGCAGCAGCGCAGGCACAAATGCCAGGACCCCCGTGAGCGAGAGCTGAAGCGTGGGCTGCAGGAGCAACCCAAGGACGGCGGTTACCGGCACCACGAAGCTGAGCATGACCGTTTTCCCGGCAACTTCCGTCGCCAGCGTGTTGTAGAGTGGGGACATGGGGTAGAGGAGGAGCCGGTTCAAGTCACCGCTGCGGATGCCGTCGCCTACGGTCCAGTTGGTCTGGGCATAGGTGAACTGGTTGACGAAGATCCACACAAGATAATAGACGATGAAGTCATCGCGGGTCATGGCGCCAACCGTGCCGCCGCCAGCCGCGGTTGCCCAGACGAACAGGTAGATAAGGGCAGGCATCATCCATCCGAAGGCCAGCAGGAAAAAGAATGCGCGATGCTGCATCCAGGACAGCCATGTGCCTTGGATGAGCGCCCAGCCACCGCGGTGGTTCATAGGGATCCCTCCTGGTAGATCTGGTCAATCACGGCTTCGAGGGGTGGATTCTCTACAGAAAGGTCGACAACGGGCAGCGTATTGAGGAGGGCGCCGGTCACGGCCGAGGTCTGGCTGCGGGCGACCCGCAGTGTGAGCTTGCCGTTTGCCTGATCCAGGATCTCCGTGTGCGGCGGCAGGAGCTGCGCAATATCGTCGCTGCCGTTGTCCCGATTGAGCGTCAAGCGAATCAGCTTAAAGGGGGCGAGTTGTTCGCTGAGCTGCTGCAGCGGGCCATCGTAGAGAAGGCGGCCTGTCTGGATGAGGATGACGCGGGGGCAGAGCTCCGCCACATCGGCCATGTAATGGCTGGTCAGAATCACGGTGGCGCCGGTACGCCGGTTGTAGGTAGCGATGAACTGGCGCAGACGCCGCTGCATGGACACATCGAGCCCCAGCGTGGGCTCGTCGAGGAAGAGCACGCTGGGGCGGTGGAGGAGGGCGGCAACCAGCTCGCATTTCATCCGTTCCCCTAATGAAAGATTGCGCGCGGGCTTGCGCAGCAGCTCCTGCATGCCTAGCAAAGTGCTTAGCTCCTCGATGGTTTCCTCCAGTTCAGCGCGGGGCACCCAGTAGATCTCGCCCAGCACGCGGAACGTATCCAGCGGTGGGATGTCCCACATTAGCTGGCTTTTGTTTCCCATCACCATGGTGATACGGCGTAGATAGGCCGGCGCGCGCTGCCAGGGAACGAAGCCATGGACGCGGGCGTCGCCCCCTGTGGGCTGGAGGAGCCCGGCCAACATCTTGAGGGTGGTGGTCTTGCCGGCGCCGTTTGGGCCGATAAAGCCCACCATCTCACCCGCGGCGACGGTGAAGCTGACATCCTGAACCGCGGGAACGTCACGGTAGACGCGGTGGACGAGGCTCTGCATGGCTGCCTTGAGGCCGGCCTGTCGCTCAGGGACGCGGTAAGTTTTGGAAAGGTTTTCTACGATCATTTGAGACGCGGCCATATCGATCTCCCTTTTTAGCCGTTTGTCTCAAGTATACGGGGGTGGTGGGCAAATGGAGGGTTTCGGGTGCGCTTTGGTCACTGACGGCGCTTTGGGTTCGGCGCGGGATATTGGGCGAGGTCGATCATATGCGCAATCTGTTGAATGATCATCTGCGCGCGGCTCTCCTGGTCTGCGAGTGTAGAGAGCCAATGGTCAGCCACGGTTTGAGCGTCCTCGTCAGGCCGCGGCGTATCCAGTGCTGTACGGAGATCGTCGGTTATGCCGGCGTCCAGCTGGAGCAACATGCGCAGGATCGCCATGAGGCTGTATCCGGCCTGGCGCAGCATGCGGATGACGCGCAGACGACCGATCTCGGCCGCGCCATAGCAGCGGTAACCGGTGGCAGGGTCGCGGGGCACGCTCAGCAGCCCATTGCGCTCCCAGTTGCGCAGGACGTCCACCGTAACGCCCAGCCGCGCGGCCGCCTCGCCGATCTGGAGATCGCGTCTGGTCGTATCCAGCTGTTGGCCCCGGGCCCAGCGTTCCAGAAACTCTACTGCGGCCTCGGCATAGGTGCGCTCCATGCGTACGTTGGCCAGGTATTGGTAGGCCAGCTCCATGGCCATCCCGAGATCCCCCTGCGCGGCCCGCTGTACCAGGTTGACGACGACCTCCTTGCCGCCAGGGTAAGGCCATTTCAGCGCCAGGTAGGCCAGGCGCATCTGCTCCAGATGGCTCTGGGTGAAGAGACGATAGCCGCTGGCGCTGCGCGGGATGGAGGCAAGAAACCCCCATGCCTCATAGAGCCGCACCGTGTTGGGATGGACGCCCACCGCCTTGGCGATATCAGATGTGCGCAAGTAACGAGCTGCCATGGACAGTGCCTGCTTCTAGCTGGGGAGCGATTGCTTCGTGATTGTCTATATGGTATCAAACCCTCCAGCTATAAACCAAGGCGCAAATCCCTCTGTCTGACACGGCTGTCTGTGGGCAACTATCCAGAGCACGTGCACCTGCGTTCACCTGAGCAACAGTCAGCCAAAAGATCGAGGGGGCGTCCCACCTGGGACGCCCCCTCGAAGCGAAGGTTAACAGAGTCAAGCTTTGCTGCCTCTACGGACTCCTACTGCTTGCTTATGCAGTCGCGTTGCATATTCCGGTTCGCCGGTCCGTGTTCCTTACGTATGGCTTGGGACTATGGTGCGGCTGCGGGTACGCCGTAATCACAACACGTCCATCGTAATCGAGGATGACAACGATGTTTGCCCGACGACCGAACTTCTTTCGATCCCCAAGAGGGATGTGCTCATGACGTAAGACAACCTGCCAGCGTGTTCTGCTGTAGCGGCATCGACCATAGTGCAGCCGCCATCGCCCATGCTGTCTCTGCGTTGGTTACCTTCGCTATGCCAGAATGTATCACGGCGCCTGTTAAGCTGCCCGAGCTTCTCCGGTTCTCAATATGACAATTCCCTCTCTGGAAAATGACAGGGTGTGCAAAAACTGACTCGGATATCCAGTAAATATCGCTTCGCTAGTGGTCTATCAATCATGAAACTGGAGTTCGGCAGTGGCGCTTCAATCGCTGTGGATAGGTGAACAACTAAAATCGTTACTACAGATTGACAGCTTGTTGGCTGTGCGGAGGGCGCGTGCCAGCGACCGCGGGCCTGAAGACGGCCAGGTCCGCGATCGCTAGAGCGTTGGTATAGATTGAGTAATGGAGACTCCTACGGGTTGGTTTCGATCATGTGCGCGACCGACTGCTTGACCAGCTCGCGCAGAACCGGAACATTGATGTCGCGGAGCTTCTTGATATAGAGACAGGATTTGCCCGTCTTGAACTTGCCCAGCTGGCCCATGAGCTCGTCATAATGGTCGAAACCAGCCATCATATAGAGCGTGAGGTTCTGTTTGCGGGGGGAAAAGCCGGTAAGGAACCATTCACCTTGACGGCCGCTCTCATACCTGTAGCGGTAGTCGCCAAAACCGACGATGCTGTCGCCCCACATCTTGGGCTCCGCCCCCGTCACTTCACGCATGATTTCGAGCACGGAGAAACAGTCTTGCCGCCGCTGGTCGTCGGGAAGCGCGTTCAGAAACGCCTCCACATCCTGGTCGTTCCGCTGTGTCTTTAGCTCGGCCATGAGGCTCTCCTTTCTATATGGGCTCAGCTTGTGTAGCGCGTTTCGGCCGGCTTGCTTCACCTGCAGCCGTCCAGAGTGGCTTCGCTTACACCACAAACTCTCCTGGATTCAGGATCCCCGCCGGATCCCACCTGGCCTTGATCCGGCGCATGACCGGCAAGCCGTCCGGGCGATAGCCCCAGGGATCGAGGCCTGCGTGTAGCTGTGCGGGCAGATGCAGCGCGACTGCATAGCCGCGCAGAGCCAGGGCTGGTTGGCGCAGCGTGTCGAGCCACCGGTGCGCAGGAATGGCGCCGCCGCAGCGGGACCTGGCAAAGACATGGCCGTTGGCCATATCGAATAGCCAGGCTGTGGCGCGGCGGATCTCGTGCGGCACCATGGACCAGTAGAGCCGCAGATGTTGGGGCGGGACGCCCGCGCGTACCACGCACTCATCGGCCCCGGCCCCCCCGACAAACTCGCTCCAGATCGCGATGGCTGTTGGCCCGTCGGTCACCTGGGGCGCCGGCGCGCCGGCATCACGCAGCGTCTGGGTGATTTCCGCCGTCTCTGCCTCCACGTCTTCTGGCAGCCCTTCCAGCGTAAACAGCAGCGTGTAGGGCGTCTTGGCCGGCGGCGGTGTGGGCGCCAATACCACGCCCGCGGTCGCCAGCCAGCGGTTAGCCGTGGCCTGCGCCCAAGCCACACCCTGAATGATATCGTCTACCGGAAGCTGCAGCGTGCGCTCAGCCCGGGGCAGGGGTGTCAGTTTGAGGGTAACATCGGTAAGCAGGCCAAGGGTGCCGCGCGAACCCACCAGCAGCTTGGGCAAGTCGTAGCCGGCCACGTTCTTGACCACCGGCCTGCCCGCACGGATGACACGGCCGTCGGCAAGGGCTACTGTGGCGCAGAGCAGATTGTCGCGCCAACCGCCGTACTTCAGGCGTGACGGCCCATTGATGTTGGCGGCCAGCAGCCCGCCGACCGTGGCCCCAGGCCACGGTGTGGACAGGGGCGCCAGCATGTTGTGGGCGGCCAGGTAGGTATTCAGCTCGGCCAGCGCTGTACCTGCCCCAACTGTGACGTAGAGGTCATCTGGGGCAAAAGTCCGTACACCTTGCAACTGCTTTGTCGAGAGCCAACAGCTGGCGCCGCGCCGGTCTCCTTCGGCAGCCGAGCCGATGCGCACGGAACGGCCAGCAGCGCTGCACGCGGCCAGCGCGCCGGCCGCCTCTTCCGCCGACTGGGGCGCAAAAACGTCACTTGAAGGTGCCTGCCCGCGCTGGTGTTCCGCGGCCGGCAGCACATCCGGCAGGATTTTGCCGGGGTTGAGCAACTGATCAGGATCGAACGCCTCTTTGACATCATGCATG
>JACFMY010000279.1 GCA_019455155.1 Caldilineaceae bacterium
TACATTTGACAACGTGCGCCGGGTGGCCCAGGCCATCGCTGAACAGATCCTGGCTAGCTGGACGACCCACGATCACTCCCTCAACGGCCAGCAGCCCGCCAACCAGCCGGCTCTCCCCTCCCTGGTTGTGGGCTTTGACACACGTTTCCTAAGCGACCGCTATGCCATTGCCGTGGCCGAGGTGCTGGCGGCCAACGGGATCCACGTCTGGCTCACCCAGGGCGATTCGCCCACGCCGGTCACCAGCTATGCCATTGTCGATAAGCAGGCTGCCGGCGGCGTCATGATCACGGCCAGCCACAACCCGCCGCGCTACAATGGCATCAAGCTCAAGGCAGCCTTTGGCGGGTCAGCCAGCCCGGCCGCGTGCAAGGACGTGGAGCGACGCATTGCCGGGGCCAGCGGCGCGGCGCCCCAACGCATGGAGTACGATGACGCGGTCGCCCGCGGGCTCATCACCCGCTTCGAGCCCTTCCCGGCTTACGCCGCGCATGTGCGCCGCCTCGTCGATTTCGACGCCATCGGCCAGGCCACCCTCTCCATTGTCGTGGATCCCATGTATGGCGCCGGCCGCATCTACCTGGCGCGCTTGCTGCGCGAGGCGGGCTGTGAGGTGCTGGAGCTGCGCAGCGAGATGAATCCGGGCTTCAACGGCATCCATCCCGAACCCATTGCCCGCCACCTGGGACCGCTCATCGAAACCATGCGCGGCAGCCGCTACCGGCTGGGCCTGGCCACCGACGGCGATGCCGATCGCATCGGCGCGGTCGATCCCACGGGACGCTTTGTGGACCCCCACGGCATCATGGCGCTGCTGTTGGATCACCTGGTCAACAGCAGGGGTCTGCGCGGCAGCGTGGTCAAGACGGTCAGCACGACACAGATGCTCAACCGCCTGGCCACACGCCACGGCCTTGCGCTTCACGAGACGCCGGTGGGCTTCAACCATATCTGCGATCTCATGCTGCGCGAGCCGGTGCTCATTGGCGGAGAAGAGAGCGGCGGCATCAGCATCCTGGGCCACATCCCCGAAGGGGACGGGCTGCTTATGGGTCTGCTGCTAGCAGAGCTGGTAGCCACCCGGGGCAAGACAGTGGGTGAGCTGTTGGACGATCTCATGGCCGCGCCTGACGTGGGCCGCTTCCACTATGCGCGCGTGGACCGGCCGGTACGGCCCTTCAACAAGGCGGAGCTGGTGAAGGGCTTGATGGCCAACGTGCCTGTTGATCTGGCAGGCGGCGCCATTGCCCAGGTCAGCGACCGTGACGGCGTGAAATACATCCTGGTCGACGACAGCTGGCTTCTCATCCGCCCCAGCGGCACCGAGCCCGTCCTGCGCATCTACGCCGAAGCCCGGACAGAGGAGCAGGTCAACCGGCTGCTCCGCGCCGGCGGGGAACTGGCGGAGGGGCAGATCAGCGCGTTAGGGGCGACGGAGAGAAGGTAACGGGCAAGGGCCACCCCGGCGGACGGGGGCGCCACGCGGCCCCTATGTCACGATCTCGACTTCGACCCGGAAGTGCTTGACGAGCTCGGTGGTGAGCCGGTCGCTGATGTTGCAGGCGTCATTGGGGAACGCCAACTCCGCGGTGTGGCCGTTGTTGGTGATGCGGATGACAAAGCTGTCGCGGCCCCTGGGGTCACGCACCGCGTCGTAGATCTCGCGCAGCCGGAACTTATCCCGTTCCAGGTTGCCGCTGCGGCGGAAGGTAATAAGCAGCCGCCGTGGGCCCGGCTGCCGGTGGCGGACACGCGGCGCGTCCCCTTCACCTGCGCTGCGCTGGCCGCGTGCTGAGGCGGCGGCAACTGCTTCTTCTTGGGCCGGCCCTACTGGACCGGTTGCCGCGCTTTTCTCTTCTTCGGCATCTGCTTCAATCGCTTCGTCCACAGGCGCCGGCTGTGCGGGCGGCGCTGTTTTCGTCTTTTTGGCGCCCTTGTCTGTGGGAGCCGGACGCTCGGAAGCCGCCGCGGCGGCCGCGGGCGCGGCTGGAGCCGGTTCGGCGGCAGCCTCATCGCCAGCAGCGCTCGCGTCTGTGCCGGCGTTGGCCATGATACCCTTCTCTGTGTCTGCCGCTGCCTCCTCTTCGCGCGCGTCCGCCTCCTCGACCTCGTCGTCTGGCTCCACGTCCAATGCGCTCTCGGGCGCGGCGGCTGGCGTGGCAGGTGTCACGGGTAGGGGAGGCGGCGCGGCCGCGTCGTGCAGCCAGTCGGGCATCTCGTCACGGAAGGGATTCTCCTCGGCGCCATATTCGCCCGCGAAGCCGCTGGCATCCGTGTCCAGGTCGCCGTTCCCGTTCGCGCCCGATCCGGTGGCGCCGTTCTCATGCAGGCTCATGCCGTTAATCGTCGGTCCTCCGTTGAAGAGCGGTCGCTGGGGCTCGTCCGTGTCGACTGACACGACCATTTCCACGTGGTTCTGCAAGATGTCGGCCAGCAGGCTCGTCTGTCCCTCGCGGCTTTGGGCCTTACCCTTGACCACAACCACGGAATCGACCACGAGCTTGTCCTTGTATTCGACATAGCTCTTGGGAAAGAAGACCACCTCGCAGCCACCCTGCAGATCTTCCAGCTGCACAAAGGCCATGGGATCGCCCTTTTTGGTGGTGATGGTGCGCACGTTGGTGATCATCCCGGCCAGGGTGACCGCTTTGCCGTCATAGCGCTCGTCCAGCTCGGCGCACGAACAGGTCGTTATCTTCTGCAGATCCACATCTAGCTGTTGCAGCGGATGGCTGATGGAGTAGACGCCCAGCAGCTCCTTTTCCCACTGGAGCTTCTCACGCCCCTTGACCTCTTCTACGTCCGGCAGGCGGATGGGCGAGACATGGGCCTCCTGCGAGCTGCCCAGCAGGTCGAACATGGAGAGCTGGCCGCTGTCGCGGGCGTCGTGGACCGAGGCGGACGCGCCCACCATCTGGTCGAGCATGGCCAGGAGCTGGCTGCGGCGGCCAAAGCGGTCCAGCGCGCCCGCCTTGATGAGGCATTCCAGCGCGCGCTTGTTGACCTGGCGCAGATCCACCCGGTCGCAGAAATCTTCCAGGCTCTTGAAAGGGCCCCCTTCGTTGCGGGCCTCGATAATGACCCGGACCGGTCCCTCTCCCACATTCTTGATGGCAGCCATGCCAAAGCGGATGGCGCTGTCCTCGGGCACCGGGAAGGGATAGCCGAGCCCGGGGTCCCGGTGGGCCTGGGTGGGTGTGTCAGGCGGCCGCTGCTGGATCTCGAAATCGAGACCGCTGTAGTTGACGTCGGGCGGCAACACGTCGATGCCCATACGCCGGCACTCGGAGACGAAGTTGATCACCTTCTCCGTCTTGTCGCGCTCGATCAGGAGCAGCGCGGCCATGTACTCTACCGGGTAGCGGGCCTTCAAGTAGGCCGTCTGGACGGTGATGACGGCGTAGTCCGCGGCGTGGCTGTTGTGGACCAGGATGTCGTTGGCCACGAAATTGTGGGTGCCCGGCACCTCGAGGTCGTAGGTCTGTTTCTCACCTACATACTCGATGCTAACGATCTCGTCCCAATAAACGTCGCTGCCGTTCTGCCCGTGCCACTCTCCAGCGTCCGGGCCGGCTGCCGTGGGGACGGGCTCCCAGGCAACAGCCGGATCCGCCACCGTAGCGCCGGCCGCCTGCATCTCCAGCTGGCAAAGCTGGCGTACCTTCTCCCTATTGGCTTCTGTCACGAAGTGGATGGCGGCCTGCTGCTCAAAGCGCCGTAAATCCTCCGCCCCCGTAATCGAGAGTTCGTAGCGTGCACGCCCCCCCTGGTCCGGAGCAACAGCTGTGCGCAGTTGGCTGAGGATGCCCAGACGCAACAGGAGATGCTGGACCTGGCGTGCGAGCCGTTCCGAGTCCGTGGCATAGGAGAGGCTGCGGCCAGCCGGATCGACAAGGTCCTGCGCCTCCCAGAGGCGGCTGAGGAGCAGTCCGATCTGCCGTGGGTTCAGCTCAAACGCGGCTGCGGGAATCTCCAGCCCCGCGGCCGGCTGGTCGAACAAGCCGAGGCGCCTGGCCCACCCCATAATGGCCGGCGGCTGGCTCGGCCGGACGCGCCTGGCCGCCACGGAATAGGCGCCCGTGCGGGCCGTGACTGTGCACCGCACGTTGTCGAACTGTTGCGCGGCGCGCACAAAGTCATCGCGGCGCGCCGGATCGTCCGTATGGAGGTAGAGAGCGTGTGGATGGCGCAGGTCTCCCGCCGCCAGCAAATGTCCCAGGACGATCACTTCATGGTCGGGCCACGTAGCCCGCCCGCCGCTGGGCAGGAGCCGCGGCGTGGCGATGCGTTGGCCGGGCGCCAGCTCCGCCAGCAGGCGCCACCCATCGACGGTATAGAAGGGATGGTTGGCCGTCGCTTCGATGGTGCGTCCCAGCGCGGTCTGCAGCCGGAACACTGGCTTGACGCCGTTGTCCATCACCTGCCCCACGCGGCCGGCACGCAGGCGCAGGGTGCGCACGTCGCAGGTAGCTGTCGAGCGCAGGGTGGCGCGGCCTGTGAACAGATCTTCAATGCGTACCAGCCGGCCGGTCTCCGTGTCGAGCACCTCGGTGTCGCCGGGCAGACACTTGTTGAAGCCGTAGCGCGCGAAGAACTCGATATCGCCGTAGATGGCCGTGGCTGTCTCGGCGTCGATGTTGTTCCTGGCGCAGCCCGCGATGAAGATCTTCTTGTGCTTCTCGATTTCCGAGGCTTTCTTCTTGCCAATGGCGCGGCGCAGCAGGTCGGCCTCGCCGGGGGTGTAGCCCGCCAGCTCGCTAAGCAACTGGATGATCTGCTCCTGGTAGACGATGATGCCGTAGGTCTCAGCCAGGATATTGGCCAGCAGCGGGTGTTTGTATTCCACCGGCTCCTGGCCATGCATACGCTTGATAAAGGAAGGGATATATTCCAGCGGGCCAGGCCGGTAGAGAGAAATGGTGGCGACAATGTGCTCAAAGGTCTTCGGCTGCATGTCGGTAAGCACGCGGCGCATGCCCGCCGACTCGACCTGGAAGACGCCGCTTACCTCGCCGCTGGAGAGAAGCTTGAAGGCCTCGGCCGCCTCTTCGCCCTCGTAGGGAATAGTGCCCAACGTGAACTCGATATCGTGGCGCTCCTTGATGAGCCGCGCGGCCTCGCGCATGACCGACAGCGTGCTCAGCCCCAGAAAGTCCACCTTGAGCAGACCAATGGACTCCAGGATGGGGAACTCATACTGGGCGATGGTGCTGGTGACCGTGGACTTGCTGCCGCGCATGAGCGGCGTGTAGTGGCTCAGCTCGCGGTCAGCCACGATGACTGCGGCCGCGTGGATGCCTGGATTGCGGGCCACGCCCTCCAGCTGCTGCGCGGTGTCCAGCAGGTTACGCACCCACCCTTCACTGTTGTAGAGCTGGGCCAGCTCGGCGTTGTAGAACTCGTGCCCCTCGGTCAGGCAGTCCTGGATGGTAACCGGTTTGCCGGGAATGCCCGGGATCAGCTTAGCAATGCGGTCCACCAGCGCCAGCTCGATCCCCTGGGCGCGGCCCACGTCGCGCACGGCCGCTTTGGCCTTCATGCGGTTGAAGGTGGCGATCTGGGCGACCTGGTCCTCGCCATATTTGTTCACGGTGTAGCGGATCATTTCCTCGCGCTGGTCATCGGGGAAATCCAGGTCGAAGTCCGGCATGGTCACGCGCCCCGGGTTGAGGAAGCGCTCGAAGATGAGGTTGTTCTTGAGCGGATCGATGCCGGTGATGCCGGTGCAGTAGGCGACCAGGGAGCCTGCGCCGGACCCGCGCACGTTCCACCAGATGTTGCGGCTGCGCGCGAAATTGCAGAGATCAGCCACGATCAGGTAATAGACATCGAACCCCATCTCGTGGATGATGCGCAGCTCGCGCTCCTTGCGCTCCAGCACCACCTGGTCGGCGGCGCGATCGCCGTAGAGCCGGCGCAGCCCCTCTTCCGTGAGGTGGCGCAGATAGGTCTCGTAGGTAAAGCCCTCGGGGATGGGCAGGTCGGGCAGATGGTAGGTGGGATCCTCCAGATCCACCGCGCACATCTCGGCAATCAGGAGGCTGTTGTCATAGGCGCTGGGCGGCAGGTCGATGTAGGGCCGGAAGGTATCCTCCATTTGCGCCCGGCTCTTGAGGAAGTAGCTCTGGTCGCTGAGCTTCATGCGGTTGGGCGACGACATGACATTGCCCGTCTGGACGCAGAGCAATACCTCGTGTGGTGTGGCATCCTCCGCGCGCACATAGTGCACGTCGTTGGTTACGATCAGCTGGAGGCCGAACTTTTCGGCCCAGGGCACCAGGATCTTGTTGACCTGAACTAGGTCCGGGATGGAGTGCTCCTGGAGCTCGATAAAGAAATTCTCGCGACCAAAGACATCCACATACCAGCCCAGGCGCTCGTAGGCTTCCTTTTCCCTGCCCTGGGCCAGCAGCTGGGGCACTTCTGCGCCCAGACAACCGGTGCTGGCGATGATTCCTTCGGCGTGGCGGGCGAGGAATTCGTGATCGACGCGCGGCTTGTAGTAGTAGCCGTTGAGCTGGCTCTGGGTAGCGATCTTGAGCAGGTTTCTGTACCCGGTCATGTTCTTGGCCAGGAGCAGCAGGTGGTAATACTCCTTATCCAGCTGCGGGTCGCGCCCCTCCATGGGCCGGTCCCACATGGTCTGGTAGGCTTCCACCCCAATAATCGGTTTAATCTCCTGGTCACGGCAGGCGCGGAAGAACTCAATGGCGCCATGCATGACGCCGTGGTCAGTCAGCGCCAGCGCGGGTTGGCCGAGCCGTTTTGCTTCTTTGACCAGGTTTTTGATGCGGCCCAGACCATCGAGCAGCGAATATTCCGAGTGGACGTGGAGGTGAACGAAGTCGTTAGCCATGGATGTCCGGGTGGTGAAAATGACAAACGATTGGGGCCGCGGCCAAGCCAATCGTTCTTAATCTATTTACCATAAAGTGAACCGATGTTCTATTGTGGTGTCTCGATTATAGCAGAGATCGGCCGGATGGGGAAAGGAACCCCCGCGCGTTTGAGCCGGCTTATAACCGCGGTCGCGTCGCGCCAACGGCCATATGCTCTCGACGGCGCAACGCGATCGGCTTCGCTCTTGCTTGCTTGCCCTTTCCCGGTTATCTTGTAGGCAGAACCCTCCTGGCATGACCGGCTGCCCGTGTCGAAAAGAAGGCTGTGCCAGGCGACCGCACAGCTTCTCAACCACAACCACGATTTGCTCCCAAAGGCCGGCTTCTCCAGCAGGCCCACTTTTCATGGAGGATAGATCAATGGAACTCACTACTGTGCGTATCGAAAAGCCTGACGAGATCAATTTCATATTGGGACAAAGCCACTTCATCAAGACAGTCGAAGATCTGCACGAGGCATTGGTGACCACCGTGCCTGGTATCAAGTTTGGCCTGGCCTTTTGCGAGGCGTCGGGGCCATCGCTCGTGCGCTGGTCTGGCAACGATGACGCCATGCTTGCGCTGGCCAGGCAGAATGCACTGGCCCTGGCCTGCGGCCACGCCTTCATCATCTTTCTCGGCGCCGGTTTTTTCCCGGTGAACGTGCTCAACAGCGTCAAGGCCGTACCCGAAGTCTGCCGCATCTTTTGCGCCACCGCCAACCCCACTGAGGTCATCGTGGCCCAGACCGACCAGGGGCGGGGCATTCTGGGCGTCATCGACGGCGAAAAGAGCAAAGGCATCGAGGACGAGGCCGCCATTCAGGCGCGCAAAGATCTCCTGCGCCGTTTTGGATACAAGCTATAAGATGGAGGGAGCCCTGGTCGACTTGCCGGGGACAGGGGGGTATCCCTGTGCTATGCTATAAATGAAGCCCATTGGCGGGCCGGTTTGCAGCCGGGCGCCGGTGGGGTTTCACAGATAACCGGCGCGACAACGTTGTCGCGCCGGGCTGTGGCCGTGTCTCCGCGGTGCAGCCACTGCGCAGCCACGGCGCGCAGTTTGTGACACAACGCTGTGTTCATAGGAGGATGAACATGACCGTCTTCGATCACGCTGAGTTCGACAGTCACGAGCAGGTCGTTTTCTGTCGCGACGCAGCAGCGGATCTCTTCGCCATCATTGCCGTCCACAGTACCACCTTGGGGCCGGCCGCCGGCGGTTGCCGGATATGGCCCTACAAGAGCTATGACGAAGCGCTCACCGATGTGCTGCGTCTCTCCAAGGCTATGAGCTACAAGAATGCCATGGCAGGGCTCGCACTGGGAGGCGGCAAAGCCGTCATTATCGGCGACCCGCGCACGGCCAAGAACGCACAGCTGCTCTATGCGTTTGGCCGTTGTGTCCAGCAGTTGGGGGGACGCTATTGGACGGCTGAGGATGTTGGCACAACCCTCCACGATATTCACCTCATCGGCGAGACCTGCGACTATGTCTTTGGCACCACGGTCAGCCCGTCCCGCTTCACCGCCCGCGGTGTAGTGGAAGGGATGCGTGCGGCGGCGCTCCACAAGTTGGGCGCCACGTCCCTGGAAGGGCTAACGGTTGCCGTTCAAGGGGTGGGCAGCGTTGGCCGCCACCTCTGTGAGCTGCTCTACGAGGCTGGCGCCCAGCTCATTGTCGCCGACATCAACGAGGCTGCCACGCGCGAGGT
>JACFMY010000280.1 GCA_019455155.1 Caldilineaceae bacterium
GATCTGTAGCGCGTAGGCAGCCTCTCCCGGCGGCAGATCGCGCGCGGGATCCGAACGCGCGGAGCCGAGCAATGGCGCAAGATGACGAAACGGTACAGACAGGATAGCAGCCCGGGCCACCGCCAGCCAGATCAGTGCCTCTACAAGGAGCAGCCGCTCTCGCCAGCTGCGCCGCCGCAACCTGATCAACGGCTGGCGCCACGATGCAAACAACACCTTCATCATAGACGTCAATATAGACTTAAAATTGGACTTCAATCAGGAACGCGAATCCATCGGGTTTTGGGGTAATCTGGTCGACCCTCTACCTATACCACAGCTCGAGATGGCCCGCGCACAACTAGGGAGACAAGCCGCCCCTCCCCACCCAAGCGCACGAAATCTGTTGACTTGGCTGCGAATGAGCCAACCGCCTCAGGAGCGGTTGTGCGGGCAGGTTTCCTGGCTGAAGGCAGGCGTGGCAAGAGCAAGTCGTCCGTGCGAGCCAAATTGAGCTGAAGGTTTCGTAATTATGGGACAACGAGGACAATCTGGCAAACGCTATGATCTAGCCGCCTATTTTGCCAGAAACAGGCGCACGCGACGTGCGGAAAAGACCAACCAGAGGAGCAGCAGCAGGTCGGCTCCCAGCAGGATCCCAACCAGCTGTGTGTAGGCTGTGGCCATTGACGCGGCATTGCTCATATGCCCGGCGCTTCCGCCCAGACGGACCAACAGTGCAAATACGACCACGAAGAGGATAGCCACGAAGCTCACCGTCAGCTGGTGGGCCTGGCGCGCGGTGGGGGATCGTAGAGAGCAGAGCGCGCCCACAAAGGCAATCAATAGACTCAGAGCCAGTCCAAGGGCAATCGCTAAGGGTCCAGCCAGGCGGGGCAAAGCGGGCGAGGCAAACAGCAGACCCGGCATCGTAGTCAGGATAACCAGGATCCAGCCGTACAGGGCGGCAGCCGTTACCTTCCCGATGACGATGGCGCGGACGGAAAGGCGCGTGGAGAGCAACGTTTCGAGTGTGTGGCGCTCTCGTTCGCCAGCGAAGATATCGCCCACAAAGGTGGCAAGTACCAGCAAGGGCACGCCCAGCCATACCACCAACGAGGTCAATTCCATGCCCGTGAGTTGGGCCAACGGCTGGCCGGCGAGACCACAGACAATGAGCAATGCGGCCAGCGCGCCGATCTCTACCCAGGTGCGCGTCACATACCACTCGCGCCCTTCTTTGCGCGTCACTGTCCAGATATCAGCCAACAGGTCGCTTTTCATCTGCGCCCTCCAGTAGCGCCCGGTAAGCCGCCTCAAGTCCCGCGTGCTGGTGCTCGACAGCCTCCACATCGGCGCCCGATTCCACAAGTAAATTTACAATGGCTGCGCAAGCCAACTCATCGACCAGCTCAACCAAAAGGTAACCATTTGCATGCCAGACACGGCGCACATCTTGCCGCCTGCGCACCAGGGCAATCATATCGTCGTTGAAGCCGCGACCCGCGATGCGCACCTGCGGACCACCCGCGAGGCGCGTGATGGCCCCCACAGAGTCTTCCGCGAGCAGCTGTCCGGACCGGAGGATCGCAACGCGCTGGCAGAGCTGTCCAGCCGTGACCGCGTCCTTGGTTGCCAGCAGCACACTGACCCCTTCTTGGGCTGTCAACGCCATGAGATCGCTCCTCAGCACGCTCTGCGCGGTGGCATCTAGCCCACTCATGGGCTCATCCAACAAGAGCAGGGAAGGCCGGTGCACCAACGCCCGCGCGATCGCCAGAGTACGCTTCATGCCTGGACTCCACATATCGACGCGTTCGTTGCGGCGCTCCCATAGCCCAAAATGCTGCAGCAGCTCGCGAGTGCGGCTCTTGCGTTCATCGGCTGGGATGTGCCAGATGCGGGCGAAGAGATCCAGGTTATCTACGGCGCTCAGGCGGTCATATAGCCCGGTCGCCTCCAGCAATACACCGGTACGCGAGCGCGCGATATCGGCCTGCAACGGTACTGGATAGCCAAGCACGTTGATCGAGCCGCTCGTGGGCATCAACAAGCCCAAGAGTAGGCGTAGCAGCGTTGTCTTCCCCGCGCCGGACGGCCCCAATACCCCATAGACGCTGCCTGATTCGACGACCAGGCTCAAATGGTCTATGGCGCGAAGCGTATCGAAATCGCGGGTGAGTTCGTCGGTGAAAATTGCCGGCGTTGGCACAAAACTCCTTTCACCGGACTGACAAGGGATAGATGGTCAGTGTAGCCAGTTCCAGTGTAAGGCATGTGTGGGGCTAAAATCAGGGGCATCCGTCACATGGCGGCAATGACAGGTGTAAGCACCACGACCTGCGCGGGGACGCGCAATGAGGTGCGGAGTTGCAGCGGGAGGCAGTTTCGCCGCTTGCGCTAGGCATCCCGTTTTTCGATCGGCGCAGTGACGATAATCGCGGTCCCATTGCCGCGCTGTGTGGCAATACGAAACTCGCCATGCAGGGCACGCGCCCGCTCCCGCATGTTGCGCAGGCCGTTGCCTTTGGAGTTCCGGGGCTGTGTGTTCTCCATCCCCGCACCATCGTCCTGGATCATCATCTGCAACAGCCCCTCGTTAAACTGGAATCCGATACGAACCGTCGTCGCTTCGGCATGCTTGCGCACGTTGGTCAGCGCTTCTTGGGCAATATGGAGAAACTCGTCGGCCTGCCGTGCAGTACAGACGGCCGCGGCCTGGCTGTCTACGTCCAGGATTACATTGTAATAGGTATCTGTGCGCAGCTCTTGGGCAAGACAGTCAAGCCCCTGTCGCACGTCCCGCCCCTCAAAGCGCTGTGGGCGTAGATCCTGGATATAGCTGCGAATGTCCTTGATCACGTCGTTCAGGCCGCCAATGGCCGACTGAATGGTGGAGCGTACCACCACAGGCTCCTTCTGCAGGCGATGAGAAGCGTCATCCAGCAGCAGGCCAATGGCATAGATAGACTGGATGACGCCGTCGTGCAGGTCCATGCCAATACGGTCGCGCTCGCGCAACACAGCCAGTTGTTGGTTCTCGCGATAGAGCTGGGCATTCTCGATGGCGACGGCGGCCTGGGTGGCAAACATCTCCAGGATATCCTGATCTTCCTGTGTGAACGCATTCGTGACCGCACCGCCGGAGGGCAGCAAGACGCGTTTGTCGGCCACATAGAGATTGCCAAAGATACGACCCTTGGAACGAATGGGCACACCAAGCAATGTGCGCATATGGGGATGGCCGGGCGGAAAGCCAGCCGCCCTGGGATGCTGTTCAATATCAGCCACGCGCAGCGGTTTGCCCTCATAGGTCAGCATGCCAAGCAGACCATGCCCCTGAGGTGGGCCGGCCTGAACGCACTCGTCATCTTGCATGCCGGAAGTAAAGAACTGATCGATCTGGTCGCCATTTTCGTCCAGGACGCCCAACGCACCGTAACGAGCGTCAACCAGACCTCGGCTCAGGTCCACAACCCGTTGCAGGACCACAGATAGCTCCAGCTCCGTGGTCAGCGCCAACCCAGCATTGCGCAAGGCCTCCAGGTGCTCGCTGCGCCGGCGCACCTCGGCTTCGCCCCGCTCGAGGCTGACGGCTATCCAATTGGAGAAGATCGTCGACCCTACGCTGATCAGGAGCAATTCTATTGCGGCCGCCGGCGGCGAAAAGGGTTGGTCCCACATGGTCGTCTTGACCAACAGCCAGATAATCCAGAAAAAGAGAGGAACCAGCACGCCCAGCCAGCGCAGTGATTTTGTATTGATTCCGGCCATAGTTTCTTCACCAAAGTTACAGTGAGATCAGCATATCCAGGCGCAGACTGACCCTTATGGTACAATAATGACCCGTAGAATCGTGACTACGGCAAGTGGCTACTAAGACCCTAGTTTTCTTTACGGTACACTATGCACCTACGCATTATCCTTGTCGACGACCATGAGATTGTCCGCCTCGGACTGAAGACCCTGCTCTCGCGCTACCCCCATTTCGAAGTCATTGCGGAGGCGCGGGATGCACAGGAAGCTTTGGAACAGACCTTGCGGTTGCAGCCGGACATCGTGGTCATGGACATTCGCCTGCCAGGCAAAAACGGCATCGAAGCGACTCGCGAAATCATCGAGGCCCGGCCGGAAACCAAAGTCATCATGCTGACATCCCACGCCGATGACGATGTCCTCTTTGAAGCCATCAGCGCCGGCGCCAGCGGCTATGTGCTAAAGCAGATCGGCAGCGACGATCTGGTGCGGGCGCTTGAGACGGTGGGACGGGGCGAGTCCATGTTGGATCCGGCATTGACCCAAAAAGTCTTCCAGCGGGTGCGCGAGTCAGCACGGCGCGCGGAGGACGAATATTTCGCCTCACTGACGGAACAAGAGCTCAATATTCTTGCTCTCATCACCGAAGGTCTGACCAATCGAGAGATCGCCGAGCGCGTTTTCCTCAGCGAAAAGACGGTGCGCAACTACGTCAGCTCCATCCTTTCTAAACTGGACCTCTCTTCACGCGCCGAGGCTGCCGCCTATGCCGTGCGCCACCACATCTACGAACATTTAGAAAACAGCCACCTGTAACCAGCCGGGCCGCTTTGTCCCTTCACTCGTGGGACGCCCGTTTCTGTTGTGGTGGCTCCCGATCCTGTGCCTGCGCCAGTTCCCGGTGCAGTTTTTCGACCTCCAGGACGGTTCTGGCTAGCTCGGCGCGGGCCTGATCCCCTTCGCGCAGATCTTTCCGCCAACTGAACATCGCGGTCGAAATCACCCCAAGCAGGGCCGCAATGGCGGATACGGCCGATAGCCAGAGAGCAATTACCTCGGAGGAGGTGTACGGGCCGCTACGGGCCTGGCCGACCGCCGTGGCAATCAGCTGCGCCTGGGCTGTGGCCGTGGCGCCCAGATCCGCGGTCGGCAACGGCGTCGCCGTCGGCAGGGCCGCCAACACCTCCAAGACAACGGCCTGAACCGTCGCCTCCAGCGTGCTCGCGGGAGGTGGTAAGCTCACGTGCGCGGCCCCTACATCGCTGGTCAAGGTCGGCGTCGGTGACGGGGCGGTCGTCGTCGCCGGTCCAGGCAGCGCCCCAGGCACACCAGCGACAAAGCTGAGCAAAGACACACCCAGGAACAGGCCAATGGCCAACGCGGCCAGGAGCGCCCAAAAGACCAGGCTGCGCGGCAGCTGCATGCGGACTCGTGTCATATCCGTGTCACAAACGATCCGGCAATTCTCCACCCTCTGGGTATCGAGCCATGCTTGGTTCGATCGATGGAGGAAGTATATCATACAGGATCGGGACTGGTCAGGTGACCAGCCGAATACTCGCCGTAAGGTGAATCCCCTTCATCGCGGAACCGTGTACGATCATAGCGGCAAGGCGTGACGAACTTCGCGGCCGGCGCCGTTGACCGCGCGCCTGGTGCCTGCGGCCGGCCGTCATCTCAAAGGAGAGATCAGATATGTATAAGACGATTCTTGTGCCGCTCGACGGTTCCAAACGGGCAGAAAGCATTCTGGCCCACGTGGAATCGCTGGCCGGGAAATATGGTGCCAAGGTTGTGTTGCTTCAGGTTGTCGAGCCGACTGTATCCATGGTGACCCCGTACGACATGGTGCCGTATGTCGATCCGAAGGAAGCCGAGCGCTATATCACAGCGGCCAAGGAGTATCTGCAAGGCAAAGAAGGCGAGCTCCGAGCTCAGCAGATTCAAGCCAAAGCAGTTGTGGAGAGCGGCCCCGTTGTCAGCGTGATTCTAGACGTTGCTGAGCGAGAAAAGGCGGATCTCATCGCCATGGCCAGCCACGGACGAACGGGCCTCTCGCGCGTCTTTTACGGCAGCGTTGCCGCTGGCGTGCTCAATAAAGCGGACCGGCCTTTGCTCTTGATCCGCGCCTCGGATTGAAGATTGGTGCCGCCTGTCGACACCCATAGGCCAACAGGCGGCACGTTTCGGAAGAAAATATGAACATAGGGAGGCAAATCCGTGTACAAAAACATCCTTGTGCCGCTAGACGGCACAAAACGCGCGGAGGCTGTGCTGCCCCACGTCGAGAAATTGGCCCGCCAATGTGGCGCAGCCATTACCTTGCTTGAGGTGCTGGAGCCCCTGCCGCAACATGCAGCTGCCGTGGCGCCGGACGTGCTGCGCTCGGGCGCCGCGCAGCGGAGAAAAGAGATTACGGGCTATGTGCACCAGCTGGCCGACAGCTACCGGTCAAAGGGGTTCGACACGCGTGAGGTCGTCGTGCGCGGCCCGGTCGTCGAGACGATTGTGGAAACTGCCGCGACGGTTCACGCCGATCTCATCGCCATGGCCAGTCATGCGCACACCGGCATAGCCCGGGTCATTCACGGCAGCGTCGCCGCCGAAGTGCTGCATCGCTCGACGGCGCCTCTGCTTCTGGTGCGCGCCGGCGACGAGTGACAGCCGCCTACCGCGCATCTGTTCGAGTGAGCCACACCCTGCGCGTTGCTCGCTGCACTTGATTATCCTGGGACATTCCCCCTGTCCCGGCGCTGGGCATAGTTGCTTGCTTCTGAAATCGACGGCGTTCGTCATCCAAGTCTTGTGCGTCTGGAACGTCCATGCAATACGTCTACGGCCCCATCCCATCGCGTCGCCTTGGCCGGTCCCTGGGCGTCGACCCAATTCCACTCAAGACCTGCAACTGGAACTGCGTCTATTGCCAGCTGGGGCGTTCCATGCCGCTGACCAATCAGCGCCAGGAATATGTGCCGCGTGAGGCGATCCTGCAGGAAATCGCCGCGGCCCTGGCGCACCATGGGCCTGGTGAGATCGATTTCATTTCTTTCGTAGGTTCAGGCGAGCCCACGCTCCACAGCGGTTTGGGCTGGCTCATCCGTGCCGTAAAGGATACGACAGAGATACCTGTCGCGGTCATCACCAACGGCGCGCTGCTCTACCGGCCCGAGGTGCGCGGCGACCTGTTGCCGGCCAATGTGGTCATGCCCACAGTCAGTGCAGGCTCGCCAGCCATCTACAAACGTATCCACCGGCCTCATCCCGATACCACCTTTGACCGGTTGATCGACGGCCTTTGTCACTTCCGCAACGAGTATAGCGGGCAACTCTGGATCGAGGTCATGTTGATGCGCGATCTGAACGACACCGAGCTGGCCCTGCGCGATCTGGCTTCTGTGCTGGAACGCATTGCGCCGGACCAGGTGCATATCGTGGTGCCCGAGCGACCACCTGCCGAGCCGTGGGTGAAGCCGCCGGATGAGGAAGGGCTCCTGCGCGCCGCGGCGCTCCTGGGCCCCATCGCGCGCGTGGTGCACCCCTATGTCGACGCGGTGGACGTATTTGGCTATGCCACGGCCGAAGAGGCAGTCCTCAGTATTGTCACGCGCCACCCTATGAGCCTTCGCCAGCTTGAACAGGTGCTGGCCCGGTGGCCAGCCGAACAGATCCTGGCAGCCGTGGCCACGCTGAGACGCAGTGACCAACTTCACGTCGTTGATCGACTGGGCACGCGCTTCTACACCGCCGCGCCTTCGTTCTTTCCCAACGGCACCTCACCGGAAAAATAGACGGCGAGGATAACGTTTCGCCGCCGTGTTGCCTCAGAACCCCACGTCGTCTAATATATACCCGCATCGAATCTGAGCCTCTGGGGAAGGTGCGAGCAATGTCCTTCGATGAGCTAAAGGTATATCTGCTAGACAAACGGGCAGTCTCTGAGGAAACGCCCTTTGGCCCCGACACACTGGTCTATAAAGTGCGGGGCAAGATCTTTGCATTGGTGGCGTGGCGGACGACCCCATTGCGCGTGTCGCTTAAGTGCCGCCCCGCGCGTGCGCTGGCTCTCCGGGCAGAGTTTGCAGCCGTCGAGCCGGGCTACCATCTCAACAAACGACACTGGAACACGCTCGTTCTCGACGACACCTTGCCGCAAGCGCTGGTCTATGACCTGATTGACGAGTCATACGAGCTAGTCGTAAGGAATCTGCCCAAGTCGGAGCGGGAGGGTCTGATCTGAGCTGGACGCGTACGGGCCATATCATCGATTCCAGGTATCCTGATCCATATTACGAATAGCATCGATGAGAACCCACTCTCTATACCGCCGCGCACGGTAGCTCGCGGGGCGCCGCAGCCGATCGACAGGAGCACTGGCTCGCAACCTGCCAAGATAGAGAACAGAAAGGATTGCTTTTACAATGCACCAGCTATTGGCCGATTATCTGGAATGTATGGAGCGGCTGTACAACGACATCAAACAGGCCCTGGACGGGTTGCCGGAACAGGCGCTGGACTGGTCGCCCGCCCCTGATGTGAACTCCATCGCTGTGCTTGTCGCCCACGCGGCCGGATCGGGGCGGATGTACATCGGAGAAAAGGCTGGCGGCACTCTCATGAGTCGTGACCGCGACGCGGAATTTCGCACACATGGTCGCAGTGCAGCCGATCTCGTTGCCCTGCTGGACGAAAACCTCAATCTCGCGCGCACGGTATTCGCCAACCTTACTCTAGAGGAATTGGAGCGCACTGCCGGCACCACGCGGTCCGGAACCGGCTACTCGG
>JACFMY010000281.1:0-7973 GCA_019455155.1 Caldilineaceae bacterium
ATCACGGCCTCGCCAAAGGCCCATTGCGTGGTAGCTGGATAGTGGCAGCGCAGAAACGAATCGTCCACCTGAGGGCGGTCAGCGATAGCCTTGACCAGGGGCGCCAATGCCTGGCGTAGCTCCTCGAAGAGCGGGCGGATGGTATCCGCGCGCATGCCGAAGTCAGCCAGGTCGATGAGCGGGTCGGCAATATGCTGGTAGCCAGGAAAGAAATCGGCCATGGTGCGGCTCATCTCGAGCGTCTTTTGCAGGTACGGCTTGACCGCGGCGAAGTCGTCTGCTGGCCGTGCCGTTGTCCATGCCGCATAAGCCTCAGCTGTGTGTGCCGCGAATTCAGCGGCGAAATCGGCTGGCACCTTGATGGCCTGCTCATACTGGCGCCGGGTCACGCGCACCAGCGCGGCATCATCATGGTTGGGAGGCAGCTGCTCGGTATAGGGTTGCAACGCGTCGAGCAGGCGGCCGATTTCAGGATCTGTGCGCTTTTCGTGAGCGATACGTTGCAGCGTGGCCAACTGGCGGGCCCGCGCGGGCGCGCCCTTTGGGGGCATATAGGTCGTCTGATCCCAGCTTAATAGGGCGATTGCACCGTGAATGTCATAATATTCACGCAGCCGGGCAACCAGTTCGGCGCGTTTCTGTTCGAATGTCCCTGTCACAGTTCGCTCCTTCGCTGCAACTACTCATCTGCTGTTTCTATTCATTGAGAATAGCATAATCATTTGGCCCAAAGGTCTTGGACGCAGTTCCGGCCATTCTAAGCAGGATAATTCCAGCTCGATCGGGGAAGTCACTGCCATGTTGGTGACACGACCAGCTCGTGTGAGTCGTGGCTGTTCTTAGCAAAGCGACGTTCATTATACTCGACATAGCGCCAGATAACGGATTTGTCGACCAACGAAATAAAACAAAACAGTAGCAATCATAATTGGCATACGTTCAAGGCGCGCAAATCTTTGGCATTTCCTTCCAAAATGGATATACTGGAACAGATACTCAACAGCGGCTTTCTGCTATTATTATCAACAAAGAAAATTATTGAGTGGATCGAGGCGCGGGCAGGCAGCGCTGGCGCCGGTAGTGTTGGGAGGACATGCATATGAGTGAGCAGGAACTCGTTCAGACCGAAGCGGAAAGCGCCACCACCACGGCCGCCGACCCGGGCCAGGAAACGGAAGTCAACGAAGACGAAAATGGTCCCGTCGTTAAATTGCTGCGTGTGGGCCAGGAGATCTTGGGAACGGTCAAGCGTATTACCGAATTCGGTGCCTTTGTCGACATCGGCGTCGGTCGCGACGGTCTGGTTCATATTTCGGAGCTTTCTCCGACGCGGGTGGCGAAGGTAACAGATGTCCTGCAGGAAGGCCAGCAGGTTACCCTCTGGATCAAGAAGCTGGACCGGGATCGCAACCGCATCAGTTTGACCATGATTGAGCCAGGCCGGCGCACGATCCGTGACCTGCAAAAGGGCGAGATCGTCGAGGGCACCGTTACCCGGATTCTACCCTATGGGGCCTTTGTGGATATTGGTGTGGGACGTGATGCGCTCTTGCATGTCCGCGAAATGGGTGAAGGCTTCGTTGCGAAGCCGGAAGATGTGGTTCAGGTGGGTGAGACCATCGAGGCGCGCATCATCGAGATTGCGCGGCGCCGCAACCGGATTGACCTAAGTATCAAGGGGTTGCGCCCTGAACCGGAACAGCCACCGGCCCCTGAAGTCGAGGAACAGGTAGGCGAGAACGCCGAGGCGGTCGAGGATCCTTTCGCTGATGTCGAAGTGCTGACTACGATGCAGATGGCCTTTCTGAAAGCGCAGGAGCGTAGCGGCGTCTCGTTGCCGACAGGCAAATCGCGCAAGCAAGACCGGCGCTCTAAGTCACGGCGTAAGCGGTCCATGCAAGACGACATCATTGCCCGTACGATCAACAGCCAGAACAAAAAGTAGACCGGCATTCACAGCTGGTAACGGGGTGGCAAAGCGCCACCCCGTTTTTAATTGATCTGTTTCGGCAGGTCGCCCGGCTGACAATTCTGTTGCCCGTCCCCACAGGATCTCGTGTTATGATTGTGCCTATGCATTCGTTGCTTCGCACATACGCGTGTTTGCCATGAAAATTGATGGAAAGGTTGCTCTTGTCACTGGTGGTGCGGTACGGGTGGGCAAGGCTCTCACTCTGATGCTTGCCCGCGCCGGCGCGAATGTAGTGGTCAACTATCACAGTTCTGCCGAGGAGGCCGCGGCGACCGTCGCCGCGGCGCAGTCCTTTGGCCACGAGGCCATGGCCGTTCAGTGTGACGTGGCAGACGAGGCGGCGGTGCGCAGGATGGCCGACGCGACCATCGCCCGTTTTGGCGGCGTGGACATCATTGTCAATGGCGCAAGCTATTTTGGTAAGACTACCGTGCCGGCAGACGACCTGGATCGTTGGCGCCGCGTGACCCGGATCTCGATTGACGGCGCATTTTACGTCGTCAACAGCCTTGTGCCGTCGATGCGCGCGCGCGGGCAGGGGGTAATCGTCAATATTGTCGATCTGTCGGCCTGGCTGCCATGGCCCGGTTTCACGGCCCATGGTGTGGGCAAGGCCGGCCTGCTTGCCTTGACACGCCAGCTCGCCCTGGAGCTGGCGCCGGCCGTCCGCGTCAACGCCGTCGCGCCCGGTCCAGTGTTGCCTCCGCCGGACTATTCGGAAGCTCAGAAGGCCGCAATTGCAAAACGGACGTTGCTTGATCGTTGGGGTACGCCCGAAGATGTGGAGCGCGCCGTTCGCTATCTGATCGAAGCCGACTACGTGACAGGTGAAGTTCTGCACGTGGATGGCGGCGAGCATATCGCCCAATACAAACGTCATTGAAGCCAGGGGAAATGTTATGATGGTGACGCGTGAACTGCTCGAGGAGCGGGAAAACCAGGTATTGGCCTCGTATGCCATGCGCAACAGCGCCAGCCGCAACCGTAGTTTCCCGGAGGAGCCGCATCCCTACCGGCTGGAATATCAGCGAGACCGTGACCGTATCATCCACACCACAGCCTTTCGCCGCCTGGAGTATAAGACGCAGGTCTTTGTTTACTCCGAAGGGGACCACTACCGCAACCGTCTCACCCACAGCGTAGAAGTCGCCCAAATCGGCCGTACCTTGGCCCGGGTCCTGGGCTGCAACGAGGATCTGACCGAGGCTATCTGCCTTGCCCATGACCTGGGGCATCCTCCCTTCGGCCATGTGGGGGAAGAGACCCTCAACCGGCTCATGGAACAGTTCGGGGGCTTCGATCACCAGCGACAGACCTACCGCATTCTGACGGAGCTGGAGCATCGTTACCCGGACCATCCGGGCCTCAATCTTACCTACGAGGTGTTGGAAGGGGTCGTCAAGCACGATACCGACTACGATACGGTCCATGCCCAGGACTATCATCCAGAAGAACGGGGTACGCTGGAGTGCCAGTTGAGCAATCTGGCCGACGAGATCGCCTATAACACCAGCGATCTGGATGATGGGCTGCGCAGCGGCATCCTTGACCCCAACCAGGTCCTGGAACTGCGGATCGCGCGCCGCGTGTTGGATTCATTGGGTTTTGACGGCCCGGCCGATCTGCGCAACGACATGATCCGGTATCGCTTTATTCGCAGGTTAGTGGGGTTAGAGGTTACGGACACGATCACGGCAACGGCGGCGTGTCTACGGGAGGCACAGGTGACCTCCCTGGAGGATCTACGGGCATTGGACTATAACGTGGCCTGTTATTCGCCCGAAATGGACGAGCACAACCGGGAGTTGAAACGCTTCCTGTTTCAGCATTTCTATCGCCACTATCGTGTTGTGCGTATGGCGGTCAAGGCTGAGCGTACCCTGAAGGATCTCTTCAGCGCCTATGTCGACGAGCCGCGGCAACTTCCTCTAGAGACACAGGCACGCGCTCATTCCCATCCGGAAGGGCTTCCTCGGGTAGTCTGCGATTATCTGGCGGGCATGACCGATCGCTATGCGATTCAGGAGCACCGACGGCTCTTCGACATGGAGGTCCGGGCGTAGCCCGCCATCCACCGGGCCTAGACTTTTCGTTTGAGCTCCATGTCCACGGTCGCGGTCCGGAAGATGCCATTTTCACCGTACTCCACGTTGCCCACCGCGCAGAGCAGCACGAAGCGCCGGCCTTCCAGGGCGAACTCGGTGCCGCGTTGTGCGGTAATTGGCGGGTGTTGGCGGTTTTGCTCGAAGTGCTTGTACAGGTGGTCATGGGCATATTCGCTGAGCAAGGTGCGGCCTACCGTTGTAATCTGGGATTCGTCGGATTTGTCGAACAGATAGACCTCCAGCGCCACCACCTTGTCACGATCGTTGTTTAGGACGCCGTGCCGTTCACTCACGCCAATGCCGAACTCGCCCAGGTAGTTGCCATCTTCGTCTACGACATTATGGGTGTAGCTGAATTCTCCCTCACCCACACGGTATGTAGCCGAATCACGGTCCATGGTGGGGTAGCGAGCGAAGCGGTTCAGGCTAGCCGATCGCGCGTTGCGTGCGGAGCTATCCAACCCGAGGCCTGCGGCGGGCTGGGCCCCGCGCAGCTGAACGTTGTTCTGGTGCACCTCCGGCATGTCGTAGTCCACCTCCACCGCATCTGCGTCGAACTCCTCCTCTTCTGTATCCATGATGGGAGAGCTCTCTGCAACGTGTGATACATAGGGTGTCGGCTTGTAGTAGCTCGTGGGCCTAGGCGCACCGTCATCTTCGGCTTCTTCATCCTCAAATGGCGGGGGCCCTGCCTCAGAGATGGCACCGGTATAGGATGGGCGTGACCCTGCCGGGCCGCTGCGACTCAACTGGTCCGGGGCCGCGCGCGGGTCCGTCGTTTGAATGACGCTGGCCGGCGTCGTTGTGAACTCTTCGTGTTCAAAGGGTTGGGACGCGACATCGTCGATTACATAGCCCGTGCTGCGTCGCTGCGACACGATCCATAGCCCATAGATGCCGCCGCCAATCAGAGCCAGCGCAACCAGAATGGCGAGCAGCCGGCCCAGCCAGCCAAGCCCGCCGCTCTCCTGGCCCGCGCTTGCTGCCGGCGTCGCGGCCGTCTCTTCTGGTGTGGTGGGCGCCTCAGCTGCCTGCACGGCCAGCTGGCCGGAAATGGGCACACCGAGCGCAGCGGCCAGGCGTGCCAGATGGTCGATTTGGAGCTCGCTATTTGGTTGGGATTGGAAGAAGGTGACGGCTTCGTCAAAGCTCGTGGACAGGTCACCTAGTGGCGCCAGCCGCTGAGCTGCCAACAGGGCCGCCTCCTCTGATCCGTAGGCCACGTATGTATCGGCAACGGCAGCCATATAAGCTGCTTTGGCGTCGACCCGCATTTCGTCGAGTCCAGCCCCCTTCCACTCCACAGGCCACCAGACCCAACCAATGAGCAGCCCCAGCGCGAGACCGACAACAATGCCCGCGCTCAGGCTGATCAGCCCATTTCGGGTGATGCGAGCTTCTTTGAACCACTCCAGCAGCGACTGCGAAGACATCTGCGACTCCTTTGCATAGCGGCTCGGTTACAGCAACTCAGTTCGCCCCTGGCTGCGCAGCTGCTCCACCACATCTTTGACACGCTGCATGTTGTTCTTATCGCCTATCAAGAGCGTGTCGCCCGTATCGACAACCACCAGATTGTTGACATTGATTAGCGCAACCAGACGTTTGTCACTGTATACGATGTTGTGGCGACTGTCCAGCAGCATAACTTCGCCTTTTGCGATACTGTTGCCGTGTGCGTCCTGCTCCAAAATCGTTTCCAGTGCGTCCCAGCTGCCCACGTCGTTCCAACCCGCCTGCATGGGCACCATGGCTACCTTCTGCGCGCCCTCCATCACGGCGTAGTCGACGCTGATACTGGGCATCTCTTCCCAGACTTGGGCCAGCACCTTCTGGGCGTCGGGCGTTCCCATGGCCGTACGGATCTGGGCGAGCCGGTCATAGATGTCCGGCGCCTGGCGTTGCAGTTCTGCCAGCATCACATCCACGCGGGCTACAAAGATGCCGCCGTTCCAGTAATAGCCGCCCTCATTGAGAAATTGCTCGGCCAGGGCTCGTTTGGGCTTTTCCAGGAAGCGTTCCACACTGTAAACAGGGAGATTGTCATCGTCTACGATCACCGCCTCGTTGCGTTTGATGTAGCCGTAGCCGGTATGGGCAAAGGTAGGCTCGATGCCCAAGGTCACCAGGTAGCCTTGCTCCGCCACTTCGTTGGCACGGCGCAGGGCTGCCCGAAAGCGTTCGCCATCCAGGATCACGTGATCGGCGGGCAGAATCGCCATAACGCCTTGGGGATCAGACTGCTCCAAATGAAGGCAGGCCAGACCAATGGCCGGTGCCGTGTTGCGCCCGCTGGGTTCGAGCACAATATGGCTGGCGGGCATCTGGGGTAGCTGCTCGGCGGCCAAGCCCGCATAACCCTCGCCTGTAACCACGAAGAGATCTTTACCCTCGATCAGCCCCTCAAGGCGCTGCGCGGTGGCCTGAATCATGGTCAGGCCGTCACCGGTGATATCGGTGAACTGTTTGGGACGGCTTTCCCGGCTCCGCGGCCAGAGTCGTGTGCCGACACCGCCGGCCAGGATCACTGCATACATAAGCATACTCCTCTATAGCTGTTTGCGTCGCGCTGGGGCGCAGACAGGGTTATGTGCGCACATAGGTCATAGCCGCCACCTGGCGTACTAGTCCCTTTAATTCTAACATGGCCAGCAGGCTCATGACCTGGGCCGAAGACATGCTGCTGCTGCGTACCAGGTCATCCACGTGGCATGGGTTGCTGGACAGGGAAGCCAAAAGCTGTGCTTCCTCGGCGGTCGCGGGAACCGTAGCTCTTGCATCGCGCTGTTCTACGACCCGCACGAGATTCAACTGCTCTATCACCTCGTCAACTGACAGAAGCGGGGTCGCGCCCTGTTGAATTAGCGTGTTACAGCCTGTGCTGCCTGGGTGGAGAATGCTGCCAGGCACGGCAAAGAGCTCGCGGCCTTGCTCAACCGCGAACTTGGCTGTAATGAGTGCGCCGCTCCGTTCGCCAGCTTCGACAATGATAACACCACGGCTCAGCCCGCTAATGATCCGGTTACGCGGGGGGAAGTTGTTGGCTTCGGGGCGGGTCCCCAGCGCGTATTCACTGATCAGTGCGCCCTGCTGGGTGACGGTGTTGGCGAGTCCCCGGTTCTGCGGCGGATAGATCTGGTCCACCCCGCTGCCCAAGACGGCAATTGTACGGCCACCGGCTTCCACGGCTGCCCGGTGGGCGACGGTGTCGATACCCAGGGCCAGACCGCTGACAATGGTGACGCCTGCGCGCGCCAGCTCTCTGGCCAGCACCTGTGCCACCTCCTTGCCGTAGGTACTCGCGCGGCGTGTACCCACCACCGCCACCGCCCATTCATCTTGGCTGGTAAGCTTGCCGCGCAGGTAGAGGACAGGTGGGGCATGTTCCACTGGACGCAGCGCGGAGGGGTAGTCGTCATCATCCCAGGTCAAGACATGGACGCCAGCAGCCTGGGCGCGCGCCAACTCGCGTTCGGGTTCAATGGTGCGCCGGGCCTCGAGCAATGTCTCAATTGTACGGCGGTCGAGCCGGGCAGCCTGCAGCTGCCGGATGGATGCATGCCAGGCTGATTCGATGTCGCCACAGGTCTCCAGCAGAGCGCTGAGCCGGGCGGGCCCGATCCCCGGCACTTTGTTGAAGGCAATCCAGTAGCTACGTTTGTCCATGAACGCCTCAAAGCTGATCATGTCCGCACCGGGCTGGTGGCGCCGGTGAAGGGTGGTCAGTTGTCCGGCGCGCCCTGACTGGACAGGCGGGCTGCCCTTAACCTGGATAGTACGCCGGTAGGCCGGCGATAGAGCGGTGCGTATCGAGATGGCGAAATAACTCTGAGTGCATGGGCGCGGCGGGAACTTACATGGAAGTTGCGTTACTTTACGACCGTGAGCTTGTTTTG
>JACFMY010000281.1:7983-8493 GCA_019455155.1 Caldilineaceae bacterium
CAAGCCCTTCGGGCAGATGCACGGTCATGGTCCCCGCCTCCAGGTCGACATGTAACACGACGTCAGCTATGGCAGGCAGCAGGATTTCACGGCCGTTATTCACGCCCGCCGCAGGTTGTACGATGTAGACATCGTTGGCGCCGGTAACCAACACATCCGTGATCTGGCCCAGCTGCTGTCCAGTCTCGGTAATGACGTTCAGCCCAATGATATCGTGAATCCAGTAGCTATCGGCTTCTAGCGTGGCCGCGTCGCTTTCCGCCACAAAGAGCCATTCCCCGCGCACCGCCTCCGCTTCTGTGCGGTCCAGGAACTCCTCAACCTCAAGCAGCAGGTGGCCCTTGTGCGGGCGGACCGCGGCGACGAAGATCTCCTCCAGATCCTCGCCCATTAAAAGGACGGAACCCGGCGCAAAACGCTCCGCGTAGTCTGTATATGGCTCCACCTTGAGTTCGCCGCGCAGGCCGTGCGCGCCCACAATCTGGCCGACGGCAAGATAGCCATCGGGTA
>JACFMY010000282.1 GCA_019455155.1 Caldilineaceae bacterium
AGGCGCTTCTCATACTCTTCGATGACCCGGAACTTGCCCTCGCTGAGGGTCCGGTAGGAGCGGATCAGCCGTAGCCAGAACCAACAGAGAAGGAGCACGGATACCAGGGGAAAGATGATAAGCCAGCGCGGTTGGAAGGACAAGCCCGCGTCGAGCATGAAGCCAACGGCTGTGAGCAGCAGGGTTTGAACTGTGACAAAGAGCGCGTTCATGGTGGCGCGCCGCGTGCTCACCTGTTCCGTTGACTCCACATATTGTTTGTATTGCGCGAGCGCGTGCTCATAGTAGAGGTCCGGCGTCGAGCCGTACGTCTGCGGCGTGACGTGGGCGTTCCAGAGGTTGATGGTCTCTTCTTCATTCGCAGGTTGCGTGGCCACGGTTGATCTCCCCACTAGCCATGTTTGCTATGACGCTGTTGAAAGCCGTGCGAGCTCGCGGTCGATGAACTGCACCTGCTCGCGATCGTCGATGGACGAGAAGTGCTCCCGCGCCAACTGCAAGGTCTGGCGCGCCTTGTCGAGGTTGCCCGCCCGCTCGTGCGCCCCCGCCAGTGCAATCACCTGCTCGCCTATGCTGGCTGGTCCAATTTGCCTGGGCAAGGGGAAGAGACGCCTGCGCCGCGCCTGGTCGCTGAGCTCAGCCCGTTGGGCCGGCGGCACCTGGCGAATCGAAACCATGCGCAGCACAATGTCGGTGGTCAGATCCATGGCAAGCAGGGCAGATGGATCGAATTCGTCAGTATAGGCCACTCGAGGAAAGTCACGCAAGAAGCCAGCATCCTTGGTAATGGGGGAGAAGTGGACGGCCTCGTCCAGCTGGCGGAAGGAGGGGATCAGGACGATGGTGCACGATTCCTTCTGCGCCTCCTTGATCATCTGCAGCTCGCTCGCCATCCCCTCGCCCTCGCTCCACAGCATCTGAAAGAAGATGAGGTCGGCCCGCTCCACCAGCGCGCGGAGTGTGTCCTGCCACGCGTCGTGCGCCAACCTGAGCGCGGGCGTCCACGAGGCCATGGAGTCGACGTACGAGCTGTCCTGCACCATGATCATGGGGATGCCCATCTGCAGCAGATAGCGGCTGATCTTGTCGGGGAGCGATTCGGCCAGCTGGACCTCATCGCCGTAGAGCATAAACTGGCTCTCATCCCCGTACGAGATGGAGATGGGCTCCCAGCGGGAGAGGAACAGGGCGAAGGGATCGCCGCTTTGCTGGCAGGTTTCCAGAAGCTGGCGGGCTGTTCGGTCCCGTGCGTCGCTGTTGCCGAAAAGCGTTCCCGGATCGATGTGCATCGAGCGGCTCCTTGTCCGTGTGGTTTGGTTTGACGAGTATGTGCCGTTCAGACGGGCGCGCCCATTCTAACGACCGGGCTGGATCCTCACAAGCAGCAAGGGGGCTCGGGCGCCAGGCGCGATGGCTCCTGTTTGGTGGCGGAGGCGGTGGCGCAACTCTGCCAGCTGTTCATATTGGGGAGTGACGACTGCCCTGGTACGAGTGGCTTGTAGGTGAGATGCATCAGCTACGCTTCGGCGGCTACTTGCCAACAACGTTCTGATAGGCCTGATTTGTCCGCGGCGCGCACGTCCAGATCAGCGGCGGGTCTGGCGCCAGTGGACGGGAAGCCTAGCTGGCTATCCTGTACCACTGCGCCAAACCCGCGGCTGCGTTACTTGTAGTCCTGCCAACCATCAAACTCGAGTTCGGTAGTGGCGACGTTAGTCGCTGTGGATGGCGGAACGACTAAAGTCGTTACTACGGAATGGTCACAGACGCAGCACCAGTGGTCTGTCAACAAGCAAACTCGAGTTCGGTAGTGGCGACGTTAGTCGCTGTGGATGGCGGAACGACTAAAGTCGTTACTACGGAATGGTCACAGACGCAGCACCAGTGGTCTGTCAACAAGCAAGCTTGCGTACGGTAGTGGCGACGTTAGTCGCTGTGGATGGCTGAACGACAAAAGTCGTTACTACGGTATGGCTGGTGGCTTAGCACGAGTACCACTCAGGCGGTGACCTGGCTGCCTCCTTTGAAGACCGCGCTGACCTGGCGGACGTTCGAGATGTCGGCTACCGGGTCCGCGTTGAGGATCACCAGGTCCGCGAGCTTGCCGGGCTCCAATGTGCCCAACTCCTGCTCCCAACGCAGGATGCGCGCGTTGTTCTTTGTGGCCGCGGTCAGCGCCTCCAGGGGCGGGAAGCCGTAGGCGACCAGCGTCTCGAGCTCGCCCGCCATGCTGAAGTCGTGGGGCGCCAGCGGGTTGCCGCCGGCGTCGGTGCCCGCGCCCACGAGGACGCCCTTGGCCCGGGCCAGCGCGACGGTCTCGCGCATGCGCTCGCGCAGCTGGCCGCGCACGCGCATGAGGCGATCCGCATCGGCGCGGGCGGTCGCGGAGAGCTTGCTGACGTCCACGTTGGCCACGGCCAGCGTCAACACCAGGCTCTTCCCGCGCGCCAGCATCAGGTCGGCCGTCTCCTCGTCCAGGAAGGTGCCATGTTCGATGGAGTCCACGCCCGCCAGCAGGCAGTTCTTGATCCCCTCCGCCCCATGGCAGTGCGCGGCCACCGGGCGGTTCATGGCGTGGGCAGCCTCGACCGCGGCCCGGATCTCGTCCGCCGACATCTGGCTGGCCTGGACATCCTGGCCTGGCGTCGCGGCCCCGCCTGTCGCCATGAGCTTGATCGTATCGGCGCCGGCGCGGATCTGCTCGCGGGCCGCCTTGCGAAACTCCTCGGGGCCATCCGTCAGGAAGGCATGGCCGCCCGTGATGGCCAGGAACTTGCCGGAGGTTCGCATGCGCGGGCCCGGGATGTGGCCGGCGTCGATGGCCCACCGCAGTGACATTTCGATGTAGTGGAGCGTGCCCACGTCGCGCACCGCGGTCGTGCCCGAGCGGAGGATGTTGCGCACAGACTCGACGCCCTCCAACACCAGGCGATCCCGGTCCCGCTTCAAGAGCTCACTCACCGCCTCACGGCCGTTGCGGCTGACATGCACATGCGCGTCGATGAGGCCCGGGATCACATATTTGTCCGTGGCGTCGACCAGTGTCGTCTCCTGCTGCCGGGCGGGCGCGGCGTCCGCAGGGCCGATCCAGCGAATCCGCTCGCCCTCGATGAGGAGCGAGGTGCGGGCGCGCGGCTCCGCGCCCGTGCCGTCGATGACGGTTCCGTTGTGGATCAGGATCATGCCGGTTGCCCGTTCACTTCCAGGCCAACGCCCAGGTTCTCGAAACCGTAGTCGCGGCGCTTGGGCCGCGGCGTGGGCCACGTCCGCTTGGAGTGGCAGAGGCCCAGCATGGCCAGCGTCTCGATGTGGCGCACGACCGCGCCCGCAGGTTCGACTACCGGCACGCCCAGGGCCTTCTGGATCTCCTCGGCCAGACCGATGAAGCCGAAGCAGCCCGGGATCAGCACATCCGCGCCATCCTCTTCGACACATTTGCGCCCGGCTTCGATAAAGGCGTCCTTGGTCGCCTCCCAATCGTGCTTCAGGTCCAACACCCGCATGCCCAGGGGGCGTTCCGAGACGAACTTGTCGCGCAGGCCCAGTTTGTAGGCCTCGATCTCGTGGCGCCGGTAGACGTCGGGCAGCGTGGCGATGACGGAGAAGCGTGCGCCCAGGCCGGCGGCCAGGAGCATGGACGCCTCGCCCGACGCGGTGATGGGAATATTCGCCAGATCGCGCGCCGCGTCCAGGTTGGCGTTGCCCCAGCAGGTGATGAACGCGCCGTCGTAGCCCTTATCTTCAGCCTCGCGCACGATACGCAGCGTTTCCGGTCCGGCCAGCGCCACGTCCAGGGATGTTTCCACCGAGGCCGTGCCGATGCGCGCCTGCTCGATGTCGATGGTGGTGTTGGGACCGGCAAAGGTCTGCAGGTAGGCTACCTCTTTCTGAAGCGCTTCCTTGGTAGGGCCGGTAACGACCTTGATCGCGAGAATCCGTAGTGGCTTGCTCATGAATATCCTCCTGTTGATTCCCCCCACATATAGTAGTGCAGATGGTATTGCGCGTTGATTGCTAGTCTTACGCCTGGCCCGCGGGCACGGGGTTCGCCAGCAGCTCCTCTGCCAGCCGGGTCGCCTCGCGCAGGCCGGTCACGATCCGGTTGCGCTCGCGCACGACCTGGGCGCGCAGGAAGCCATATTCATATTCTCCAGCCAGCGCCGGCAGGTTGGCCGCTTTGCCCAATTCTGCCATCGTGTAGATGCCGGTGGCGCGCATGATGGGCGACCATTCGGCGGGATCGTGATGGAAGCGGCCGCTGCGGCTGTAGATGAGCGGGTTCAAGATGCGGCTGATGCGCATGTGGGTCTCGTTCCACGCGCGCGCGGCCGCGGGATCGTTCGCGGCTGTGGCCTTGGCCGCGTCCAGGGCCTGGGCGGCGGCCAGGAACTTGCCGCTCTCCTCGATGATGGGGCCCAGGTTGAGATGCTCGCCCACCTTGGCCTGCAAGTCGACGACGAAATCCTTGATCTCGTTGCCGGTGTCGACGTGGCTAAAGGGCAGCACCGCGGCATTGGCCAGCTCGGCCACTGCGGTCAGCGAAACCTGGGTGTCGAGGGTCAGGATATCGGCATCGGCCTTGTCCAGCGTATCGTGTTCGGTGTGCCACCACCAGGAATTGGCGCCGCCGCCGGTCCATGGCCGCCGGTCGGGGTGGTCTTCGGGCAGGAACGGATAGGTCGAGAAGGAGGGCACACCGTTGGCCAGGAACGACTGGTCGGCCGCGCGGGAGGGCCGGTGAATCGGCGCGTTGGCCTGGCCTGTCACCCGCTCGATCATGGCCCGGCAGAAGGTCTGGGCTTCGGCGACGGTGTGGCGGGCAATGTAGACGGTGGCGCCTTTGACGCCCGGCGAGTCGATATTATGGTATACGATGCAGTTTTCCGAGAGATCGGTGAAGAAGGTGTCGGCATACCAGGTGGAGCCGCTGTAGCGGCCGTGGGAGTGGCCGGGCCACCAGCAGAAACGCACGCTGCGCTTGAGCCCCTTTCGCTGCTCCCACAGGATGCGCGCCATCTCCAGCAGGCAGGTGTCTCCCGTGGCGTTGTCGGTCACGCCCACTTCCCAGGCACAGTAGTGTGCGCCGACCATGACAAACTTCTCCGGCTCTTCGGTACCAGGGATGCGCACCTCGGGCAGCTTGGAGCGTGTCCAGCCGGTCTTGACTTCGGTGACGATGCGGATCTTGACCGTGCCCTTGGCCAGCAGCTCCTTGAGCCGCTTGCCGTCCGTGCTGTTCACAGTGATGACGGGCAGCTGCGGCAGCCGGTCCAGCTGGTCGAGCTCGGGCGTGCCCCAGATGGTGGTGCCGATCATGTTGTGGATCACCACATCCTGGTTGGCGAAGATCACGGCGGCGCAGCCGGCTTTGCTGGCCTTGTAGATGGTGACCGGCGTCGCCAGCCCGTCGATGAGCCCGGCCCGGCCCGCGGCGCGGTTTACGTTGGCGTCGGGGAGGTAGACCAGGTCGGTGTAGAGACCGGTGGGGCCCGTGGACTTGCCAAAGGAGTGGGTCAGGCAGCGGATCTGCATGGGCTCGGGTTCGAGCACCTCCAGCGTCGCCCGGATGGGGTAGCTCAGAAAGGCGTCGAACTCGTGGACGGTCACCGGCACGCCGCTCTGGCGCAATTGGTCCGCGATATATTCGGCGGCCTTGTCCTCACCAGGACCGCCCGTATCGCGATCTACCCGGGAGAACCATTCCAGATGGCCTTGGAGACGTTCCTTGCTCACGGTTTCGCGGATAGACTTCTGAAATGAAGTAGTCATAGCTGCAATTACCTTCCTACGTTTTGTGGTTGAACAGACTTAGGAAATCTCCCTCGCGTAAAAGCTTTTATGTGCGGAGAGCAAAATGGGTAGTTGGCTGTGTATTCCAGGCTGCGCGCGGCTTCCGGTCAGGCTGGGCTCGTCGCCTCTTCAAGTTGAGCCCCCAGTCCCGGCACCAGCGGCGGCAGCACCACATCGCGGGCGGTGGGGATCTGCGCCACTGTCTGTTGGTTTCGGGCCTCGACGTTGAAGATCGACAGCTCGTGGGCAAAGGGCGATTCCGGCAGGCTTAGGGCCAGATGAACGCCGGCCGCGGCGCCGACATGGGTCTCGAAGGGGCTCACCACGACGCAGTGCATCCCCGCCAGGCCGGCCAGGTCACCGATGAGACGGCCGCCGCGCAGGCCGCCGCATTTGATGAGCTTGATGGCAACCAGGTCCGCCGCTTGCGCCTCGATCACCGCCAGCAGGTCCCGGGGCGTGTGTACGCTCTCGTCGACGAGAATGCGCACGCCGGTGGCCGCGCGGATCTGGCGCAGGCCGCGCAGGTTCCACGCGGCAATGGGCTGCTCGCAATATTGGACGATATCCGCCAATGCGGAGAGGACCCGGATGGCATCGGGCACATCGTAGCCCTGGTTGGCATCGATGCGAATGCTCACGTCCGCAGGCACGGCGTCGCGCAGCGCGCGGACCCGCGCGATGTCCTCTTGGGGTTTGAGCCCCACCTTGATCTTCAGGGTCTTGAAGCCCATTGCGGTCCACTTCAGGGCCTGGTCGATGACGTCTTGAATGGCGCCGATTCCGATGGCGCGCGTCACGGGAAAACCGGCGTGGCGGCGCAGGCCACCCAGCAGGCGATAGACGGGCTGGCCCAGGAGCTTGCCGGCCAGATCGTGGAGGGCAATGTCGACCGCGGCCTTTGCGGCATGGTTGCCGGGCAGGCGCTCGTCGAGCCGCGCCAGATTGTCGTCGATGTCGAGCGAGTGGCACTTCTCAAGGGCGGGCAACAGGAGTTGCTGGAGCTGCAGCTGGATCGACTCTGCGGTCTCGCCCGTGAACATGGGCAGCGGCGACGCTTCGCCGTAGCCAGTCACGCCGTCCCCGGTCGTCAGCGTCACCATGACGTGGGGCCGCACCGCTTCCGCAACGCCGTAGGAGGTATCAAGCCGGCTGTGGGTGGGCACGTGGATGATGCGGCACGACCAGGAAGCGATCGTGTGAGCAGGAGATGGATTGGACATGGCGTTGTATACCATTTCATTTGGGCCAGGCGACGGTGGCTTGGCGGGCGCAGCAGTTGCGGATCCTGCGTGAGCATGTAGGCGCAGCTGCTGTCACGGCACAACCACCTGGCGCATCTGCGTGCGCCGGGCTTGCCTGGCGGGGAGTCTTAGGTCCCGGCCGCTTCTCGGGATGCGGCTGGCCGCGCGGCGGGAATGATCCCCGCGCTGCGGTCATAGAGCTGTTCCAACCTGGCCACTACCCGCTCCAGCGTGCCTTCGGCCGCGACGACGGTGCCCAGTGCGCTCAGATAGGAGCGCGCCACCAGGTCGAAGGTCGAGTACGCGGCGCCGGGCTGTCGCAGCGCCTTCAAGGCTTCGTCCATCTGCTCTTCGGCGTGGGACAGCAGGGCCAGGAAGCCGCGGTAGCCGAAATCCTGTTGCCAGCCGCCGGCGCGGCGGTAACCGATCTCTGCCCAGCAGCTCAACCATTCCTGGCGCACATTGGCGGCCGTGGCTTCACCGGGCGCGAGCTCGGCGACAGCCGCCGCGCGCGCGGCCAGCTCCGGCCAGCGGCTCTGCATGTGTGCCAGCCGGCTACGAATCTGCTCCAACGTCTCGCGCCACACCTGCTCCACCGGCTGTCCAAACTGGGGTCTGGCGCCTGGCGCGGCCGGCGCGGCGTCGCCTTCGTCCGCCAGACGCATGGCCAGCGCCTGCGTGCGGGTGAGGGCCTGTTCGACCGCGGGCGCGGCGGCCTGGCCCGGCAGGTAGAGTGGGCCGGGCCGGCCCTGTACGGCCAGCCACCAGACGGCATTGGCCAGGATGCGCGCGGCGCCTGTCATCTCGGCCATGGCGAGCGCGCCGAGGCCGAACTCGGGGTGGGAACCCGCCAGCACCACCGCGCCGTGGCCATAATGGCCCGCCACAATGGAGGCCGCGTTGGCGCCAATGGCCTGATCGATCAGGCGACCTTCAGACCCAAGGCCATGGCTGCCGTTACTGGTAGGCTGCCTGCCAGTGTTTCCGCTGCCAAACTCCTCGCCGTAGGTGAAGTCCGCAGTTGTGCCCGTTACCTGTGCCAGGATCTGGGGCAGCGGCGCGCCGGGCACTGCCTCGGCATCCAGGAGGAAGAAGGGACCGTTGTAGTGGGTGCAGGGAAACTCGGCAGGCACGCCGAACATCACAGGATGGTCCGGCGCGGTATTGCGCAGGCGCACGACGCCGATGCCGGGCGAGCGGAAGCCGCTCGGTCCGGTCCCGCACCCGTTGATGGGGCGCGCGCCCACGAGCCGCATGGCTGGCTGCGCGGCGCCGATGTGTGGAACCTCATCGACCGGTACGGCACAGGCCAGATAGGAGCCGGCACAGGAGGCAAGGTAGCCACCGCCCGCCTTGACAAAGGCGGCGATCTGCTCGGCGCCTTCGTGGCCCAGGGGACGCATCTGGCCGTACATGCCATC
>JACFMY010000283.1 GCA_019455155.1 Caldilineaceae bacterium
CAGGCGCCGCACCAGCCCGGCCAGGTTGAGCACGTCAACCGTAAAGCCGACACGGAACTCGTTCGGTCCATCCTCAGACAAGCCATACCCTCGATAATTGGGATGGATGGCGAGAAAGCCGGCGCGTGCCAGGGCGTCAGCGTAACGAGTTGTATAGGTTAATGTGCGGTAGACCGATGGCTCGACATAGCCGTGGTTCACCAGCACGACCGGGAACGGTCCCTGGCCGGCCGGCACATTCATGAAGCCGAAGACCGTCAGCCCATCGCTCTCGTAGCTGACGAGCGTCCGGGTGAACGCGGCGGTTACTTGCAGCACATCCAAGGTTTGGATCTCACCTTCACCGTACGTACGCTCTGCCAGGTCGTCGATGGTCAGGCCGGCATATGGATCCGGCGTGGGTGTCGGGGTTGGAAAGACAACCCGCGGGGCGAGGGTCGGCGGCTCTACGGCTGCTGGCGCGGAAAAAGGTGTCGCCGCGGGTATGCGCAGGGATTGGACCGGCATGGCGCCTTGAGTCGCCGTGCAGCCGGCGAGGAAGATAGCCAAAACCAGATAAAATCGGGCCATAGGTTCGCTCCTTGGCTTCTGACGCGATGCGGGTTGGGCGCTGGCCGGGAGCCGGCACGGCCCAGGCGTGGACCTTGCGTGCCACCAGTGCATCGTGTCGCAACATTCAGGGGTTCTTTGTAGCTGTTAATGGTGAATCGTGCAACTGGGACCCAACGCAGCCGCGCGGGGCACGAAGGTTCTTGCAGCGGGCGACCAGTGCGAATTTCACTGCGCTATGTCTGAACCGTGGCCAGGAGGCGGCCGCCAATGTGAAATTGGCGCCATGTGCTGCCTTGGGTCTTGACACGTTGTTACAAAAATGCTATTGTAAAATTGCGCTTGTAAAAGCGCTTTTACAAACCCAATTCTACAACGTTATCGTTGCCCATTAGGCTTTTGAATTCGACAGATCAATTCCGCGCTGCCGGCGCGGATTGGCGCTTTGGGGCTGCTCCCCGGCTACATGGCGGACGATCTGCAATCCTTCGTCTCGACGGTCGCCTCGGCATTGAGTGTGCGAAGTAGATGCAATGGCCTCGACCATTTTTGATGTTGCCAATCGAGCAGGGGTATCAATCAGCACCGTCTCGCGTGTGCTGAACGGCAAAGATCGCGTCCATCCAGATACCCGGGCGCGGGTTTGGGAAGCTGTTCGCGAACTCAGCTACCAGACCAATGCCTTCGCTCACGGCCTTGCGACACAGCGCACGCACATGCTCGGCTTTGTGATTCCACAGATCAACGATCCATTCTTCATGGAAATTGTGCGTGGCGTGGAAGAGCAGGCTGCCGAATCCGGCTATAGCCTGCTCGTCGCCAGCCAACCGCAGCAGCCAGGCGAACATCGTTACCTGCAGCTCTTCCAGCGCAGCTATGTGGATGCCATGGTGCTGGTCTCGATCGACGTGAGCTTGCCAGAAGTGGAACAGATCCTCGACCGCGGTGTCCCGGTTGTACTGGTCCAGCAGGATATAGGCGGCAAGGTTCCAACTGTGGTAGCGGACAACTACGGCGGCGCGCGGGCGCTGGCTGAACATCTGGTAGATCTCCATGGGTACCGGCGTATCGCCTATATTGCCGGCACAGATATTACACCGGACAGTGCCCTGCGCTTGCGGGCGCTAGAAGCCATGTTGAACGAACACGATTTGGCGCTGGATGCGAGGTACGTCGTACGCGGCAACTACCTGCGTGGCAGTGGCAGAACCGCGATGCGCGAGCTCCTGGCGCGCCAGCCATGGCCTGAGGCGGTCTTTGCTGCGAACGACCAAATGGCCAGCGACGCCATCCTTGCAATACGCGAACAAGGGCTGCGCGTGCCTGAGGACATTGCCGTCGTCGGTTTTGACGATGTACCCCTTGCGAGTTACGTCGTTCCGACCCTGACCACGGTACGCCAGCCCATCTACGAAATGGGTGTCGAGGCCGGCCGCATCGCACTCAGGATGATCGATGCGGGGTTGGCCGGCGAACCGCATCGAGTGACATTGCCGACAAAGCTTGTCGTTCGCAATTCGTGTGGCTGTGTTGCGTAAAGGCGACCCTGCCCGCATGTTGCGAGCGGTGATTCCGTAGCGTCTCTTTTTTTGGCCATCTGTAAAAGCGCTTTTACACAAGGGCAGGATCGGCTGTTTCGTCCTGCCACGCCGGAGTATTGTTGTCCAACGCTGGTCTGTTATCGAGTCCATCTTTCAAAAAAGGAGTATCAGGCAATGAAGAGCAGTCGGTTCAAACATGGGTGGGGTTCTGTCGTTGTAAGCCTGCTGGTGACGGTGAGCATGCTGTTGAGTGCGTGTGGCGGGGCTGCACCGGCCACCGAGGTGGCTGCACCAGCCACGGAGGCGGCGGCGCCGGCGACAGAAGCGGCCGCACCCGCGACGGAAGCGGCCGCGGCGGCAACTGAGGAAAGTGCCATGGCCATGGCGGATGCGATCCGCGTCTCGTCGGTGGCGGGCGCGATGCATGAGACACTCGCTTCCCTGGCTGAGAAGTACATGGCCGCCAATCCTGGCGTCAAGGTGACCGTCGAAAACGAACCTGAGGGTGGCGCCTTCCAGGCGCTCATCGCCGCTGGCAACCAGCCCGATTTGGTCGTCACCTCCTTTGGCCCAGCATTGGGACAGTTGGCGGCGCAGGACGCCCTGATTCCGCTGGAGGGCCTGCCCGGCGCGGCTGATCTGATTGCCCGCGTCGAGCCGTCGGCGATCCAGCAGTTCTCGGGCCACAACTACTACATTCCCATTGGCGCCGACGTCACGTTGATGATCTATAACAAGCAGCTATTTGAAGAGGCGGGGCTGGATCCCGAGAACCCTCCTGTTACCTGGGATGAATTCCTGGCCGCGGCCGAGGCGATCAGTGCGTTGCCCGCGCGCGAGGATGGCAGCAAGGTGTACGGCACCGTATTCTGGAACGAAGCGTTGGGGTGGGGCGGTTGGTATTGGAACATGTTGCAACCCATGTATCTGAACGCCAACCAGGGTGAATGCCAGCTCATCAACCGGCTGGGGACCGACATTGTTTTCGATCGCCCCGAGTGTAAGATGGCAGAATTCATTGCCTTCCTACAGTCGGCTCAGAAATATGCCCCGCTGACCATGGAGAAGAACTTCTTTAGCCGCACCATCGGCATGTGGCCCCAGTACGGATATTCGTGGGAACCCAACTTGCTGACTGCGGCTGGTCAGCCGATGGTCGTCGGTGAGGATGTAGGTGTGGCGCCTGCGCCGGTGCCCAATGCTGGCGATTCGAGCTTCACCACCTACGGTGGTCGCGCCATAGTGATTCTGAAATCACAGCCGGATCGCCAGGCGCGTGCCTGGGATTTCCTCCAGTTCCTGATGGCGGAAGAGAATAACTTCCAATTCATCCAGGAGCTCGGTTATCTGCCGGTATTGACTGCGCTCAAAGATGATCCCTATTTCGCCGAGCCAGCGCGGCAGCCGTTTGTCGAAATCCTGCAGAACGGATATCTGCCCCAGCAGACGGCCGCAGCCGAGCTCGTCGCGAATGACGTGCAGAGTGTGTTGCAGAAGGCAGTCGTAGAAGGCGCCATGACGGCTGAGGAAGCCACAGCCGAAGCGGCAGCCAAGGCCCGCGAGACTTTAGCGGCCAACCAGTAAGATCCGTGGGTGGGGCAGCGCAGATAGGGCGTTGCCCCACCTACCCAATGTGAGCATCTGGCGTCCATTTCGCGTGTAAGGAGGTCAGCGACGATGGCCAACCTCACTGTGCCCGAAACAGTGGCCCCGCGTAGAGGAGCGGCGGTGCACCGGTTCACCCTATGGCAGCGCATCCGCCGTACCTACTGGGGATATCTCTTCATCTTGCCCTGGGTTGTATTGTATGCCGTCTTTGGCATCTACCCGTTTGTCCTTTCCTTCTATCTTACTTTTTTTGACTACTCGTTTGTAGCGCCGCAGAACCGTGCCTTTGTGGGTCTCGGCAACTGGGTGCAGGGACTACTGGATCCGCTCTTTTGGCGCAGTCTCTTCAACATTGTGTACAACCAGGCGATCTTTATTCTGTTGAAGAATGGTCTGGGCCTGCTCACCGCGGTGCTGGTCTTTCGCGCTCGCCACGGTGGGAGCTTTTTCCGGACCGTCTTCTTTATGCCTGTGCTCACATCGACCATTGTGCTGACGACGATTTTCGGCTATCTGGTCAGCCCCACAGGTCCGGTGCAGAGCCTGTTGGTCAACGTGGGTCTGCTAAGCGAACCGATCTTCTGGACATTTACGACGTGGTTGCCAATGCCCATCCTCGCCGTGATGAATACCTGGAAGTGGTTTGGGATCAGCTTTGTCATCTTGCTGGCTGGCCTCCATTCCATTGATCCTCAACAATATGAAGCGGCCGCGATTGATGGCGCGGGCAGCTGGCAGCAGTTCTTCTATGTGAGCTTGCCTCAGTTGAGCGGCCAGCTTTTCTTCCTGCTGGTCGTTGACGTGATCAACGGTCTCCAGATGTTCACCGAAGTCTTCGCGATATTTGGCGTAAGTGGCGGCGCCAATCGCCAGGCGCTGACTCCCGTGCTCTTTATCTATGAGAACGCGTTTAGCCGTTCGAACATCGGGTATGCGTCGGCGTTGGGGCTCCTCCTGGCCATCTTTATTGCAATTCTGACTTTTGTGCAGTTTCGTTTCGGCCAGAAAGAGTAGCCGGCTGGCCAGCAAGCAGGGGGCCGTGTGGCCGGGCGCGGCGCTGCATGGGCCCTGTCCGCCACCCCTGAAGGGCCAACAGGCATCCAAGAGTTTAATGTTTCTGTTCCGTGTGGAGAAAGGCGCACAACGATGGCCAACACAAAGCGACGGTCTACGGGACGGACCGGTCTTCCCTTGTCCTCTATTGTTACCTATTTGCTCTTATGCATTGGCGCGGCCATTGTGCTCTATCCGTTCGTCTATATGGTGATGAATTCGGTCAAGCCGGGGCGCGAGATCCTGCACAGCCCGACGAGCCTGCCATCGGAGATTACGTTCTCGGGCTATGTCGGCGTCTTTCGGCGGCTGCGCATGGGATTGCTCTTCCGTAACTCGCTGATCCTTGCGCTCTCGATTACCGCCCTGAACACTGCCTTGAGCGCCCTGGCCGCATATGCCATGGCCAAGATCCCCTTCCCGGGACGTGAGCGCATCTTCAGCTTCATGCTCGCAACCATCATGATCCCGGGCATTCTATTCTTGATCCCGACCTACGTCATCATGTTCAACCTGGGGTGGGTCGGCCAGTTCCGGTCGTTGATTATCCCGAGTGCAGTGAGCGTGTTCAACATCTTCCTGCTGCGCCAGTTCATGCGCGGCATTCCAGACGAGTTGGTCGAGGCCGCGCGGCTAGACGGCGCCCATGAGGTGCTGATCTTTGTCCGCATCATCGTTCCCCTGGCGCGGCCTGCGCTGGCAACGGTTGGCATTCTAAACTTCATGGGGAGCTGGAACGATTTCTTTGGCCCGCTGCTCTACTTGAACACGCCCGACAAATGGACACTGCAGGTAGGTCTGCTCCAGTTTGCCTCCGCCGTGCCTGGCGAAAACGCGCAGGAGATCTGGGCGGCAACGACGCTGATCACCCTGCCTTTGATCCTGGTCTATTTCTTTATGCAAAACCAGTTCACCAAGGCCTTTGCCAACGTTTCGTTCAAGTAGCGGCATACGCTCGTTCATAGAAGGTTCACCATGACCGTTACATCTGCCCCGCCCACCGAAAGCCTGGCCCCTCTGCAACGGGAGACCGGAGCCAGGTGGAGCCGCTTTGGATTGGTTATTCTGGTCATTGGCCTGGTTTTGGGGGTCACCTATGGGCTTGCCTGGTGGGACGCCTACCGGCTCTCCGCTAGCTACATGGCCGACGCGGATGCCAGTTTCGCGGCCGGCAACTATCTGGACGCGCTACGCGGCTACGAGACCTTTGACGCGCAAACCAATCGCTTTGTCCAACACGGCGGCTATACGCACGTCGAGCACATCTGGCGCCACCCGTGGGCCTGGCCGCGGCCTAGCCAGCTGGCCATCGCCGCGGCGCGAATAGACGAAATCATCGATAAACGGTTGACCACAGCTACGGCCGAGCAATTTGTGTAAGAAAACACCGGGCGTCCCAGCGCCTACATGGGGCGCATATTCTTGCGCCTGGGCGAGCTGTACGAAGCAGAGGGCGATGCCAGGTCAGCCAAGGATATCTATGCCGAGATTCCTGATCTATTTCCCAACGAGCCAGCCCTCATTCAGCAGGCGCAGGCCCATCTCCAACGTCTTGAGTCCCAATAGCTAACGTCACGCATGCGGAGATCTGTTCATGCCACAGTTTGAGACCCAATACGGCCATTTTAGCGACGACGGCCGTGAATATGTGATTGTTGACCCAGAAACGCCCATGCCATGGATCAATGTGCTGTCCAATGGCGACTATGGAACCACCATTTCGCAGGCAGGGAGCGGTTACAGCTGGCGAACCCACGCCAGTCTCAACCGCATTACCCGGTGGGAACAAGACTTGATCCGCGATGAATGGGGGAAATACCTGTACATCCGCGATGTGGAAAGTGGCGAGTTCTGGTCACCGACGTTCCAGCCCTGTGGCAGGCAGCTGCAGAGCTACCGCGTGCGTCACGGCATGGGCTACACGGTCTTCGAGTCCGCCTACAGGGACGTGTCGAGCACCTTGACCCTCTTTGTACCCATGGACGATCCCTGCGAGATCTGGCTGCTACAGCTTCAGAACCGTGGAGAGCGGTCCCGGTCTCTTCACCTGTTTACTTACTTCGAATGGCTGCTTGGTGCGGCGCCGGACTGGCACCGTGAATTCCACCGTACGTTCATCGAAACGCGGTACGATCCAGCGGCCGGCATGCTGATGGCCGATAAAGTGCTGTGGGAGTTGCCAGGCACGCATGGCTGGAACCAGTCCTGGCCGTATGTAGCCTTCCACGCTTGCTCGCAACGGCCTATCGCGTTCGAGAGCGACAAGCGGGCATTCCTGGGGCGCCATGGCAGCCTTGCCGCGCCGCTGGCTGTGCGCCGGGGCTATTGCAGTGGCAGCCAGGGCCGCGGCGGCGACCCTATTGGTTCGCTGCAAGTTGATGTGGTGCTGGCGCCTGGAGAGGCGACCGAGGTTGTCTTTGTCCTCGGCGTGACCAATGACAATGAGCAGGCCCGTGCATTGGTTCAGAAATATGGAGAGGTTGCGACAGCCCGTCGCGAGCTGGATGCCGTGCGCCAGTTCTGGTGTGGGGTGAGCGAACATCTGCAGATCGAGACGCCCGACCCCGCGGTCAACATCATGGCAAACGGCTGGCTACAGCTGCAGGCGATTGCCGGCCGCCTGTGGGGGCGCACAGCCTACTACCAGATGGGCGGCGCCTATGGCTATCGTGACCAACTGCAAGACAGCCTGATCTGGTTGCTGTTGGGAGAGCCTCAACGAACCCTTGCGCAGATCCGCCTGCACGCGGCCCACCAGTACCAGGACGGTGTCGTGCTCCACTGGTGGCACCCGCTGGCCGAAAGCGGCCTGCGCTCCGAATACAGCGATGATCTGTTGTGGCTGCCGTTTGTCGTTTGGCATTATTTGCAGGAGACAGCGGATTTCGGCGCTCTGGACGAAGAGATACCGTTTTTCGATGGAGGCGCGGCCTCGTTGCTCGAGCACTGTCTACGTGCGTTCCGTCTCGCGCTGAGCCGTCGCAGCCCCCGGGGGTTGCCGCTGATCCTTGCCGCTGACTGGAACGACGGGATGAACGCGGTCGGCGCGCGCGGTACAGGCGAGAGCGTGTGGATGGCGCACTTCCTTTATTTCTTGCTCACGCGGTGGGCCAAGCTGACCGTCTTGGATGCGCAGACGCAAGCGGAGTTTGAAGGCGCCGCGACCAGGCTGCGGGCTGCGACCAATGAACATGCCTGGGATGGCGGCTGGTATTGGCGCGCTTCTACTGACGAGGGCATGTTGTTGGGATCCCATGAGCGGACCGAAGGCCAGGTTTTCCTCAATGCACAGACATGGGCGGTCTTGAGCGGATTGGCGCTGGGCAAGCGCGGCCGGCTAGCTATGAACGCAGCCCACGCACAGCTCTATGCCCCCTATGGGCCGCTCCTCTTTGCCCCGGCCTACACGCGGCCCGACGCCTCCATCGGCTATCTATCCCGCTATGCGCCCGGCGTGCGTGAGAACGGCGGCGTCTATGTGCACGCCGCTTGTTGGGCTGTGCTGGCAGATGGCATGCTTGATGGCGCGCAGGGGGCCTACTCTACCTGGTCCAGCTTCTGCCCGCCGCGGCGCGGACTCGTGCCTGACCAGTACAGCGCCGAGCCGTATGTCATGCCGGGCAACGTGCACGGTCCGCTCTCCGACACGCCTGGGCGCGCCGGCTGGACCTGGTACACTGGATCGGCTCAGTGGTACCTG
>JACFMY010000284.1 GCA_019455155.1 Caldilineaceae bacterium
CGGCCTCAACGCTAGCTGTGCGGACATTTGCCTCTGGTGAAGGCGCCGGCGCTGCAGCGTAAAGGGCGCCAAAGCGACTCTTGTTGCCGTGGCCGAAGGGATCTGCGGTTGGGCCCGTGGGCAGAGGTGTGCTGGGCGCGGCCGCGGCGCGCAGGGTGCCTACTGTCGCCTGGGGCCACTCCTGGCTGTGGTTCATTTCGTTGCCAACCACCCAAATCTTGCATCCGGGGCTGGCGGCAACAAAGTTTGCAACGCGCCGCGCGAAATCGGCGTACCGGTCACTAGTAGGGATCGTCCCTACGCTGCCATAGCCGTTATTGATCCGGCAGACAATGCCAAAGTCCTGGTTGCTCCAGGGTGTGAAATCCTTGCCGGTCGTGTCGTTGGGGTCACTGCCCACGGCTTCCGTAAAGAGGATCCAACCGCGCCGGCCCGCCTGCGCCATGACCGCTTCGCCGCCGGGGTCATGCAAGCCAAAGAGGTATGGCGAGTCGAACAGAGGACGAGGCATGCAAAGCTCCTTTGCTATCAACGTGGTCTGTCTACTGGTCCGGGAGTTTCAGCGCCGGCCGCGCCGCCAGCCGTGACATCTGTCACCGCCAGGCGGCCCGATAATAGCGTGACGTACTCTCCCCGGTGAACCGGGGGAGCTTCTAGGACTACGCATGTGGCAACCCACTACGTTAACGTCCTAGCGGAGCGTCCCGCCGCATTGAGATGCACGGTTGAGCGACACCCATTCGTTTTTACCCGACCCAGGAGTTCGGGGCCGGAACCGCCAAACGAATCTGTTGTCAAGTGCTAGCGGGCCTGAGGCTATGATCCTGCTGGTCCTGAAGGAGCTTATCTCACAGGAGAAAGGTTGGGGAGACCGGAGGGATACGCCGATTCCCCATCCCCGACAGCATCGGGGAGTACCCTCGGCGCTTTTCTAGGGAAATACGCTTGCTGTCCACGCGCCGCAGCCTGTTCGCTCCTATCTCGCTGGCGCCACGTACATAAGCGGCATGGGGACGGGACGCCGGGGAAAAGGGATCGAACAACCGTCCCGTACGACGGATGGTGATTGTTGTTGACACCACTACGTGTTATTGTTAGATTTGTTGGCACAATCCGTTGTCGATTCGCCGGGCAGCCAGCGCTCCCCGTCTACCTGCAGAGATGACCAGTGTACTATCTTTGGAGAAGAGCCATGACGCGACACGCTGCGTGCACAGATATCTCCCGGGTATTGGCCTTGAGTCTGGCCGCTGTTGTGCTCAGCCTTCTGATGACTACGCGAAGCGTCTCCGCGCAGTCCAATACCCATATCGTGCAGCCAGGTGAATCCCTCACCTCGATCGCCGCCGTCTACGGCACCAATGTCTCTACCCTGCTGCGCCTTAATAATCTGTCCGACCCTAACGTGATTCGCGTCGGACAGGCCATCGTCGTCCCTGGCGGACCCGCCGGCAGCGGCGCCGGCCGCTCCGCAACGGCCACACCGGCCACGACTGCAGAGCCGCCCTCGCTGCCCCCTGACCAACAAACCCGCGTCTACCTCGTCAAACCGGGCGATACGCTGGCCACCATCGCGGCTCGCTTCGAAACGACCACCGCCTTCCTGGCCGAGCTCAACCAGCTTTCCCCTGCCGCCCGCCTCAATATCGGCGAGCCGTTACGTGTCCCCGTGTCGGCGGGCGTGCGTTTTGAGCCACAACAGGGTGACGATATTCCTGTGGCAGGCAAATATTACGTGCACACTGTGCAGCAAGGCGAAACGCTGGCCGCCATTGCCGCCAGCTATGGCACCTCGCTCCGGCGGCTGATCGAGCTCAACAACATCAAGGATCCCGCCCAGATCGGATCTGGCACGCGCCTGGTGGTGCCGCCCCCTTCCTTTGCCGAACTCTTTGCGGGCACAAAGCCCGACAGCGAGGGGGTTCCCCATTACCCTGCCATTCCTACAGAAGGGAAATGGATCTCGGTCAACCTGACCTACCAGCGAACCTACGCCTGGGAGGGCAACAAACTGATCAAGAGGTTCGCCATCTCCTCTGGCAAGGCCAAAACCCCCACCGTCACCGGCGTCTTTCGCATCTGGGCCAAGGTTGCTTCACAGACGATGCAGGGCGGCAGCCGCGCCGCCGGCGATTACTATAACCTTCCCAACGTCCAGTGGGTCCAGTACTTTTATCGCGATTATTCTTTCCACGGCACCTACTGGCATAATAACTTCGGCGTGCCAATGAGCCATGGCTGCGTGAACATGACGAATGCCGATGCGAAGTGGCTCTTTGACTGGGCTTCCCCTACTGTGAACGACTATTCGTGGCATATCACGGACGCCGCTGATCCTGGCACGCTGGTAATCGTTCATTATTGAATCGACATACGTGGCTGTCGCCTCACACGCGGCGCCTCCATCATGACAGCGATTAATGTGGATCCGGCCAACAGGCCGCGCGATCGCAGGACGGTATGGCGGCCCGCGATCGCGGGCGCTAGGACCGTGATCGCGGGCCGAGCGGCGCGCTGGCGTCTAGCAGTTGCTAGCTTCAGCCAGGTGTGCGGACTTGAACGGGTCATGCGCCAGCGCTAGATATGCGTTTGCTCCATTAACCGGCATCGTCCGGACAATGATTGCATAGAAAGGAACAATAATGAAATATCAAGCTGCCAAAGGACGCTATGCAGACATGGTCTACCGGCGCACGGGGCGCAGCGGTCTGTTGCTCCCTGCGGTGTCCCTGGGCCTGTGGCACAATTTCGGTGGGGTCGACACACACAAAAGTGCACGCGCGATGGTGCTGCGTGCATTTGACCTGGGCGTCACTCACTTCGATCTGGCCAACAACTACGGCCCACCGCCCGGCTCGGCGGAAGAGACGTTCGGTAAAATCCTGCGCGACGATCTGCGGCCATATCGAGATGAACTCATCATCTCCACCAAGGCCGGCTATTATATGTGGCCGGGCCCCTACGGCGAATGGGGCTCGCGGAAGTATCTGATCGCCAGCCTGGACCAGAGCCTAAAGCGCATGGGACTCGAGTATGTGGACATCTTCTATAGCCACCGCCCCGATCCCAATACGCCGCTCGAGGAAACCATGATGGCTCTCGATTATGCCGTTCGCTCCGGCCGCGCCCTATACGTCGGCATCTCCACCTATACGCCGGAGCAGACGCGAGAGGCGGCGCGTATCCTGCGTGAGCTGGGCACGCCGTGCCTCATCCACCAACCGGCGTACAATATGTTCAACCGCTGGGTCGAGGACGGCCTGTTGGAAACGCTGGGTGAGCTGGGCATAGGCTGTATCGCGTTTTCACCGTTGGCCCAAGGACTCCTGACCAACAAGTACCTGGGCGGCATTCCAGATGATTCGCGTGCAGCGAAGGCCCATGGCTCTCTCAGCCGCGACGAGGTAAGTCCGCGCCGCATCAAGCTTGCCCAACGGCTCAACGAGATCGCACAGGCGCGCGGCCAGACACTGGCACAGCTGGCTATCGCATGGGTACTGCGCCACCCCGAGATGACCTCCGCACTCGTGGGGGCCAGTAAGGTGTCCCAGGTCGAAGACAATATAGGCACCCTGGCCAACCTGGACTTCACGAACGAGGAGCTCAACGCAATCGAAGATGTCTTGAAGGAAGACACAGAAGCGCCCGTGTGGTAGCTTTGTGGCCGCACGGCACTCTGCTTCGCTGTCCAATCGATGGTCTGGTCCCGGCACGGCTTCATTCGTCTCACGAGAACGCCGCTACCGAACAATAGCCGTGCAAACCTGGCCGTGAATCGTCCAACCTCATTGCCAGAAGGAGGAAGCGAATGAAGCCCAAATGGTTTATGGCCGTGTTGGCCACTCTGTCGATCCTGCTGCTTAGCGCCTGCAGCGTGCCAGCCCAGCCTGCCGCGCCGGCAAGCGCCGGTGAACCGGCCGCGCGGCAGGCGGCCGCGGGCAGCGTCCTGCGTGTCGGCTGGTCCGGCAGTCCTGACTCGTTGAATCCGGGTGTAGCTGTTCTCACTGAGGCTTACACCATCTATGGCCTGGTCTACAGCACCCTCTACAGGCTGAATCTAGACGGCACGTACAGCCTGGATCTGGCTGAACGGGCAGAGGTCTCCGAGGATGGCAAAACGTGGACCTTCACGCTGCGCGCGGGCGCAACGTTCCATGACGGCGAACCAGTGACCGCGTCCGATGTGGCCTTTTCCTTCAATCTCTACAAGAACACAGCCGGGTTCCCCTTCCTGCCCGTCTATACCGATTACTTCGAGAGCGTCGAAGCGGTAGACGAGCGCACGGTTGTCATCAAGCTCTCTGAAGCGATCCCGAATATGGAGAGCCAACTCTACACCCTCTTCGTGCTGCCTGAACATGTGTGGGGCGGGCTGGAGGGGCAGGCTGCTGTCGAGTTTCAAAACCTGGAGATGATCGGTAGCGGCCCGTTCAAGCTGGTGGAATATAGCCAGAACCAGTTCGTACGGCTGGAGACCAACCGGGATTTCTACGGAACGCCAGCCAAGATCGACGGCGTTGTCTTTCAGACCTTTGACAATGCCGATGCGCTGGTGCAGGCGCTCCGCACCGGCCAGGTCGATATGATCACGGAGATGCCCAACACGGCCGTGGCCGCGCTGCGCAATGATCCCAACGTACAGCTCGTGGCCGGCCCGCCCTTAGGTCCAGGCGTCACGGACATCATCCTCAACGTGCTGGACCCGGAACAATGCCCGCCGGACGACGGCGAATGTACGGGCCATCCCGCGCTGCTTGACCTCAACGTACGTCTGGCTCTGGCCCACGCCACCGACAAACAGCAGATCATCGACGTGGTGCTGTTGGGCCTGGGCTCGCCTGGTCTAACCCTTATTCCCGATGGCCTGGGAATCTGGTACAACAACAAGTTGGAGGATTACGCCTTTGACATCGCGCTGGCCAACAAGATTCTGGACGATGCCGGCTATGCCGACACAGACGGAGATGGTGTGCGTGAAATGCCCGACGGCTCGCAGTCGCTGGTCTTCCGCATGAACTGGCCCAGCGACAGCAACGATGCGCCGCGTATGGCCGAGATTCTGAGCAGCGCGTGGGCGCAGATCGGCGTCAAAGCCGAGCTCCAGGCGCTGGACCCTGATGCGCTGACCGCGATCTGTTGCCCCACCTTCGACTTCGACGTCATCCTGTGGGGGTGGGGATCGGACCCGGACCCAAGCTTCCTCCTCAGCGTCATGACCACCGATGAAATCCCCACTGGCACCAGCGAAACGGGTTACTCAAACCCCGAGTATGACGCGCTTTACAGGCAGCAGGGCGTCACTCTGGACGTGGAGGAGCGCAAGGCTATCGTGTGGAAGATGCAGGAGATCGTGCACAAGGACCTGCCTTATATCATTCCGTACTATGCCCAGAGCGTTCAGGCGTTCCGTACCGATCGCTTCAGGGGCTGGATTACAGACGGCCCCAAGGTCGCCCTGGAAGATCAAAGCTCGTTGATGGTCATTGAGCCAGTACGGTGACGACGTAGCTGGCTGAGGGCCGCGTTGGGGCGGAGACTGTATTCCCCCCAACGCGGCCTTGCCAACCACTACTGATCCTGGCGCCAATTGCCCGTTGGTCCCATAGGTGAGGAGATCGTGAAACGATCAACCTATCTGCTCCGCAAAGTTGCCTGGGCCTTTTTTACGGTCGCGTTCGTCATTGTGCTGAACTTCTTTCTGTTTCGCATCCTGCCCGGCGATCCCGCACGTGCCGGACTGCGCGACCCGCGCCTCACTGTCGAGGCCCAGCAGGCCATCCGTGTCCGCTTTGGCCTGGACAAGCCGGTCATCAACTGTTTCGAGGTGCTGAATCCACCTACACCCGGCGACTGCCTGGTCAATCCCTTTGACACCCAGTTCTTCATCTACGCCAGCAACCTGCTGCGCGGTGAGTTCGGTATCAGCTACCACATGAATCGTCCCGTAGCAGAGGTGCTCGTGGAACGGCTGTGGAACACGATCCTGCTGATTGGCGCCGGCCAGGTCCTTGCCATCATCCTGGGCATGGCCTTGGGTGTGATCGCGGCCTGGAAAGCGCAGACGCCCATCGATTACGCCGCGCTCGGTGTCAGCCTGCTGGCCTGGAGCCTGCCCACTTTCTGGCTTGGCATCATTCTCCTCTTCTGGGGCAGCACATACCTGGGTCTGCCCATTGGCGGCAAACTCACGCCGGGGCTGGCCTATGGCAGCGTCTGGGAGCAGCTAGGAGACATCGCCCGGCACCTGGTGTTGCCCACACTGACCTATACGATTGTGTTTCTCGGCGAGTATATGCTGCTCATGCGCAGTGCCCTCATCGACGTGCTATCGGAAGACTACATTCTCACTGCCAAAGCCAAGGGTCTCAGCCACTTCCAGATCCTCAAGGATCACGCGCTGAAGAACGCCATGCTGCCCATGGCGACCATCATCGCGCTAAATTTGGGCTTCACAGTGGCCGGCGCCGTGCAGATTGAGACGGTCTTTTCGTGGCCGGGACTGGGCGGCGCCATCTACGAGGCGGTCGGGCGTCGCGATTACCCCATGCTGCAGGGCGCGTTTCTGCTCCTGGCCATTAGCGTTATCCTTGCAAACCTGATCGCCGATCTGCTCTACTCTTATCTAGACCCGCGCGTGCAGGTGAGCTAACAGCCGGCACAGACGGGAAGAACGCGGGCGTGGGGCGAGCGATCGAACTACGACCGGCTGGAAGTGAGGTATCATGGACGGCAATTCCGCCAGTGGGATGCGCGGTATCTGGCAGCGCCTGCGGCGCAACACAATGGGGATGATCGGGTTGGCCATGTTGGTTGTGGCTGTCTTCGTCGCCGTCTTTGCCCCCTGGATCGCGCCACACGATCCCAAAGCGTCCATCAGGGTCACCATCATGGATATCTACCAGCAGCCGAGCGGCGAGCATCCGCTGGGAACCGACGATGCTGGCCGCGATGTACTGACCAACTTCCTGTATGGCGCGCGCGTCTCCCTGATTGTTGGTTTCTTTGCCTCGTTCATCTCGGTCAGTATTGGCGGCCTGATGGGCATTCTGGCCGGCTATCTCGGTGGGCGTACGGAGAACATCCTGATGCGCTTCACCGACATCATGCTCGTCATCCCTGACCTGCCGCTGGCTGTTGTCATTGTGGCGCTGACCAAACCGAGCCTCAGCAATATCATCCTCGTCATCGGCCTATTGGGTTGGACCGCCACTGCCCGGCTGGTGCGCTCACAAACGCTCTCAGTCAAGCAGCGCAAGTTCGTTACTCGCGCGCGGGCCGTGGGCGCGGGTAATCTTTACATCATCCGCCGGCACATCTTTCCCCTGGTCTTGCCGCTGATCGTCGTCAATACGGTGCTGGTGATCTCGCTTGCCATCCTAAACGAGAGCACACTGAGTTTTCTGGGCCTGGGTGATCCAGCCACCCTCAGCTGGGGCCAGATGCTCAACTTCGCCTTTACGCGGGGCGCCATGAGCGCCGGCGCCTGGTGGGCGCTCGTCGTGCCAGGCTTTGGCATTGTGTGGGTGGTGTTGGGTTGCACGCTCCTGGGCCAGGGACTGGAACAAGCGCTCAATCCGCGGTTGGCGACGCATCATCTTTCGGTGGGCAAGCGCATGGTCGCGCGTCTGGCCGTACCCCAAAGCCAGGGCGCAGACTAAGGGCCCGCGTGTGAGTCAGGTGAACCATGAGTGCGTATAAAGGGGAGCAGCGTAGACCGCTGCTTACAGTTCAGAACGTCTCTATTGACTACGTTGCAGACAGGCAGGCGCCCGCTCGGGCCGTCCATGATGTCAGCTTTACCCTGCACGAAGGCGAGGTGCTGGGACTGGTAGGTGAAAGTGGTTGCGGCAAGTCCACCTTGATGCTGGGCCTCATGCGGCTTCTGCCCGCGGCCGGTCGCATCGTTTCTGGCCAGATTCTTCTCGAGGAACAAGATCTGTTGGAGCTGCCCGAACGTGAAATGGCTGATCTGCGCTGGAAGCGCATTGCCATGATCTTTCAGGGGGCCATGAATGCGCTCAACCCCGTGCGCACAGTGGGGGACCAGATCGCCGAGGCCATACGCCAGCATCATGTCATCCAAGACGGCCCGGCGATCAACCGCCGTGTGGGCGAGTTGCTGGAACTGGTGGGTATTGCCTCGGCCCGCCGCAACCAATTCCCCCATCAATATTCAGGCGGTATGCGCCAGCGCGCCATGATCGCCATGGCCCTGGCCTGTGCACCGGATATCGTCATTGCGGACGAGCCGACCACCGCGCTGGACGTCATGGTCCAGGCGCAGATCCTGCAGTTACTGTCGGACCTGCGCGAGCAACTCAACCTATCGATCATTCTGGTCACCCACGATCTGGGCATTGTGGCCGAGCTCTGTGACAGCGTAATGGTGATGTATGGCGGCATGACGGCCGAATACGCCAGCGTCGATACCATCTTCAATG
>JACFMY010000285.1 GCA_019455155.1 Caldilineaceae bacterium
TCGTTACTACCGGATGGCTAAAGAATCACGATTGACAGACCACTGGACGTAGGTCACCAAAGGAGATTGAGTGACGAGCAAGTTCGCAGGGATGATGGGCGAAAGGGGACAGACGACCATGCTCTCACGTGTAGCTGACAGCCTCTATTGGATGAGCCGGTACCTGGAGCGGGCCGACTATGTGGCGCGCCAGCTTGATGTGCATCTGACCATCGCGCCGGAGCAGGCGACGGAAGCCGCGCGGCGCCGCCGCGAGCGCCTGGTCGCCTGCCTGGTGGGGGCCCAATACCCGGCACAGCAGGTCTCCTCCGACTACGATCTGGCGTGCCTGCTCACGCTGGATGAAGAGAACCCCAACTCTATCTCTCGCTGTATCGCCGGCGCACGGGAGAATGCTCGCCAAGTGCGCGAGCAGATCAGCTCACAGATGTGGGAACAGATTAACCAGCTCTATCTGTCCATCCAGACCGCCAGCATGGCGCGCATCTGGCAGGGCCAACCTCACCGCTTCTACCACAACATCAACCAGGAGGTCTACCGCTTCCAGGGTATCACCGACTCACGCATTACCCGGGACCAGGGCTGGAACTTCATACAGCTGGGTCGCTACATCGAACGCGCCATTGAGACGGCTGATACGCTCAACGTGGACTACCGCGCGCTCTGCATGGATGCGCCGGACCACGATGTCGTCGACCAGCAGACCTACCTGGAATGGGTCGGGCTGTTGCGCGGCTGCGCCGCCTTTGAAGCCTACAGCCGGCTTTACACGGCCAATGTGCGGCCCCAGTCCATCGTGGAGTTTCTGCTGCTCAACCCCGAGTTTCCCTATTCGGTCCACTTTGCCATTAACATGGTGCAACGTTCGCTGGAGGTCATCGGCGAGTTGGCAGAAACCGGCAAGGGCGCGCGCGTCTACCGTTTGGCGGGCCGCCTGCGCGCTATGTTAGACTACGCCCAGGTTGACGAGATCATCGATAGCGGTTTGGCCCCCTACCTGTTGGATATCCAGGGACGCTGTGGCCAGCTCCATGAGGCGATCTACCAGACCTATATTACCTATTCAATTGGTGAGAAGCTGGCCGTCGTAGGATAGACGGAAGGGGCGCCAGGCCGGAGACGCTGGCGCCTTCGTCATCCTCCCCGGCCGGAAACGTTCAGAGCACAGATCGGTCTATGCATTACGCTATTCGACACGTTACGCGCTTTCAATACACGGCGCCCATTGCCGAGAGCATCACCGAAGTACGCATGCATCCACGGCAGACGCTCTACCAGCAGTGCGATGCCTTCCAGCTGCAGGTACGGCCCCAGGCCGCGGTCTTTACGTACGAGGATCACCTGCACAATGTCGTGCACCACTTCAGCCAGCCCGCGGTGCACCAGCAACTCGCCATCATCGCCCAGGCAGAGGTCCAGGTCTCGCCGCGGCCTGCCCTGCCCCCGCTCCTGCCGGACACTGCCTGGTCCCAGATCGACGCGGTGGCGGCCACGGGCGAGCATTGGGACATGCTGGCGCCCAGCGAGTTTACGACGCGCACAGAGCGGCTGGACGCGCTCGCTCAGGAACTGGACGTGCGCCGCCGCGATGATCCGCTGCGCCTGCTGCTGGAGCTCAACCACTCCATCCACCGTACCTTCGCCTACGACGCCGCGAGCACACGCGTCGACTCGCCCATCGACGAGGCGCTTGCGCACCGGCGGGGCGTCTGCCAGGACTTTGCCCACATCATGATCGCGCTGGTCCGCAACTACCTGGCCATCCCCTGTCGCTACGTGAGCGGTTACCTCTACCACCGCCGGGACGACCGTTCCGCGGACGGAGCTAGCCACGCCTGGTTGGACGCTTGGCTGCCGGAGATCGGCTGGGTTGGCTTCGACCCGACCAACAACGTCCTGGTCGGCGAGCGCCACATCGAGGTCGCGGTGGGCCGTGACTACCACGATGTGCCGCCCACGCGCGGGGTCTTCAAAGGGCTCGCGGGCAGCGAGCTAACGGTGAGCGTGCGGGTGCGGGCCGTGGAGGACGGCGAGCATATGCCAGCCGACACCGAGGTCATGGAGATGCCGCCCTACCGCTCCATGGCCGAGCAGCTCCACGCCCGGTATGCGGAGACGCTGCGGGCGATGCAGCTGTTGCAGCAACAACAGCAGCAACAACAGCAGTGAGGGGAGGGGAGGGTGGAGTGGGAACCACCATGGCGCCATGGACACCAAGGGGCACCATGAATTGTGGATAGAGTTGCTGCGGGTGGTGAGTGAGATCGCGCAGAGATATTGCTGCGACTCGTTACGCGGAATGCGCGGGTATGCGTGCGTAGCGAGATAAACAAGAAACGAATGGCGGACCTGGTCTGGTCCGCCATTCTCTGCTAACAAGCTGTTATTTGCCCCTGTTTAGGGAACTGGGCAATCGGGAATGTTATCAAACTGATCACAAACTATGGGCGTAGGAGTGGGGCCGCCGCTCCCAGGATCGTTACCTCCTCCACCCCCACCGCTACTGGGCTTATCAGAACCGGCCAACTCGGCACAGGAGGGGCCGAGGTCGATGGGCGTGCCCCGGTCCGAGACCCAGCCCACAAATTGGCCGTTCTGGCGCACCGCGATGCGCGCTACGGCAAAGGTGTCGCAGCGTATCGTGATGGGCGCCTCGAAGACAAAGAGCCCTTCGCTGCGCGTCACCGCGTGGGGCTCCGCCACCAGGGTCTGGTAGGGCACTATCTCGTTCTTGAAGAAGAGCAGTATGTCGGTGTACCAGTCGATGCCGGCCAGCGCCACCGGGTCCTGGCTCCAGCGCCAGCGGAAGCGGGTGGGCTGGTAGTCCACAAGATCGGGCGCGCCGACGCGAATGTCAGGCACCGTGGCGGCCGGCGGCACAGGCGGCGGAGCCACGGCCCGGCCCGGCGCGCTTGCTACAGGCGGGCGGGGCGCCGGCACCATGGGCGGCGCGCTCACCGGCGGCCCCTGACCATCGATGGCCACATACGCGGCGCTCACCCAGGCGTAACCCACGGGCATCGGCGGGAAGCGGATCAACAGCCAGGCGCCGCTGCGCCCCACGATCTGCACGCGTGCCCCCCGGGGCAGTTTGCCCACAATCTGGCCGTTTAGACCAGGCCGGTCGCGCACGTTGAGCCGGGTGGCGGCCACGACGGTGCCGTCGATGACAATGAAAACTGGGCCTATCTGTTCAGTTGGCGCCGCTCGCACATAGCCGGGCGCGCTCGCCGCTAGCAGAACAAGGATCGCGACCGGCAGCAATAAAATCAGCCAGCGGACTCGACGCACTTGCATAGTTTCCCCCTCTTTTGTCCAGGACGCGGCCTGTCCGCAATCAACTTTGTCGTGGCGAAAAAGTACAGGCGTAGGCAGCTACGATTCAGGGGGAACACAACGACCAGACACCTGGCTACTGACAGACCGCGGCGCTTCAACGGCGTGGTGCAGTAACTGTCGAACTGCACGATACCACCGATCGTGGCCGTCGCCAAACGGGGCCCGCGAGCTGTCTACGGGGGCCGGCTGCCGCCATTGCAGGCCTACTATACCTGGCTTAGCCAGACGATCCCCAGCAGCAGACTCGCGGCGGTGATGAGGGGGCCGGCCTTGAGATATTCGGTGAAGGAGAGGGTGACGCCCCGCCGCCTGGCCGTCTCAGCCACAATGAGATTGGCCACGGAGCCCAACAGCGTCAGGTTGCCGGCCAGGGTCGTCGCCATGGCCAGGGTCAGCCATGCCTGGGTCGGGTTGGGGAAGTGCGGAATAGAGGGCCGGAAGAGCAGAATCGTGGCGCCGGTCAGGGCAATGGTGGCCCGGTTCATGTGGAGCATGGGATAGCGGCCCACGGCGACGCCGCCAATGGTGACAACGATAATGGCCGCACACCTTCCGGGAAGCGGCCGGGAGCCCTCTGCCTGACCCCAGAACATATGGCCGCTTCCTGGAAGGTAGAAAGGTTGTTCGATGATTCCACTCACACTTGAGCAGCTTGCCGAACTGCGCACCTGGTTTCTGCCCGAGAAGCCGGGCCCGCTGGTCGGTCTCCACGTCCTCAACACGGGCCATGGCCGCGCCTTCGCCGATCGCTGGCCCGCGCCCCAGGTGCTCTATGTGGACATTGCCGGGAACGGCGCTGTGCTGGGCGAACCTGATGCCGTGACGCCGGCCGCGCTGCGCACCGTCGCCCGTGGCTTCATCGACGCGCGCCCAGAATTTGCCCCGCTCTTGAAGCGCGCCTTTCCCGACCTGATCGTCTGGCCGCGCCTGATCTACACCCAGCCCGCGCCGCCCCGGCAACGCTTGGAGGCGCCGCCAGACTTCACAGTGCGGCGCCTCCAGGAGGACGATGCGCCCGCGCTGGCCGCGATCAGTCACGCCATCAACTGGATCGCCAAAACGTGGAAGACGCCCCGGGCCTTGGCCGCCGGCGGCATGGCCTGGGGCGCGTTTGCTGGCCACCGCCTGGTGGCGGTCGCCAATACCTTCTTCCTGGGTGACCGCTACGAGGATGTGGGGGTCGTTACCGAGCCGGACTATCGCAGCCAGGGGCTGAGCGCGGCCTGCGTGGCGGGCCTGTGCGCGGACATCCACGGCCGCGGCCACATCCCAAGCTGGAGCACCTCGCATGACAATCGCGCCAGCCAGCGCGTGGCCGGGAAGGCAGGTTTTCAACATGTGAGAGATAGCGTGATCTACGTGGCCGATTCCGCGGTGCCGTAGAGGAGGGCCAGCCGCAGCTTGTCGATCTTGCCGGTGCCCGTGCGCGGCAGGGCCTCGACAAAGACAATCGAGCGCGGCTGCTTGTAGCGCCCAATGCGCTCGCCCAGGAACGCCAGCAACTGCTGCTCGCTCAGATCAGCGCCGGCATGGAGCGCCACCACCGCCCTGCCCACTTCGCCCCATACCGCATCCGCGACGGCAATGACCGCCGCCTCGGCCACAGCAGGGTGGGAATAGAGCGCGTTCTCAACCTCAGCCGGATAGATATTCTCGCCGCCGGATATGAACATCTCCTTGCGCCGCCCCACGATGGTGACATATCCTTCGCGGTCGCCGTGCGCCAGGTCGCCCGTGTGCAGCCAGCCATCGACCAGCACGGCTTCCGTGGCGGCGGGATTGTTCCAATAGCCAGGCGTGACGTGGGGGCCGCGAATCCATAGCTCGCCTACCTCGCCGGGCGCGCAGGGCTGGCCCTGTTCGTCAACAATGCGGATCTCTACGTGGGGCAGGGGCAGGCCCACCGCGCCGGGCTTGCGCTGCACGTCGGTGTCGGGCAGCCAGAAGTTGTTGGGGCCGGCTTCCGTCAGGCCATAGCCGCTCTTAAAGGGGACGCCCTTGGCCCAGAAGCGCTCGTAGACAGGGGGTGGGCAGGGTGCGCCGCCGCTGATGACAATGCGGCAGGGGGAGAAATCCGCGCGCGCCCAGCGCGGGTGGCGCTGGAGCATCACGTACATGGTCGGGACGCCAAAAAGGAGGGTGAACCGTCTCTCCGCCAGCAGATCGAAGATCTGGTCCGCATCGAAGTGGCGGCAGAGAATGCTCGTCCCGCCCACATAGGCCAGGGGCGCGGTAAAGACGTTGAGACCGCCCGTGTGGAAGAGGGGCGCGTTGAGCACCGCGACATCGTCTGCACGCACGCCCCAGCCAGCCACTGTATTGGCGATGTTGGCTAGCACGTTGCCGTGGGTGAGGATAGCGCCTTTGGGCAGGCCCGTGGAGCCGCCCGTGTAGCAGATGACCCAGGGCTCGTCCGCGTGGACAGGCGCGGCAACAGGCGCGGTCGCGGGAAAGGCCTCGCGCTCGGCCAGACAGCTGCCGGCCCCGGACGCGCCATCGCCGATTGACACCATGTGGCGCAGCGAGGGCGCCGTGGCACGTAGCGCCGCGGCGGTGGCGGCAAACTCGCGGCCGTAGAGCAACGCCCGGGGCGCGGCGTCTGCCACAATCGCGGCCAGCTCCGCCTTGTTGAGCCGCCAGTTGAGGTTCTGGAGCACCGCGCCCAGCTTGGCGCAGGCAAACCAGATCTCCAGATAGACCATGGAATTCATGGCCAGCACAGCGACGCGGTCGCCCCGTTCCACGCCCAGCGCCCGGAGCCAGTGCGCGGAGCGGTTGGCCTGGGCGTTCCAGGCCGCATAGGTCACGTCGCGGCCGGCGACCGTGTCCACAACCGCGACCTTATCCGGCGTTAACTGTGCGCGCCGCGCCAGCCAGTCACCCACAAACATGGGCTGCCCCAATCAATTACCTCAGAAACGATTGCGCTCGGTGGGGCCATTGTACCCATCTCGCGCAATGAAGCCAAGTGGGGGAGCCGGCATCGTGATATCCTGATCGTGATACCTGATACGAGCCGCGCGTGGGGCTGCGCGTGCGAGGTTACAGCTTTCCTTCCACTTTCCCTCCTGTGGCCAGGCGCGCCAGCTCGCGCAGCCCGGTCTTGCGTTCGGCCGCGCGCCGGCGCCAGGTACCGACGATGCCGTAGGGCACGAAGAGCACCAACAAGACGTAGACCGCGCCGATCAGGAAGGCGGCGTTCTCACCAAACCAGCGCGAGAAATAGAACTCCATGAGGCGAAAAAGGGCCGCGCCCAGCAGCGCGCCGCTGAGCGTGCCGATACCGCCCATGAGAATCATCAGCAGCGCCGTAACCGTGAAGCCAAGGCTGGCCACATGGGGGCTGACCAGGGGCATGTAGAGCGCGTGCAACATCCCAGCCAGCGCGGCGGCAATGGAGGAAACGCAGAGCACTGCAAGCTTGAAATAGAAGGTGTTGTAGCCCAACATGCGGGCGCGTTGCTCGTTTTCCCGGATGGCGACCGCTACCCGCCCCGTGGGCGAGTTCACAAAACGGCGATAGATGAGGTAGGTGAGCATCAGGGCCGCCAGCGCCACCAGATAGAAGCGAAAGCGCTCGTTGGCGGGATCCAGGAACGCGGGTTTGGGAATACCCTGCAACCCAACATCGGCGCCGGTCAAATCGGCGAACTCACGGGACTTGAGCGCGATCTCGAAGACGGACGCGAAGCCTAACGTCACCAGGGCAAAGGTGACGCCGTGGACGCGGGGCAACACAATGCCAAAGAGCAGCGCCTGCAGCACGCCCGCGCAGATGACCGCGGCTACCATGACGGGAAAGGGCCAGCCAAAGCTCTTGAGCGCAATGCCTGTGAAGTAGGCGCCCACGGCGAAGAACATGGCGTGGCCAAAGGAGAGCAGACCGGTGACACCCAGCAGCAGGTCATAGCTGATCGCGTAGATACCCAGGATGAAGATCTCGATCATGAGACCCTGGATGAACTTGGCGTTGCCCCCCTCACCCGCCAGCACGCCCGCGGGGGACTGTCCGTTCAAGATGGCAAGCACAAAGGGCAGCGCCACCAACGCCACGGTGATTGCCATCCACCCCAGATTGTCCCTGAACCACGAAGACTGCACGGCCGGCCGCACCGCTGTGCGGGTAACCGAAGAAGATGCACTCACAGCGGTTTACTCCTTCCGTCCAAACAGACCCTGGGGGATCAGCAACAGGACAATGACCATCAGCAGCACCGTCGAGGCGGGGACAAGCGACGGTGTCGGCTTGAAGGCCGTCTCCATAAAGGGGATGGGTATGCCGGTCTGGCCAAACTTGACCATGAACTGCTGGATCAGCCCGATCAGTACCGACCCTACCGCCGCACCGGTGTAGCTCGTGAGCCCGCCGATGGCCAGGGCGATGAGAGCCGAGAGCAACAGCGTGCTGCCCATACCATCCGAAAGCCCCTGGGCCGGCGCGGCCAGCACACCGCCCAAGGCCGCCAACCCCACGCCCAGGGCAAAGACAAGCGTGAAGACCTGGCGCACGTTGATGCCCAGCGCCTCCACCATCTCCCGGTCCTGCACGCCGGCCCGGATGATCATGCCGAGCCGGGACCTGTGCAGGATGAGCCAGACGCCCACCAACACCACGGCACCCACGAGGATGAGAAAGATCTCGTTGTAGGTACGGATGCGCGCCCGGTCGCCCGCGATCTCCACCACCAGGGTGGAACAGCCATGTTGGAGCCAGTCGCCGATGGTGGCGGCCGGACAGCCCTCGCCCGAGCCGTTGAAGAAGGCCGGCTTCGGCATGGTAAAGCCCGTACGCCCCCACAGCGCGCGCACCACCTCTGTGCCAATGAAGGCCAGCCCAAAGGTGAGCATGATCTGGTAGATGGCCCGCTCATATAAAGGGCGGATGAGCGTCGATTCCATGAGCGCGCCCAGCCCCATGCCTGTGAGCGAGGCCACGACCACCGCAAAGACGAAGAGCCAGTTGGAGCCAAGACCGGTGAGCCACGCTGTCAGCGGCGCGCCGGCCAGGAACAGCAGGACGCCGCCCATCACCAACGCGCCCGCCGTGATCAGCGCCCGCCGCACCGCGCCGCTGGCGACCGTGGCCTGCGTGGCGGCCA
>JACFMY010000286.1:0-768 GCA_019455155.1 Caldilineaceae bacterium
ACACTCATTGATTTCCTCCAGCTTGCGGCGGAACGCGAATTAGAAAAACGGACAGATATCTATTGGGCAAATGACGTCGCCCGCCGCGCTGCCGGTCTACCGGCCACGCGATCGCTGGGGCGCCACTTCGCTCACACCGTTATGTACTACAATATGCATTACAATAGTGCGCGACTACATCAGATCGTTCTGTCGGCTTGGCTACGTGCCAGAGATAGCCAGACCTACCTGGTTGGGAGCAACTTCTAATGAGACGCCACGGGCGCTCAGCAATTTCATGTGATCAACCAACAGACGCTTGCCCTCATCAAAGGCGCCGCTACAGATTGCATCGACGATCTGTTCATGGTACTGCCAGACCGCCTGCAGGTAGCCGTAATCGGCGTACGTGTTCAGCTCAACTGCCTCGTACGCGTCCCAGTACGCTTCCAGCAGGCCGACGACGAACGGATTGTTCAGCCGCCGGAAAATGGTCAGATGGAGCTCTCTGTGCTCCTGAAAGGGAATCTGGATCTTGGACTGGTTCAGCTTTTCCCAGGCGTTGGCCACCAGCTCGCCCAGATAGCGCTTGTCCTCTTCCCTAAGCAAGACAACGGCTTCATCCCAGAACGCAGTTTCAAGATGTGCGCGCAGGACGCCAAACGCCTCGAACGCGCTCCCATCTATTGCCAGCGCGGCCAACAGGCTCAGGCGCACGGCGGGCAGAAACGAGTAGGGCGTGCGCGTGATTCCCCGGCGCGGGCTTGCGTCTACCAGGCCGAGCATGCG
>JACFMY010000286.1:778-8425 GCA_019455155.1 Caldilineaceae bacterium
ACCTCGAACTGCTCTCGCAGCTTGCCCATGCTCATACCCGTTTCCGTGCTCATCTCGGCAAAAGATGGCAGCCGGTCACCTGGTGTGTGGCCGTTAGCCAGCAGATAGCGGAGAAACTCGGACTCGATCTGGGTCAGGTTCATAAATAATCTGATTAATCTGAATAATCGTATTTATACGAAGATTTTAGCATAGGCTGCCTGGAATGTCAATTCCGAATCTGCGTAAAGTACAGCTTACTGTGGCGCCCACAACTGCACCAGATCGACCTGCCAGAGAGGCCGATTGCCCGCGCAGGCGCAGCGGGAGAAACAAACGGCCACGGGCTGCTGTCTACGCCGTACGGTCCGGCGTTCGCAATCCTCCCTGGCGCCGATCTGTTGCATTGGTTGGTTGAACTGCTTGGGGCAGCGACGGTACCTGTATCCGTCGCTGCCCCAAGCAACGCCTACTTCGAGACCAGAGGGAGATAGAGCAGTGAAGGGGGCGCGGGTGGTATGTTCGCGCGCTCCTCCAGAGCGACGAAGACTGAGAAGTTTCTCACACCGGCAAAGGATGCCCGTTGTCCCGAGCTGTCTACCACACCAGCGATCCCGGTCGCCACCAGCTGGCCCGTGGTTGGATTCAGCTTATGCAGCTGTAGGGTGCTGCCCGCCGCTGGCGGATGGTGGAGGGGGAGGCTCAGGATCGCCCCTGTGTCCGGCAGGGTTCCGGGGTCCGGCACGAGTGTGACGTCGATATAGGCAGAGACGATCTCCGTCCCCGTGGGCGGATCGAGCGCAGGCGCCGGCATTGCGTCGATGAAGAGATAGGTGTCGCTGCCCAGCACACCTGGCGCCACGCCGAACGAAAGCCCGGTGCCGGGGTCATCCAGCACACCGCCCTGCGGGCCGAGGATGCCGGCCGGCTGCGTCTGGAAGACCTGGAACGGGCGCTCGATGTCCGGTGCCGGGAAGAAAGTCGCGTCGCCCGCCTGGGAGGCAACGAGCGTGCACGTGCCCGTCGCCACCAGCGTCACGGTCAGGCCCGAAACCGTGCAGACAGCTGGCGTATTGGAACGGATCACGACCGGCAGAGCAGACGACGCCGTGGCCGTGATGGAGAATGATCCCTCGCTCAATGTGCGATCCGGCAGCGGGGAAAAGGCGATGCGCTGCACAAAGCGCGGGCGGGAGACATAAACCGCGCCCCGGCCTTGGTGGGATGGCGCGCCGGCCGCCAGGCCGTCTGGCTCGACCGCCACCGCGATGCCGAAGCGGTCACCAGCCGCGCCACCTGCTGCTGTACGCGTCTCCCACGCGAACCAACCGTTGTCATGTCCTTTATAGATGTAGATGGCCCCTTGATTCGCGTTCCCGCCGGCATCGTCTCGAGATGCGCCCGCCACGAGCATATACTGGGCCATAGCCAGATTGACGTGAAAGGTGTCATCCTGGCCACCATCGCCGGCTGTGACCCGGGCCAGCTCACGCCACTCGCTGTGGCGCTTGCGATAGGTGAGAATGAGCCCCTGGTCCGTGGCGCCGCCAGGATAGTGGGGCGGCGAATGAAAGCCAGAGGCGGCGGCAATCATGTGGCCGTGCAGCGCCAGTGCGTGTCCGAAGTAGCTCTGTGGGGCGCCGTCGACCGCGGTGAGGACGGCATGCTTTGTCCATTGTGCGCCCTGACGCTGGAAGATGGCTACCGCGCCCTGCCGGGCCTGGCCGCCCTTGCCACTGGTCTGGGCGCCGATGGCGATGAACGGATAGTCCAGGTCCACGCTGGAGCCAGCGGCCGCATTGGGGCCGAGCTCGGACAGGCTAAGGGTGGTGTGGTTGGCCCAGGTATTGCCCATGCGGATGTGGACAAAGGCCGCGCCTGCTCCGCTGTCAGTGCCCGGGGCGCCGACCACCAAGAACGGGTTCTCCAGTGCCAGTGTACTGCCGTACAGCTGGAAAGCCTGTTCGTTGGCCGCGACCAGCGGCGTACCCAGCGGAGTCCAGGTAGCGCCAACGCGGACGAAGGTATAGACCGCGCCCTGCAGCGTCTTGCCGTTCCCGGACCAATAGGGCGCGCCGATCGCGAGGTAGGGGCCATCTACGGCGACCGACATACCAAAGGCGTCTCCTGCCCCGCCATTGGGCGCGGTGAGCATGGCCCGTTGCACCCAGGCAGCGCCGCTGCGCACAAAGACATAGGCGGCGCCCTGGTCCGGCCGGCCGTCGACATCCCGGTACGGCGCGCCGACTACCTGTGTGTCGCCGTCCAGGGCTACGCTGCGGCCGAAGTCATCGCCCGGCGCGCCGTTGTCTGCAGCCAGCGCGGTGAGGTCGTCCCATATGGCCGGCTCGTAGATATGTACTGCCCCCGCGCCCGCCGCCTCTAGATCGCCGGATGGCTGTAAATAGGCGCTCACGACGGCGGTATGCCCGTGCACGGCCACATGTGTCCCGAAGTTGGCGCCGGGCGTACCTTCCGGCGAGACCAGCTTGGCCACCAGCGTCCACCCTTCGCCGTTCCGTTCCATCACGTAGGCCGACCCTTCGCCAACGCTGTCGCTGTTGATGGCGTCATTCCAGGCGCCGGCTACCAGGGTGTCGCCGTGGATAGCCACCGATCTGCCGAAGTAGTCGCCCATGAGCGCGTCAGGCGCGGTCACCCGCGGACCCGACTGAGACCACATGGCGCCGGCGCGGGTGAATGCGTAGACGGTGCCCTGATCGCCGATCGCGACATCTTCACCCCAGGCGCCCACGACCAGGGTAGTGCCGTCGAGCGCGAGCGCATCGCCGAACATCTCACCGCCGCCGTCATCGCACTCTCGCAGATCCTGCACACTGCAGCCGTCATAGGCGGTCAGCGTCTGTTGGTGGCTCCAGCCGCCGCCGGTCCTGAGAAAGACGTAGGCGGCGCCCTGGCGCGGATGGTCGACGGCCTTGTCCGGATCACCCACTACAAGCATGTCGCTACCCAGCGCCAGCGCCCGGCCAAAGCTCGTCGTGGCATCTACAGCAGCTGCAGTCACCGTTTCCTCCAGTAATAGGACATTGCCCGCCAGAGAATAGATATAAATCGCTGCACGGCCGGGCGCGGCAACGGCCGCGGTGGCGCCGGAGATGGCGATTCGATTGCCGAACCGGTCGTCCGCCGCGCCGTCGCCAAGCGTAATCGTCCCCTGAAGGGACCAGGTCGTGCCGCTGCGCGTGAAGTGATACAGAGCGCCCTGCCGGGCGTTGGCACCGATCTGGGCGCCGGGGGCCCCCACCAGGAGGGTATCGCCCTCCAGAACCACCGCGGTGCCGAACTCCGCTCCTGTGGCGGCTCCGGGCGCTCCAAGCTGGGCCTGCCGGGCCCACGTCAAGCCGCTGCGTGTGTAGATGAGCACCGCGCCCCGTCCATCGGCGCCAGGCACGCCGGCTGCAAGCGTAGTGCCGTCGAAGGCGAGGGATCTGCCGAAATAGTCGTCGGTGCCGGGCTGATCCATGGCGAGCCGCGCGGTTCTCAGGTAGAACGCGGATCGGGACAGATCAGCCGCATTCACATCCCCTTCGATAGCGGGGGCGGAGCGGGATTCGGCGGCGGCAAGCTCGAGAGCCGTTGCGCCGGCTGGCACAGCCTGTGTGTAGCCCGCCTGTGCTGCTGCAGGTCCGGTGTAGAGCAGCGCAAGCAAGGCCGCGAGTGTGAGAGGTTTCAACAACTGTTGGTGCCACATCGTTCGTCTCCTTCGGGCGGTTAAGCCCAGACAGTCTGGAAAGATAAAATGTAAGCGTTATTACTGTTTTCGCCGCGCGCTTGGTGTCGCGTGAGTCGCGTCCGGCTCATGGATCGGGCCGTGCCCAGCCAGCGATCGTGTCCCCTTGACCCTGCTGCACGCACCAGTGAGGCGCCGGAAAGGGCGCGGGTGTGCCTCTCCATTACCGCAAAAAGGGAGCCGGGTCGTCACCCGGCAAACGGCGCCCATTACCCGGCAAAAGCTGACGCATACCCGGCCGCGCGGTCGCCATCACCCGGCCTTTCAGTGCCACGGCGGTGAGCTGCGCCAGAGCGCTATTTCGAGCACGGAGGCCCATATGCCCGACGCACGGCGGCTGCGGTACCTGGCCCAGATGCGCAAAGAGATTTCGCCCCGCCTGACCCAGGCGCGCGCGGCCGCCTTGTTGGGGCTGGAGGGGCGCCAGAGCCGCCAGACCCTGGGGCTGTGGGAAAACGGCGAAGCTGTGCCGGCCACGCGCCATCGTCGTCGCTTCATTGGGTATCTTTGGGATGTTCTGGGGCTACGGCGTGCCCCGGCCGAGTTTGAGCGCGTCTGGGCGATCCTGGTCGAAGAGTGGCGGTGGGATCCCATCACCGACGCGGAGTGGCGCTCCTTTACGGGTGTGATCAGGCCGGCGGCGCCCGGCCATGCGCAGGCGCCGGGGGATTTAGCGTCTGGCCTGGCCGCTGCGCCGATCCCTGTTCCACCGCCGCCAGCACAACCTCCCTTTGCCCGCATGCTTATCGGGCGCAGCGAAGAGCTGCAGGTCGCCGGTGCACAGCTGGCAGTGGAGCAGTGCGCGGTGATCACGGGCATGGCAGGCGCCGGCAAGAGCGCGCTGGCGGCCGCGCTGGTCCAGGCGATCGTGCCGCAGCCGCGGGCCGTCTTCTGGCATACCTTCCGGCATGGCCAAGATGTCCATACGCTGTTGTGGCAACTGGCAGCCTTCCTGGCCTGGCACGGTCGTGACGAGCTTTGGACACAGCTTCAGCACGCCCGCATTGCCGGGGAGCAACTGCCGCCGGTGGAGACGTTGGCTGGCTACGTGCTACACCTGCTCCAGGGTGAGCCATATCTACTCTGTCTTGACGATCTCCATTGTGTGGCTGCAGATGCCCAGATCGCCTATGTGGCGGAGCAACTCATGCGCCTGCTGCCAGGGAGCCCGCTGCGTCTGATCTGTACTGCGCGCCATACGCCCACCTTTGCGCGCGCCTGGCACGCCCTGTCACTGCGGGGTCTCTCAGCCAGGCATGTGCCGGAGTTTCTCCTGGAGCGCGGGCTTGTGCTGCCGCCTGACCAGGTGGCGCAGCTCCACTACCTTACCGGCGGCAATATCCAGTTCCTGACCCTTGCCGCCCATGCCCTGGGCCGCGCCCGCGAGCCGGGCGAGTTGTTGGACAACCTTGCCGCGTGCGAGAACGTTGAGAGCTATCTGCTGGCCGAAGTAGACGAGAGGCTGACCGAAGAGGAACGCAGCGTCATGGTGGCCGTTGCCCTGTTAAGCGACGATCCGGCGACCCGCGACGCCATCGAGGCCGCGGTGGCGCTAAAGGCTCCCGGGCGCGTCCTACGCCGCCTGCAGAACGGCCATTTGCTTGCGTCTGAAAGAGCTGGCACTGAGCGCACCTATCGCCAGCATCCTCTTGTCGAGCAGTTCTACAGGGAAATGGCGAGCTCGCGTGTGCGCCGCGACCTACATCGTCGCGCCGCACGCCACTACGCGGGTAGGCGCGGGCAACGCCTGCTTGCCGCGCTCCATTACCGGCACGCTGGCGAAGCGAAGCAGGCAGTGTTGCAGCTGGTGGGCGATCCGTCGCCCTTCATCAGCCCCGCGGAAGCACCCAAGGTTGATGCACTCCTGGCAGACTGTGAGCGGGCAGATTATGCCCCGCTGGAGTGGGCGGCGGTCGCCATCGCCCGGGGGCAGGTGGCAGCTATGCTGGGCAGGCGTGAGCAGGCAATGGAGCGCTACGCGGATGCCATGGAGACGGTGGACGGCGACCAGGGGGATCCGGCGCGCCTGCTTTGGGCGCGGGCCTGCCGGCTCACCGGCGAGCTCTGGGAGCTTGAAGACCCACAACAGGCGCTCGGCTGGTACCAGCGCGCGCTGGCGGAGGGCGACAGGAATCCCCATGAGTTTGCCGCCCTACAGATCCGGATCGGCACTGTGCGCATGTATCTTGCGCAATACGAGGAGGCCATCCAGGCGCTGCGCCTTGGTTTGAGCAGGCTATCACCTGCGCTGGCCTACCTGCGTTGTAGTGCGCTTAAGAATCTGGGCGCGGTGTACATGAATCTGGGCCGGATGGCTGACGCGTTCGAGTACACGTGGGAGGCCCTGGATCTGAGCCAACAGCTGGGCGACGATCTGGAGCGGGCCAACATCATAATGAACCTGGGCATACTCACCTATGTGACAGGTGACTGGCAAGGGGCCATGGCGCGCTTTGAAGAAGTCATCAGGATGGCCGGGGAGCTCGGCAACGAGCCGCTGCTGGCATCGGCAGAGTTCAACCTTGGCGCAGCTTGTATCAATACTGGCGACCATGATCGCGCCCACGAGCTCCTGTATGCGAGCCTGCCGCTGGCGCGCCACCACGGCCTCCGTCTGCTTGAGCTCCCGATCCTGTTCCGCATTGCTGAATTAAAGATCCGCATGGGCGAATGGACCGAGGCGGCAGAGACTTTATCCGTTGCACACAGCCTGGCGGTGGAGCTCGACGCCAGCGGCGCGCTGATCTCCATCGAGCGGGCGCGCGCCGAGATCGCGCTGGGCATGGACGACGCGTACGCCGCGCTCGAGTTTGCCTGCCAATCTGTCGCGCGCGCCGGCAAGTTGGACGAACAGATGGAGCGCGGCGAGAGTTTGCGCGTCCTGGCCCAGGTTCGGCTGCAGTTGAAGCAGCTGCCCCAGGCGCTGGAGACCTGCCTGCAGAGCCTGGAGATCCTGGAAGATCACGATCCCTATGAGTCAGCGCGCACACGGATGGTATTGGCGCAGATTATGCTTGCTAGCGGTGAACCGGACTATGGCAGGGCGCACCTGCGCGCGGCAGCTGAGCTCTTCGCGCGGCTGGGCGCGGAGCGGGATCTGGCTCAAGTGCACCGTTTGGATAGCGACCCAGCCTAGCGTTCCGGGCACCCTGAGGCATCCCCAGATTCTCAGGGCTGAAGAAAGCGATGCAATACGAATGAAAGGAGCGAGCTATGACACAATGGATACGGTTACTCATTGTGTTTTGTCTGTGCCTGGTCCTGCTGCTGGTGGCCGGTCAGGGGGCGATTGCTGGCGCTAAGTGGTTCAGCAGCACCTCTGGTATCCAGCAAGGCGTAGGCCGTGTCTGCACAAATGCCATCGAGCTGATTGCCATCAGCAATCGAGTGGAGCGGTGGACGTTCGTACTGGCGCACGCGGAGAGCGGCCAACCCCTAGGCCAGACGACCGTGGTCACGGCGCGTGCTATACAGAACCCCAACAACGAGCCAGGCGCCTATTTCTTTGGGTATCCGACAGTTTACTACGGCGCTGTCGTCTGGCCGTTCCCGGCGCCACTGCCTGCGGGCGCCATCGTCAAGGTGGGCAGCGACCTATCTGCGGATCACGTGGAGGTCGCCGTGGAAGGGTGTACGGTGCGGGGAAGATAGGTGGTGCGCTAGAAGGGTAGATACGCCGCCAGGGATCGGTGCAAGTGCCTGTCAGCCATCAAACTTGCGTTCGCTAGTGGCCACTTCAGCCGCTATGGATAGGTGAAGAACGGCTGAAGCCGTTACTACAGAACTGCTATAGGCTGACGATTGGTAGATCACTAGCTGGACTTTGGCAGCGCAGCCGCCAGCACCTCAGGCTCGCGGCTTAACAGCAGGCGCGCCGCGAAGCCCGTTGCCATCCGGAAGAGGATGAGTGCGTAGGC
>JACFMY010000287.1 GCA_019455155.1 Caldilineaceae bacterium
TGGTAAACGGCATACATATTTTCGCCCTGGGCATGATTGTTGATCAGGACGATGGGCACGCCGCTTTCCTGCAGCAACTCGGCATAGCGGTCGCCAACCCGGCTGGACGAGACAATGATGCCGTCCACCTGGCGCCCCTGGAACGCGCGTACCACCTCCAGCTCCCGGTTGGCATCGACCTTCGAGCTGGCGATATAGAGGCTAAACGCGTTGCGCAGGGCCTCATCTTCCACGCCGCGCGCCACTTCGCTGTGAAAGGGATCGGCGAAATTGGTCACGACAAGGCCGACCGTGTTGGTCTGCTGCATGACCAGGCCGCGAGCAACGAGGCTGGGCGTATAGCCCATGGCGCGGGCTGTCTCGATAATTCGGGCCCGCGTGTCATCGCTCATGCGGCCTTCACCGCGCAGGGCCCGGCTGACGGTAGGGTGGCTGACGCCTGCGGCTTCGGCAATATCCTTGATGGAGACACGTTTTTTTGCCACGGTTACCTCACTGGCGTGGGCAGCACTGGCAGCCAGACGCGGCCGGGCAGCCGCCCGGCGCCAAGTGGCCTTGTATTGGAAACAGGGCATGCATCAGGGATAGGCACGCGCGTAAGCTGAACACACGTGTGCCCATGGCACAAGACTATAGCATAAGGCATGGGTCCTGTCAACACCGAAAAACTGTACCGCGACCAGAGCAAGGAAACCGTGCGACCGTGTCCATGAACTGGCCACTTGGCTATTGACAGGCGCCTGAATCTCACGTAGCATTATTTCACTCCAACCCATCATATATGATATATTTTGCCTATGCCTACACAGATCGCCCTCAGTAAGAAGGAGTATGTCTACCGGACACTCAAAGAGGAGATTGTCTCGGGCGCTCTGGAACCGGATGAGAGACTGGTCATCGATGAAGTGTCACAGCGGCTAGGCACCAGCGCCATTCCAGTGCGCGAAGCGCTACAGCAACTCCGAGCTGACGGCTTCGTTGTCATCGAACCCTATACAGGCGTGCGGGTGGCGCCGATTTCTGCCGGTATCATCGAAGAGGTCTTTGCGCTGCTCGAAGCGGCTGAGATCATCAGCAGCCGCATCGCGTGCCGTTACCTGACGGATGCCGACTTTGCCCAGATCGAGACGATTCTGCGCCGCATGGACGAAAACGCGGCTTCCGGCGACCTGGCAGGGTGGACAGAAGACAATCGTGAGTTGCACCTGTTCATCTGCGATCGCGCCGGGCTGAGCCTGCTGCCCGTCATGCTGTCCATGCTGCTGACCCATTGGAGCCGCTTCTGCCATTTCTACCTGTATGACGTGATTGCGCGTCGTATCCAGACAGCACAGGCGGAACATTGGGCCCTCCTGGAGACACTGCGCACGCGAGATGCAAGCGCGGTGGCAAAGCTCATCCAACGTCATAACCGCGGCGCACTGGAAGACTACCAGCGATATCTGCAGACGCGCGCCAGGCCTGCCACAGACGGCGTCTAGGTGAACAGGCCGCATGCACGCAGATCAGCGTTTCAACAGAGGAGGGCACAATGCCTGACTATGCACGCGCCCAGGCTGTGCACGCCGGACTGGCGCCCAGCACACCCCGTCCCAAGCTCGATCCGCTGGCGCTCCTGCAGCCGCGGCGAACCATTACCGGCATGAGCGCCATTTTGTTGCCTTTCTTGCAGGATGGCAGCGTAGATTGGGATAGCTTCTGTGCCCATGTGCACCGCACCGCGGCGGCGGGGTTGGCGCCGGCCGTGAACATGGATACGGGCTATGCCAACCTCATCGACGCGGGGACGCGCCGTGCGGTGTTGGGCAAGACACGCCAGACGCTGGGCAACCGCAGCTTCGTCGCCGGCGCCTTTGTGGCCGACAGACCAGGCGCCGCTTTTGACCTGGACGCCTACCGCCGCCAGATCGACCAGATCCATGAGTTCGGTGGCACGCCCATTATCTTCCAGTCCTACGGTTTGACGGGACAGCCGGGGCCACAGATAGTCGACGCCTATGCCCGCATCGGCAGCCACGCGCCCCGCTTTCTTGCCTTTGAGCTGGGGGATATGTTCGCGCCCTTTGGCAAGATCTACGATCTCGAAACCTACGCCGGTTTGCTTGGTATTCCCCAATGTGTGGGGGCCAAGCATTCATCGCTGAGCCGTGTATTGGAGTGGGAACGCCTGGCATTGCGCAACCAGCTCCGCCCGGACTTCATGGTTCTCACCGGCAACGACCTGGCCATTGACATGGTTATGTATGGGAGTGATTACCTCTTGGGGCTCAGCACCTTTGCGCCGGATCTCTTTGGCAAGCGGGATGCCATGTGGGCCGCGGGCGATCCTTCATTTTTCATACTCAACGACCTGCTCCAATACCTGGGCTTTTTTGCCTTCCGGCCACCCGTGCCCGCGTACAAGCACAGTGCGGCCCAATTCCTAACGCTGCGCGGCTGGATCAGCACCGACCAGACGCACCCACACAGCGAGCGGCGTCCCGAAAGCGACAAGGCCGTGCTCCAGGACATCTGGGACCGGCTGTCCACCTATCTATAATCCCAACCATTCCAACCTTTTGAGACTGGCAGGCGCTTCATGACCGAATATCGACGCGTGGCCGCTCTGCGAACGGCCGCTGATTTTCTCGCCTATCTCGGCAAACTCGGCGTGGAGCTTCCCTTTGATGCTGAGCTGGACGCCGGCGCCCAAGCGTCGTTGGCGCAGCCGCTGGACACCGGGATCAAGCGCGTAGGCAACCGCTTCACCGTGCTGCCCATGGAGGGATGGGACGGCACCACCGGCGGCCACCCAACCGAGCTCACCCAACGGCGTTGGGAACGCTTTGGTCGCAGTGGCGCCAAACTCATTTGGGGTGGCGAGGCTGTAGCGGTGCGGCCCGATGGCCGGGCCAACCCCAACCAGCTCATGATCCTCAATAGTACGGTGGAAGATCTGGCGCGGCTACGCACGCGTCTGGTCCAGACCCACGAACGCCATTTTGGAGCAAGCGACGATCTCCTGGTCGGGCTCCAATTGACCCATTCAGGGCGTTTTGCCCGTCCCTATGACAAGCAGCGGCTGGAGCCGCGTACCCTGTACGCGCATCCCCTCCTTGACGCCAAGTTTCATGTGGACGCGGAGCGGGCCATTCTCGCTGACGACGAAATCGAGCGTCTCATCGACGACTTCGTTGCCGCTGCTGTGCTGGCACAGGAAGCAGGCTTTGCCTTTGTAGATATTAAGCATTGCCACGGCTATCTCGGCCACGAGTTTCTCAGCGCCGTGGACCGGCAAGGCAAATATGGGGGCACCTTCCTGAACCGGACGCGCTTTCTGCGCGAAATCGTGGCCGGAATTCGCAGACGCGCGCCGGGTCTGGGCATTGGCGTGCGCCTCAGCGCCTTTGACTTTGTCCCCTTTCAGGAGGACACGGAGAGCGGGCGCGGCATACCGGTGCAGGTTGGCGAGACCTATCGCTACGCGTTCGGCGCCGATCCTTCTGGCCTTACGGTGGACCTGCAGGAGCCCCTGGCCTTCCTGGATCTCCTCCAGGAGCTGGAGATCCGGCTCGTGTGTGTCACCGCGGGCAGCCCCTATTACAACCCGCACATCCAGCGGCCCGCCTTCTTTCCGCCCTCGGACGGCTATCTGCCGCCTGAGGACCCGTTGGTGGGTGTCGCCCGGCAGATCGGCGTTGTCGCCGCGCTCAAGCGCCAGCGCCCGGAGCTGGTATACGTAGGGAGCGGCTACTCCTATTTGCAGGACTGGCTGCCCAACGTGGCGCAGGCCGCGGTACGCTCCAATCTGGTCGACACGGTCGGGCTGGGGCGCATGGTGCTGGCTTATCCAGAGCTGCCGGCCGATGTCCTGGCAGGCCGGCCACTGCAGCGAAAGCGCATCTGCCGGACCTTCAGCGACTGCACCACCGCGCCCCGGAACGGTATGGTATCGGGCTGCTACCCGCTGGATGAGTTCTACAAAGCGCGGCCAGAGCACGCACAGCTGCTCAACGTAAAACAGGCGGGACAGAAAGCGTAGAGGACACAGCATGCCTTCCACAACGTCATCCATAACATCTTCTATGGCAGCTTCCACGAACAATGTGCTGCGGAACGCGAGCCAGGCGGCTGGCGCGGCCGTGCCCCCCTTTCCGGGCGGTGTCGGGCTTAGCCACCTCAGGGTCTACGACACCATCGCGCCGGACGGCCAGATGGGAGGAAGCCCGCACATGCATCTGGTCTGCTCCGAGGCCTACATCGTGCTGGGCGGCACTGGCAAAGTAGAAAGCCTGGGCCCCCAAGGCTACCGGGAGCTCATGTTGGAGCCGGGCCGGATCGTCTGGTTTACGCCCGGCATCATCCATCGCCTGGTCAACCTGGACGGGAAGCTCGAGATCCTGGTCATAATGCAGAATAGCGGTCTGCCCGAGGCAGGCGACTTCATCTTTGCCTTTCCTCAGGCAGTCATGGCCGACGCCAGCGCATATGCCCGCGCATCATCGCTGGCCCGCCACGATCGGGTCTTTGCCAGCGATGATGACGCCGCGCATGGCCGGCGCGACCTGGCTGTATTGGGTATGATGGAGCTACGCCGGCAGTACGAGCAAGAGGGGATAGCGGCCCTAACCGCCTTCTATGAGGCGGGCTTGCGCATTCTGCAGCCAGGCATGAAACGCTGGCAAGCCATCTGGCAAGCGGGAGCAGAACAGGTAGCACGCGACACCGGCCAACAGCTGGAGGCGCTCCTGGCCGGCCATATCGACCACCTGCTGGCATCCAGTATCCATGAACATTCCACGCCTACGGGTGAACGCAGCCTCGGTATGTGCGGCACCCTGGCCCTCTATCTACCTGAAGGAACGCGCATATGAAATCTCGCCCCGTCCGTTTCGCCGCGATTGGCGTGAATCATGGCCACATCTACGGCCAGACCGACGATTTGTTGCATGCTGGCGCCGAGCTGGTTACCTACTACGCGCCTGAACCCGACCTGGCTGCGACCTACGGCCAGCGTTATCCGCAGGCGCCTCTGGCGCACAGCGCCGAGGCTGTTCTCGAGAACGAATCCATCGACCTGATCATCTCTGCAGGCATTCCCTGTGACCGCGCGCCGCTGGGTGTACGTGCCATGCGCCACGGTAAGGACTACATGACCGACAAGCCGGGTGCGGTGACGCTCGCCCAGCTAGACGCGGTTCGCCGCGTTCAGAAAGAAACCGGCCGCATCTATTCCATCTATTATGCAGAACGGCTGGCCCACCGCGCCACGGTGAAGGCGAGCGAGCTGGTCAAGGCGGGCGCGATCGGCGAAATCGTGCAGGTAGCCATCCTGGCGCCCCACCGTGTGGGCAACTTCGTGCGGCCCCCATGGTTCTTCGACCCGGCGCAGAATGGCGGCATTCTCACCGACATCGGCTCGCACCAATTCGACCAGTTTCTCTATTTCACAGGCGCCAGCGAGGTCGAGATCGTCGCCTCGCAAGTCGCCAATTTCCACCATCCTGCCCATCCCCGTTTCGAGGACTTCGGCGATGTCTTGCTGCGCAGCGACCGCGGCTGCGGGTATCTCCGCCTGGATTGGTTCACGCCCGGTGGCCTTGGCACGTGGGGCGACGGCCGGCTGGTTCTGCTTGGTACAGATGGGACCATCGAGGTGCGCAAGAACGTGGATATCGCGGGCCGGCCCGGAGACAATCACCTGTTCCTGGTCGATCAGAAGAAGACCGAATACATCAACTGCCAGGGGCTGGAGTTACCCTACGCGGCCCAACTCATAGACGACATACTCAACCGGACTGAAACGGCCATGGCCCAGGAGCATTGCTTCCGGGCCATGGAACTTGCCCTGCGCGCCCAAAAGCAGGCTGTCCGCCTTGGCCACCTGATGGGAGAGAACAGTGCGTGAACGGTTGAAGGTTGCCGTCGTCGGCAGCGGCATCGGACGTGAGCATGTGGCAGCGTGGCTGCAGCTGCCTGACCACTTTCAGCTGGCTGCGTTCTGTGATGTTGACCTGGCACGCGGGGAGGCAGTGGCCGCGAGTGCGGGCATCAAGCGCTTTGTGACGAGCTTTGATGCGCTTTGTGCTATGGACGACATCGATGTCATTGACATCTGTACGCCACCCTTCCTCCATGTTGAGCAGTCGCTGCAGGCGCTGGCCGCGGGCAAACACGTGGTCAGTGAAAAGCCTGTGGCCGCGAGCCTGGCGGACATCGACCGCCTTGTCGCGGCCGAAGCGCGGAGCGGCCGGCGGCTAATGCCTATCTTCAATTACCGCTTTGGCGCCAGCATCCAGCGCCTGCGCCACCTGATCCAACTGGGCGTGACGGGCCCCCGCTACCTGAGCACGGTAGAGACAGCGTGGAAACGGGGCATGGACTACTACCGGGCCGTGCCGTGGCGTGGCACCTGGGAAGGAGAGCTGGGCGGTTGCCTGGTCAGCCACGCCATTCACGCCCATGACGCGCTCTACTATCTGGTAGGCAAACCCCGCCGCGTCTATGCCCGGCTGGCCACGCGTGTCAACCCCATCGAAGTGGAAGATACGGCTGCAATTGCCCTCGAAATGGCCGACGGTTCGCTGGCTACGCTGGCAGTCACCCTGGGCTCCGTCCAGGAGATCACCCGCCACCGCTACTGCTTCGCCAATCTAACCGCGGAGAGCAACACCCTTCCCTATGCCGCCAATGGCAGCGAGCCCTGGCAGTTCATCCCTGCGTCACCCGCGGCAGCGGACGCGCTCCAGGACGCCCTGGCTAGGTTCGAGCCAGGGCCGGAAGGCTTTGTTGGCCAGTTCGCGCGCTTCTACCGTGCCCTCCAGGACGGGGCTGAGCTACCCGTTACGCTCGCCGATGCCCGCAACGCGATCGAGCTCATCACGGCCTGCTACGACTCGGCCCGCCACAACCAGCCACTGGAGCTACCGCTGGGGCCAGACCATGCCCTGTACGGAGGGTGGAAACCAGCAGCATTGGACAGTTAACCGCAGTGCTGCAGTTGGCTGCCGCGCGCGCGGGACCACCCCTGACGATGAAGGTACTATGACCCCTTTGACCCTGGCTGACCTTTCACCCCACGCGCGTTCTCTCGCCCGCGCGTCGTTGAGCTGGGCCGATCAATTCTGGGATCGCGCCAGCAACCTCCTGATCTTCGACACCAACGACGCGCCCGTTGTGGCGCCGGTAGTACGTGATTCGCTCTGGTATGCCTTTGGGCTGTTGCTGCGCGACGAAGGGCATGACCGCGCGCGGGCCTGCGCCATCATCGCGACGGTGCTCGACCACCAATTCGACGAGCCCGGCGCCATCTATCACGGCACCTTCTACCGGTACGTGGGAGAGCCCCACCCACCGCAACAGAACCCCACCATGTGGCGCGATTACGACCCTAACTGGCGCCAGTTCGTTGGCACCGCGCTGGCCATGATGCTCGATGTGTGCGCCGATAGGCTGCCGCCCGCGCTCGGCGCGCGTATGGAGCGGGCCATCCGCCTGGCAGTCGCGGGCGAACCGCCCGATCGCTGTCCCCCCTGGTATGCCAACATCGCCCTCATGAAGGCCGGGCTCATGACCTGGGCAGGCGACCGCTTTGGCAACCGTTCCTGGTGGGAGGAGGGAGAAACCTTTGGCCAGCAGGTTTACGACCTCTTTCGCCGCCATGACGCCTTCTACGAATACAATTCGCCCACATACTATGGCGTAAACCTCTATGCGCTGGCCTTCTGGCGGCGCCACAGCCGCTCGCCACTGTTACAGGCGCTTGGGGCAGACCTGGAGGAAAGGCTCTGGCGCGATATTGCGCTGCTCTACCATGCTGGCCTGCGCAATCTCTGCGGCCCCTATATGCGCAGCTATGGCATGGACATGCAGGCCTACGCGTCGCTGCTGGGCATGTCGATTTGGCTGCTCACTGGTCCAGACCTGGCGCCCTTTTCAGACACGGCACAGCCCTTTGGCCACGCGGCCGATTTCGCGTTTGGACCATGTTTGGCCGTCGCGGGCAGCCGCGTGCCAGATGCAGTGCACGGCCATTTCAGCGCCTTTGCCGGCGAGCGTACCGTCGAGCGTTGCATATCGACCACACCACGGCGTGTGATCACGGCCTGGCTGGGCGACACAGCCATGATTGGGGCAGAGGCGGCTACCTTGACGGGAGCGGAGAGCGACAGGCATGCGGCGCAGTGGCTGGCCGAAATGGGCACCCAGTACCATCCCGCCACGGTACACTGGCGAATACCCGGCGGCGCCATCGGGTGGATGCGCCTGCTGTCCAACGGCCCGGTCCAGGCACGTGCGGGAGCCGGGCAACTGGCCGTCACCGACGACGCAGCCAACGCGACGCGGCCTGGCCGTTGGAGCTTTTACATCCACGCGCCGGCGAACACAGGCGCGCCGCAGATCAAGCAGGACGTGTGGGTGCTGCCTGGCAT
>JACFMY010000288.1:0-1206 GCA_019455155.1 Caldilineaceae bacterium
GTTTTCCGTTGTAGGGAGGGGAGGAGTTTTTTACCACCATGCCTCATGGAGTCCATGGAGCCATGGTGGCAAAAACAACTCTCTTTCTATTTCCATGGTGCCTCATGGAGTTTATGGTGTCATGGTGGTTTCTTGCCTCTCTTTTACCCAGGAGTAGCTTATGGACCGCGAAGAACGGCGCGCGCAGTTGTACGGGTTGTTGGGCGATCTGCCGGCGCGGCAGTTGCCGATTGCGGCGCGGCTGCTTTGGCAGGAGGAACGGGCGGATTATGTCCTCGAGCGGCTAACGCTAGAGCTCAATGGCATCGAACCGGTGCCGGCCTATTTCGTGCGGCCCAAGAGCGGCGGGCCCTTTCCGTGCGTCCTGTTCAACCACGCCCATGGCGGCGAGTACACCATCGGCAAGCGCGAGCTGATCGACGGGCGGCCGGCGCAGCTGAATCCGCCCTATGCTGGCGTGCTGGCAGCCCGCGGGATGGCCGCCCTCTGCATCGACCACTGGATCTTCGGGGAGCGCCGCGGCCGCACTGAGAGCGAACTCTTCAAGCTCATGTTGTGGCACGGCCAGGTGCTTTGGGGCATGATGGTCTACGACAGCCTGCGCGCGCTGGATTATCTCGTCACCCGGCCCGATGTGGACGCGAGCCGGATCGCCACCATGGGCCTGTCAATGGGTAGCACCATGGCCCAATGGGTCGCCGCGCTCGATACCCGCATCAAGGTGTGTGTGGACATCTGTTGCCTGACCGACTACCAGGCCCTGATCGAGACCCGCGGCCTGGACCTACACGGCATCTACTACTATGTGCCGTCCCTCTTGAAGCATTTCACTGCGGCCCAGATCAATGCCCTCACCGCGCCGCGGCCCCATCTTTGCCTGGCGGGTATCTTCGACCCGCTGACACCGGCTGCCGGTCTTGACCGCATCGACGCCGAGTTGTCCGCGGTCTACCACTCTATGGGCGCGGCGGGCGCGTGGGTACTCAAACGGTATTCTACTGGCCACTTCGAGAGCGCTGACATGCGGGTGGAGGTGCTCGATTTTCTGCAGCGATGGCTGTAACGGTTGTAGCCTTCCTGCTGGAAAGGCGCCGTCATTACTAGGAGGACAATCCCCACCCAGGTCTCGCCCGCCGCCGTTCCGCGCCGTGGGGACAGCGCGCTGGTTAGATCTGTGGCAGCAGATACAGAAACTCGCCCTACGGA
>JACFMY010000288.1:1216-8342 GCA_019455155.1 Caldilineaceae bacterium
AGCCCATATTCTGTGCCACGATCTCGGCGATCTCGTCCGGGTGGCGCGCGACCTTGGCGCCGGCCTGGGTCAGGGCGGCCATCGTCACGGCGGCCGTGCCTTCGCCGCCAGAGATAATGGCGCCGGCGTGGCCCATGCGGCGTCCGGGCGGAGCCGTCTGGCCGGCAATAAAGGCTGTCACCGGCTTGGTCATGCGCGTCGCAATGTACTCCGCGGCCTTCTGCTCATCGGTGCCGCCGATCTCGCCAATGAGAATCACCTGCTCGGTGTCGGGATCGTTTTCGAACATCTGCAGGACATCCAGGAAGGAGGTCCCGTTGATGGGGTCACCGCCGATGCCCACGGCCGTGGTCTGGCCGATGCCGCGGGCTGTCAACGCATAGACCACTTCGTAGGTGAGCGTGCCGGAGCGGCTGACCAGGCCGACGTTGCCAGGTGTAAGAATATGGCCTGGGATGATGCCGACCTTGGCTTCACCCGGAGTAATAAGGCCCGGGCAGTTGGGGCCAATCAGGCGTGTGTGGGTCGTGTCCAGGTAAGCGCGCACCTGGACCATGTCGAGCACGGGGATGCCTTCTGTGATGCAGACCACGAGCTCGATGTCGGCGTCGGCCGCCTCGATAATGGCGTCCGCTGCAAAGCGGGCGGGCACGAAGATCACACTCGTATTTGCGCCCGTGGCGTCTACCGCCTCGCTGACCGTGTCAAAGACCGGGACGTTGCCGAAGGCCCACTCGCCGCCTTTGCCAGGGGTGACGCCGCCCACGACGGGTGTGCCGTAGTCGATCATCTGCTGTGTATGGAAGCCGCCCTCGCGGCCCGTGATACCCTGGACCACCAGGCGGGTGTTCTTGCCGACCAGAATACTCATGACAGCTCTCCTTTTGCGGCCGCCACGGCTTTCTGGGCCGCATCGGCCAGGCTGGTGGCGGTAATGAGTTTGGCCTCGGCCAGGATACGGCGGCCTTCTTCTTCATTGGTGCCGACCAGGCGCACGACAAAGGGCACCTTGACTTCGAGGGAGTTGATGGCTTCGAGCACTCCCCTGGCGACCTCGTCACAGCGTGTGATACCGCCGAAGATGTTGATGAGCACAGCCTTGACACGCGTGTCGCTGAGGATGATGCGCAGGGCAGCCGCTACCTTGTCCGACTGGGCGCCGCCGCCAATATCCAGGAAGTTGGCCGGCTCGCCGCCGTAGAGCTTGACGATATCCATGGTGGCCATGGCCAGGCCGGCGCCGTTGACCATGCAGCCGATTTGGCCGTCCAGGTGAATATAGCTAAGGCCGTAGCGGTGCGCTTCGCGCTCGCTGGCGTCCTCTTCGTCTGGGTCGCGCAGTTCCACCAACTCGGGGTGGCGGAAGAGGGCGTTGTCGTCGACAGAGATTTTGCCGTCGAGGGCGATGAGCTTGTTGTCGCCGGTGATGACCAGGGGGTTGATCTCAGCCAGGCTGGCGTCGGTGCTGGTGAAGGCCTTATGGAGTCCCTGGGCGATCTTGACAAAGTCGCCGATCAACTCCTTGGGCAGACCAATGCCGTCGGCCAGGATGCGAGCCTGGTGCGGCCGCAACCCCAAAAAAGGATGCACCGCAACTTTGACGATCTTTTCTGGCGTCTTGGCCGCCACTTCTTCGATGTCTACGCCACCTTCGCTGCTCGCCATGAGCACCACCCGGCGGTTGGCGCGGTCCAACACCGCACCCAGATAGATTTCTTTGCGAATGTCGGCGGCTGGATCGACCAAAACCCGCTTGACGGTCAGTCCTTTGATGGTCATGCCCAGGATCTCGTCGGCGCGTTGCTCGGCTTCGCTGGCATTTTGGGCCAGCTTGATGCCGCCGGCCTTGCCGCGCCCGCCGACCAACACTTGGGATTTGACGACAACCGCCCCACCCAGGCGCACGGCAATATCGCGCGCCTCAGCTGGCGTGGTTGCGACTTCACCTTGCGGCACAGGAATGCCGTGTTGGGCAAACACACGCTTGGATTGGTATTCGTGTAGATTCAAGCTGGAACCTCCTTGCAATTGGCTCGGCGTGTGAGCATGGCTAGGTCATTATGATCGCGCGCCGGCCACACGGAGGCCGGTGACGGCGCTATGGTATCGATCAGGAGGCGGAAACTATCGGGGGATGAACGGATGGCTATCCATCTGGCCCATTCCCGCAGGCATTATAGACCCCGCTTTTCTGAGATGACAAAAAAATAGGGCGGTGATGGGATGAATAGGTTTTGTTCACCCATTCCGACCCGCGTATAATGCATCTTCGTGCAGCAATGCGAGAAAAACAATGAGCCAGCGATCCTTCCGATACTGTCCCTTCTGCGCCACGCCGCTGGAAAACCGTCTTTTTGAAGGCAAAATGCGGCGTTCCTGCCCCGCCTGTGGGTATATTCAGTTTCCCGATCCAAAGGTGGCCGTGGTTGCCCTCATTGAGCAGGGCGGCCGTGTCCTCCTGATTCGGCGCGGGGTGGAGCCCGCGCGCGGCATGTGGGCGCTGCCGGGCGGCTATATGGACGCCGGAGAGCTGCCCGCGCCCGCGCTGCGCCGCGAGGTGCAGGAGGAAGTGGGGCTCGACGTGACAGTGCACGAGCTGCTCGACATCTTTCCTATGGTGAACTCGGGCGGCGCCAGCCTGGGCATCGTGCTTGCCTTTCGGGCCGCGCCAGCGGGCGATACGGTCGAGGTCACCGGCCAGGACGATGTGGAGGAAGCCGCCTGGTTTGCCCCCGCAGATCTGCCCGATGAACTGGCCTTCGCTTCGACCCACCACCTGCTCGCCATCTGGCAGGCAGAACAGGCCAGACAAACGCAATGAGCACTGAAGGAGTTTGAAATGGGTGTGGAAAGCCAGACCTCGGCGGCAGCGCCAGCGCAGGCGCCTGCCACCGGCCAGCCGCAAGACAGCCAACCAACCAAATGTTACCTGGTTACCGGCGGCGCCGGCTTTTTGGGTATTAACCTGGTGCGCTACCTGCTAGAGCGGGGCCACAAAGTCGTGTCGCTGGATATTGTCGACTTCACCTACCCCGAACGCAGCCAGATTACGGAGGTCAAAGCCGACATCCGTGACCGCGCCGCGGTCGACCGCGCCATGGGTGGGGTGGACATTGTCATCCACACAGCCGCCGCGCTGCCCCTGTACCGGCCGGAGGATATCTATTCCACCGATATCGACGGCCTACGCAACGTGCTGCAGTCAGCCTACGACAACGGCGTGGAGCGCTTCATCCATATCTCATCCACAGCAGTCTACGGCATCCCGGACCATCATCCCTTATATGAGGACGACAGGCTAGAGGGCGTCGGACCGTACGGCGAAGCCAAGGTCGTTGCCGAAGAGATCTGTAAAGAATATCGCGCCAAAGGGATGTGCGTGCCCGTCATCCGGCCCAAGTCGTTCGTTGGCCCGGAGCGGCTGGGTGTCTTCGCGCTCTTCTACGACTGGGCCAAAGATGGCAAGAACTTCCCGGTGTTGGGCAGCGGCAACAATCGCTACCAATTGTTGGATGTGGAAGATCTGTGCGAAGCCATCTACCTGACAGCGACACTGGACAGCGAGCTGGTCAACGATGTCTTCAACATCGGCGCCAAGGAGTTCACCACCCTGAAAGAGGATTATCAGGCCGTTCTCGACTATGCCGGTTTTGGCAAACGGATCATCTCCATCCCGGCCGCGCCAGCCATCTGGACGCTGCGTTTCCTGGAGAAGCTGAATCTTTCGCCCCTATACCGGTGGGTCTATGAGACTGTAACTGAGGACTCGTTTGTCTCGATCGAAAAGGCAGAGCGCGTATTGGGGTACCGGCCGAAATATTCAAACAAGCAGGCGTTGGTCCGGAACTATCAGTGGTATATCGACCATCTGAGCGAGTTTACTGGCCAATCGGGCGTTTCCCACCGCGTGCCGTGGAAACAGGGAGCGCTGGCGCTGGCCAAGCTGTTCTTTTAACCTGAACGGGCGCTACTGGTCTGTCAATCGTCATTCTTTAGCCATTCTGTAGTAACGACTTCAGCCGTTCTTCGCCTGTCTACAGCAACTAAAGTCGCCACTACGGAACTCCAGTTTGATGATTGGCAGACCACTACCTGGAGCAGAATCACGGCGCCGCAACGGCACGAAGGTCTCACGCAAGAGAAGACGGAACGGATCCTTCGCGTCTTTGCCGCGCCGTGATTGTCTTGTTCTTCCTACTAGCTACACCTTATCGATGGGGATATCTTTAACGTCATCCCCTTCCTTGGCGCCGCCCTCCACGGTTTGGCCGGTGGACCGGGTGGCGCTCTTTTCTTCCATTTCTTTGGCGATTTTGTCCAGCTGTTCGCTCACCGCAGCCAGGCCGGTTTTGAGCGCATTGGTCAGGTCAGCCAAGACCTTGCTGCTGGCCACTTTCTCACCCACATCTTCTGCTTTGCTCTGCAGACCTTTGGCCTCGTCCGAGGCTGCGACCTTCTGGAAACCCTCCTCGAGTGATTTCCCAAGTGTGTCGATGCCGCGGCGCAGGTCTACCTCCATCTGTTTGCGCTGCTCGCTGTGCCAGGCGACGCGGGCTACATTCACAAAGCGGCCGGCAAGCTCGGCGAGCTCTTGCACCAGTTCCTGCGCAGCCTCGCTGGCCTTTTCCTCACTTGCGCTCTTTGCCTCTTGAGCCGCGGACCCCTGTGCGCTCGCGCTGCTTTCCGTTTTCTTCTGCTCGCTGCCTTCCATGTGTGTGCTCCTTTGGGTCTATTGTCCAGGGATTTCTTGAGCCTTTGTGCCCCTTTGATCTTACAATACGGCACCAATCCCGTAAAGGTCGCGGCCAATCCGAACTCTATACGCCGGGAAGCCAGACAGAAGCGCACGCGCCCGCGACAGGGGAACGGCGTGCCGCCTGTGCTTTGCGCACAATCAACTCGATTGGCTCAATGGGCCAGAGGGGGACAGCGCACCTGTTAAGGCATGGTCAGCTCGATGCTATCACCCGCGGGCTGGCCGTCGATGGTAACAGGTAAGCGCACGCCTGTGGCCGGATCGTAGAGACCGACGCGCAGAAAGAAGTCGGTGCTGGCCGGGAGTTCGATGGCATGGACCGTGGTCAGGAATTCGCCGGGCTGCCAGGTGCCGGTGGGGGCAATGCCATCGACAGTGGAGGGCGGACCGTCCTGTTGCGCGATGGTGGTGCCGTCGGCGGCATCAGCATGGACAAAGATATGATGGGGCGGCAAGAGAGGCTGCACCACCTCCCAATAGAGCCGGAGATTGGCAACGCCGCTAATATGGGGCTCGATCTCATAGCCATAGAGGCGCACATGGGTCCCCACCGTCGCCGGCACCGGCAAGGCCTGGCGGGGCAGTGGCCGCTCAAAGACGCCCTTACGCTGCCTGATGCTCACTGTGCCCAGCGTGACTGGAGGCGTCTTGTTGGCTCCATCCGGATCCTGAAAGCCTACTACCAACTGGTAATCTCCCGTCACGAGCATCCCGGGCACATAGAACTGCACAGGAACGCGCAGTAGCTCGCCCTCGCTGAGCACTGGAACCGGATAACCGGAGAGCGGCCAACCTTCGTAGCCAGCGACTCCCGGCCCATTGGGTTCCTGCAATGTAACGTATAGGGTCCTGTCCGCCGGGGTGTCGGTCAGGGATTGGAGGAAGAGCGTAACCCGCAGCTCCGTGCCAGCCAGCAGCGGCTCGGTCCGGTCAGGGCCTGTAAAACCCAAGATTGCCAGCCCGCGCACCGTGTGGGGCGTCGCCAGCTGGATTCGAATCGGCAGCCGCACGGGCGACTGCACATGCTCGGCCGCGGCCACTGTCACATGGCCCACGGGCGCCTCCACGACATCCGACCCAGCCACAGTAAGCGCCTGGCCGCTGCCGTTATCGTTCTGCTGTTCCAGGCTGACCGCCACGGTATAGGTGCCAGGCGGTAACCCCGCCGGGACAATGGTACCCACTGTCTCGGTGACCACCGCGCCTGCCCGCGCGGTGGTCGCCCATGCCGCGGCATATTCACGGCTACTCCACACCTGGCCGCTGTTGTCGAGCAAGCGCAGGCTGACGTTGAGCCGCGCAGAGGTGTGCGCTTCCCAGACCAATGAAACGGCCACGGGCGTGTTCTCCGCCGTAGCGACCACCGGCGCGACGCCGGCAGCTCGCAGTTGGATGGGGCCAAAGTCGGCCACCGCGACTTCCAGGGGCGGCGCGGGCAACTTGGCCCAGGCCGTAAGCCGCGTTGCGTCGTACCACCGGTTGGCCAGATTGGCCGCCTTGCTTTCCAGATACGCTTCGATCTCCTCCGGCAAGGCACTGCCGAAGGTGAGGGGCTCGGGAAACCAGACTGTGCCACGTTCCAATGCCAGCTCAATGGTGGACTCGATTTCGCGGTTCCATACGACCGCGGCATCGGAAAGCAGCTCGGGGCGGGGACCATCCAGTTCCGGCGCGTTCCGCGGCGTATAGGCACGCCAGTAGCCGATCTGCCAGGGGAAGATAGCCAGCACCGTGTCCTCGTTGCGCCCATCCTGAACGATCTCGCGCAGGATGGGGCGATAGTCGTGAGCCGCATAGCGCGGCACCGTGTAGAAGGCTGCGATGCCCAACCCGGCATCGACCACGAGCGCGGCCAGCGCCACCTTGCCCAAATGGCCCATGGACCACGTGCGGTCGATGCCCACGGCAAAGAGCAGCACAAAATAGGGCAGGATGATGAGCAGCAGCCGCTCGCCCCCCTCGGGAAAGAAGGGCAGGCGCAGGTTGATAAACCAACCGGTCACAAGGGGTACCAACAGCCAGGTCCACAGCGCGCCGGTGGGTCCACCGGCCCCAATGGGGCGATCTGGCTGCGAGGCCCGTCCCAACGTCAGCCCGGCCGCCACCAGCACGACCGCCACTAGGGCAATCAACAGGGGCACCACAGTCGATGGCAACGCGGGCAGCGAAATATGGCCCGCGGTAAATGCTGAGAGGTGCCGCGCGAGATACGCGACCGCGCCCAAAGGCGTATCCTGGTCCGACTCCACCTTGCTGCCCACATAGCCCACCAGCTTGGGTACGGCGTAGATCAGCCAGGGCGAGAAGATGAGCGCGGCCGCGGCCTGTACTGCTGTCACGGCAGCGAAGCGCAGGGGCGTCCGGCGACAA
>JACFMY010000289.1 GCA_019455155.1 Caldilineaceae bacterium
AGGCTGCGCCAGCTGCTGGCGCGAGCAGCCAGGTGCAGGCTGCCCCCCCTACATCTGAGCAGATAACCTCCATCTTTCAGGCCGATATGCTCTACGACGCCGGCGATAAAGGCTGCGCCGCAGGACCTATGGACGAAATCGCCGCGCTGATCCGCACCATGTCCAGCGGGCAAACACTGGAAATCCGCGCGACCGACCCCAGTGTGGCGTTTGACCTTGGTGCCTGGTGTCGCATGACGGGCAATAGCCTGGAAACACAACAAGCAGACCGCTATCTAGTCAGAAAGGCTTAGGAGAAACCCTATGGGCAAGGTAATGATCAACAATACACACGGGAAGGACGACGTTGAGCGGGCCACGTTGGCCTTTGTGGTGGCCAACGCTGCCATCAGCTCAGGCCAGGAGGCGATCATGTTGCTCACGATCGACGGCGTCTGGGTCGCCACCAAAGGCTACGCAGATGGCCTGCAAGCCGACGGCTTCGCTCCGCTTGCCGATGTGCTGAAGCAGTTTGTGAGCAGCGGCGGCACGTTGTGGGTCTGCGGCGCCTGCGCCAAGCCCCGCAATATCACCGCAGAGCAGCTGGTGGATGGCGCACAGATCGTGGGTGCGGCCACGGCCGTCGAAGCCATGGTCAACGGCGCCCAGACCCTTAGCTTCTAGTGCGCCGTGTCCCCTGGCAGAGACGACATCTACCCCCAATTGAGTGGATTGTGAGGTAAGGCATGGCGCCACAGCCATGGAAGACCCGATCTAGCCAGCCAATATACGAGAACAAGTGGATGCGCCTGCGAGAGGACATCGCCGAGTTGCCCGATGGCCGTACCACCATCTATGGCGTCGTGACCTTTGGCGAATGTGTAGGCGTCCTGCCCTTTGTGGACGATGACTCCGTGGTGCTGATTCGACAGTATCGCTATGTTTTCGGGGAAAATCACCGTTGGGAGATGCCGACAGGCGGCAAGACTCCCCACGAATCGCCGGAAGCCGCAGCGCTGCGTGAGCTCCAGGAAGAAATCGGCTACACAGCAGGACGCCTCCAATGGGTCAGCAGCTACTACACTTCGAAAAGCATCTGCGATGAGACGGCACACTTGTTCCTTGGCTATGACCTAACCCCATCCGCGCTGCCGCCAGACGAGACAGAGTTTTTCGAGGTGGCCATCTTCCCCTTTGCCAAAGTGTTGGAGATGGTCAGCCGCAGCGAGATCCGGGATAGCATGACCGTTATCGCCGTGCTACATGCGGCCCGCCTGCGTGGTTGGCGTTAAGGCCTGCACACCTTTACCAAGGAAGAAGAGCTTATGGAACAGACCACAGCGCAGCCAGTCCCAATGTGGGACGTGCGGCTACAGAAGATCGTCATCGTCATCGGCCGGCTCGGGCTGGCCTACCTTTTCTTCACCCAGCTTTTCTGGAAGTTGCCCCCAACGTTTGGCTGCGTGAACGACTTCGCCTATCCGCAGCCGGCCGCACAGAACTATTGGGACGCCAACGGCAGCTCCGGCCTTTGCTTCTGGCTTGGCATGGAGACAATCTACGCCGGCCAGCCGCGCCAGGTGCTCGTCGCCGATATGAAGCCCGCCGGGTTGCCCAAGATCGGGATCGAGATCCAACCCCTGGCGCAAATCAACGCTGCGCTGCTGGACAGCGTCGTCAAGCCCTATCTCTCAGTCTTTGGCTGGCTAATCTGGTTGGCCGAGTTCTGGGTCTTTATCTCTATGTTGACAGGGTTTCTGACACGGCTGGGCGGGCTGGTGTCCCTTGGTGTTTCCGCGCAGCTCTTTGTCGGCCTGGCCAACATCCCTCGGCCCTATGAGTGGGAATGGAGCTACGGTCTCATGATCATTCTCTCAATCCTCATGCTTGGGCTGGGTGCCGGCCGTGTCTTTGGCCTGGATGGACTGCTGCGCCGGCGCTTCCTGCCCCTGGCAGGCGGTGGCTTCATGGCGCGGCTGGTGCAATGGTTGACGTGAGCTAGAGAGCCTATGCTGGATCGTTCCCTCTTTGTGGTGGCCAAGCAACCGGCCCCCGGCCAGACAAAAACGCGCCTCTGCCCGCCACTCAGCGCGCAGGTCGCGGCGGCCCTATATGCCTGCTTTCTGCAAGACACACTGGAAGTCATGCGCCGGGTGCCAGACGTCACCCGCGGCATTGCCTATCTGCCTGCGGACGCGGACGGCTACTTCCGCCAGCTGGCGCCTGACATGGAGCTGGTGCAACAACGTGGTGACAGCCTGGGCGAGCGGCTCGACCACCTGCTTACCGATGCCCTCCGCACCACCGCGCGGCAGGCCGTCGTAATGGACAGTGACAGCCCGACGTTGCCGCCCGCGTTCGTGGCCCAAGCCTTTTCCGTGCTGGAGGGGCCCGTAGATGTCGTATTGGGCCCTTGCCGGGATGGCGGCTATTATTTGATCGGCCTGAAGGAGCCGCAGCCACGGCTCCTGCGCGAGGTGCCCATGAGTACGCCAACCGTGCTCCAGGATACCCTGGCGTTGGCGCGCGCGCTGGCCCTGAATGTGGCCCTGTTGCCGGAATGGTACGACGTCGACACGGGCGCGGAGCTCGCTATGTTACGCGCGGAGCTGGCCACCACAACGAATGGACTCGCGCCGCACACACGTCGCTTCCTGGATGCACATCCTGACGCGCCTGGGGAGCGGCAATAGACCTGCATGGGGCCATCTATGGACGTTTCACTGATCATTCCCGCCCTAAACGAAGCGGCTTGCATTGGCCCGCTGCTGGCCGAATTGCCGGCCGGGCTGGCGCGGCAGGTCATTGTCGTGGACAACGGATCCACAGACGGCACGGGCGATGTGGCGCGGGCGGCGGGCGCCCAAGTAGTGGTGGAGCCGCGCCGCGGCTATGGCTTTGCCTGTGCAGCTGGCGTCGCGGCCGCCCAGGGAAACGTACTTGTCTTTATGGACGGCGATGGCAGCTTCGTACCGGGTGAACTGGCTGGCCTGGTCGAACCCATTGCCGGCGACCAGGCCGATCTGGTTTTGGGCAGCCGCATGCTGGGCAACATGGCCGCCGGCGCCATGCCGCCCCACCAACTCGCCGGCAATAAGCTTGTCGCCGGGCTGCTGCGGCTCCTCTACGGCCTGCGCGTGACAGATCTTGGACCCTTTCGAGCGATCCGCCGTGACCTGCTGCTCCAGCTCGACATGCAGGAGCGTACGTACGGCTGGCCCGTCGAGATGATGGTCAAAACAGCGCGCAGGGGCGCGCGGCTGGTGGAAAAACCCATCACCTACCGGCCGCGTCTGGCCGGTCGCTCCAAGGTGGGGGGCACGCTACGTGGCACCGCGCTGGCAACCTACCGCATCTTCCAGGTTACATTCCGTTACGCAAGATAGAGAGGCTCATGATCGATCTCCAACTCCGCTCGCGTCATGCGCCCGAGCTACCACGCCAGGTCTATATTGAGGTCACCAACCACTGCAACTCGCTGTGCATTTCGTGCCCGCTCACCTACGATCATTTCTTGCCCTTTGAGCCCAAACACCATCTGAGCTGGGACAATTTCCGCTGCATCGTCGATCAGCTCCCCCAGATCGACCGCGCCGTACTCCATGGGATCGGCGAACCACTCCTCAACCGCGAGTTGCCCCGCTTCATCAGCCATCTCAAGGACCGCGGCTCGTGGGTCCTCTTTAACACGAACGGCGTCTTGCTGGATCAACGGCGGGGCGACGCGTTGGTAGAGGCAGGGTTGGATGAGCTGCGCATCTCCATCGACGCGGTCACACCGGAGTTGTATGCCCGGCTGCGCGGCATCGATCAGCTGCCGCGCATTGTGGAGAACATCAGGGCCTTTGTCGCGCGCCATGGGGGCCGGCAGCGTCCCCGCGTGTCGCTCTGGTTTGTGGGTATGCAGGAGAACCTCCACCAGCTCCCCGATTTCGTACGTCTGGGCGCCAGCCTCGGCGTCCCTGAGGTCTATTTGCAGCGCCTGGTCTATTTTGGCGACGGCACACGCATTGCGCTGGACTCTACCATGGCGCCAGAACAGTCGCTCTACGGCACCCTGGAGGAAATGCAGGCCCGGCTCATCGTCGAATGCGAGCAGCTGGCCAGCCAGCTCGGCATCTCCTTTCAGGCGTCCGGCGCCACCACGCCTCACGAAAGCGTGGCAACCAAAGGCGATCACCCGTGGCAAGGCTGTATGCGCCCCTGGATCCTCATGTACATCACTGCCAATGGGACGGCGCTGCCCTGTTGTATTTCGCCTTTCGCGACGCCCGACTTCCAGAGCATCGTGTTGGGTAATGTCCTGGAGCAGCCTCTGGCCGAAGTATGGGAGGGTGACCGCTACCAGGAGTTGCGTACAGCCGTGCTCAGCGAGGAACCCGCACCCTGGCCCTGCCAGAACTGCGGGGTGCGCTGGAGCCTGTAGCCATGGCTTTCGGCAGCACGTGGCTCAGGCGGCGGCCTGCGCTCCTTTTGTTGCTGTTGGGCGGGCTGAGCGTGCTGCTCTATGCCGGAGGCCTGGCCGCGCGGTACCCGCTTGCCGCGGGTCTCCAGGACCCGCGATCCAATTGGGCGCGCATCGCGGGCGCGTCGTACCCGTCATTTGCTGTTCACCTTGCTCTCTACCTGTTTCTCGCTGTCCTGTATTGGCTAGCCGTGCAGCTGCTCTACCACGCGGGCCAGGCGAAGCGGCGCGTGCCCTATGGTGGCTGGATCATCGTGGGCATATGGCTTGCAGCTTCAGTAGTCCTGTGGGCGATATCGCCGGCCGGCGAAGCCCGCGACATCTACGATTATTCGTTTCGCGGCCACATGCTCGTGGAGTATGGTGGGAGCCCATTGGCGCTCGTTCCTGACCAGTTTCCGGATGCCCCCTATCTTGCCTTCATCACCTGGCATGACCATGTTGACACCTATGGTCCCCTTTGGGAATATGCCAGCGGCGCAGTGGCCCTGGCCGTACGCGGGTGGCTCTATTTATCCGGCGGCTGGCACAGCGGGCTGCCGTCCTGCCCCCAGGATGCGAGGTCGTGCGCCATGCTGGTGGCATACCTGACCGGCTACCGGCTGCTGGCCATGGGCGCGGCGGGGCTGTCCGGCTGGCTGGTGGTCAGCATGGTAAAGCGGCAATCGCCAGGCTGGGAACAGACTGCCTTGCTGCTCTGGCTCTGGAATCCACTCCTGCTCATTTCCTCGGCCGTCGGCGCGCATAACGACCTGGTCATGCTTCTCTTGGTGTTGGCGACGCTATGGCTACTGCAGCGGCGCCATTGGCTGGCTGGTCTGCTGGTTCTGATCCTGGCGGCCCACGTCAAAGCCACAGTGCTGATCCTGGCGCCAGCTGTGGGGCTGTGGCTGGTACGCCAAATGGGATGGCGGCGCGCCCTCACATATAGCCTGGCGACAGCCGCGATTGGGCTGTTGCTCTCCTGGAGCCTATACACGCCCTTGGGCGGCTGGGAAACGCTGCCGCGCATGGTGAGTGAGCGATCGCGCTATGTGGCCAACTCCCTTCACCACGTAGCTTATCGACTGCTCTGGGAACGCGGCATGGCAGCCTCCACCTTGCACGACATTACCATCTACTGGCCGAGCCTCTTCTATGTGCTCTTCGCTGTGTTCACCAGCATCGGGCTTCTCGGCGTGCGCCGCGTGCCCGCGGCCGGCGCCAGGCATGAAGACGAGCGGCTCTGGCGAGCAGTGGTTGTTCTCAACGGGACCTATCTCCTCATTGGCAGCTTCTGGTTCCAGCCGTGGTATTGCCTGTGGGTGCTGGCGCCGGCTGTCCTGATGCCGCAGAGCCGCTTCACACGCCATGTGCTGCCCTGGCTGGCGCTGGGTAGCCTGTGGAGCAATGTTGTGGCGGACTATTTGCCCCAATTTTACCCGCCGCCGCTGAACCGAACGCAGCGTGTCATAAGTGTAGTCACTGTCACCTGGCTACCTGCCGTCCTCGCGGCGCTGATCTGGCTCTGGCCTGCTACGGCCGGCAAGTGGAGCGGCAAAGCGGCGCTTGTGCGAAAGCACCAACATTCAATCTCCGGCGTACAAACAAAGGTAGAGTAGCTGGCCAGATTCTGGCCCGGAGCTGTAATGGCTGGCATCCGCTCCATCACATTTGACAACGCAGATTATTCAATTATTATATTGAATATGCAATAAGATCATGCCGGTTGCGCGCCAGTTATCATCCCCATACTCAAATACTAGACGTACTAGGACAGAAGGCCACCTTGCGATACTTGATCATACTCAACGACCCGCCCTACGGGTCCGAACGCGTATACAACGGTCTACGCCTGGCGCTGGCCCTCCGCAAACGCGAGCATGTACAGCTCAACCTCTTCCTGATGGCCGATGCCGTTTTGACCGCCAAGGCAGGACAGAAGACGCCCGACGGCTTCTACAACCTGGAACGTATGCTCAAAGGCTTGGTCACGCGCGCTGTGCCCGTCGGCACATGCGGCACATGTCTGGATGCACGTGGGCTAGCCGAGACCGATTTGGTGCCGGGCGTTCATCGCAGCACGATGGATGAGCTTGCCGATTGGACAATCGCGGCGGACAAAGTATTCGTCTTTTGATCATGACCTCTCACTCCAAACGCGCCTTCAAGAACGAGCTATATAGCCAGTTTGCGCGCATTGGCAAAGCGCTGGGCAGCCCCCAGCGCCTGGAGTTTCTCGACTTGTTGGCCCAGGGCGAGTGGAACGTGGAAGCCCTGGCCAACGAAACGCACCAGTCCGTGGCCAACACGTCACGCCATCTGCAGGTGTTGCGCGGCGCTCGCTTGGTGGACACGCGGCGAGAAGGCACGACCATTTTCTACCGGCTAGCCGACCCGGCGGTCTTTCAGTTGTGGCAGGCCCTGCGCGATCTCGGCAGCGTACGCCTGGCTGAAGTGGCGCAGCTGGTCGATGCCTACCTGCACGAACGCCAGGCCATGGAGGCCATCAGCTGCCATGAGCTGCTGCAACGCCTGCATGATCACGCGGTCCTGGTTCTCGACGTTCGGCCGCCCGAGGAATATGCGGCCGGCCATATCGCAGGTGCGCGTTCGCTCCCCCTCGACGAACTCGCGGCGGGGCTGCGTGACCTGTCACCGGATACAGAGATCGTGGCCTACTGCCGCGGGCCCTACTGTGTGTTGGCCGATGATGCTATCGCGCTGCTCCGTGCGCGCGGTTTTCGGGCCCGGCGGTTAACCGGAGGCTTCCCAGACTGGCGCGCCCTGGGTATGCCGGTGGAAAGCAACATGCTGCCAGGGACAGACGCTCAGTGAATCTGGCCAGCTCCCCACCCGACGGCTCCACAGCGGCGCGCGCCTTGCGCCTGGGTCTACGCGCCAACTGGCAGCAGTTCACCCTGCTCGTCATCGTCAACGCGTTTGTCGGCGGCATGGTCGGTCTGGAGCGTTCAGTGCTCCCCCTGCTGGCCGAGACGGACTTTGGGCTCGCTTCCAAAACGGTCATTCTCTCGTTCATTGTCAGCTTTGGCGTCGTCAAGGCAGTCGCCAATCTCCTGGCCGGTCGCCTCAGCGATCGCGTGGGGCGCAAACAGGTGTTGGTAGCGGGTTGGCTCATAGGCCTGCCGGTGCCATTCTTATTGATGTGGGCACCGGCCTGGTCGTGGATCGTCTTCGCCAATGTGTTGCTCGGCATCAACCAGGGTCTCTGCTGGTCCACGACGGTGATCATGAAGATTGACCTGGTAGGGCCGCGGCGGCGGGGCCTGGCCATGGGGTTGAACGAAGCGGCCGGCTATCTGGCCGTCTCGGCAGCAGCCCTTGGCGCGGGCTACCTGGCCTCCACTTATGCCCTGCGACCACAGCCGTTCTATCTGGGCGCAGCCTTTGCCGCAGCCGGTCTGCTCCTTTCGGTGCTGGCCGTACGCGAGACACAGGCCTATGCGCGCACAGAAGCCAGCTTCCACACCCCAGACGGCTCCGGACATGACGGGGCCCCCACCCCAACACAGCCCTCATTTGCGCGCATCCTCCTGCAGACCAGCTGGCATAACCGCACACTCTTTGCCGTGAGCCAGGCCGGTATGGTGAATAACCTGAACGATGGTCTGGCCTGGGGTCTCTTTCCGCTCTTTTTTGCCCTGGCCGGCTTGCCGGTACTGCAAGTCGGGATCCTGGCAGCCATTTACCCGGGCGTGTGGGGTCTTGCGCAGCTAGGCACCGGCGCGCTTTCAGACCATGTCGGGCGGAAGAAGATGATTGCTGGCGGCATGTGGCTACAGGCTGTCGGGTTGCTTCTGCTGCTCCTCACCCGGGGGTTCGGACCGTGGGCCGGGTCATTGACCATCCTGGGCCTCGGCACCGCCATGGTCTATCCAACGCTCCTGGCCGCC
>JACFMY010000290.1:0-4050 GCA_019455155.1 Caldilineaceae bacterium
GGCAAAGAGCGCCTTCACCTGGGCCACATCGGTATGATCGACCTGTACTGGAATCCCGATCCCCCCGTAGCTGGTGACCATCTCGGCCGTCTCCTCGATTGTTTCCGGCCGGTTGCCAGTGGCCGGCCGGCCGTGCACGCTGCGGCCAGTACAGTAGACGGTGGCGCCTGCCTCACCCAGCATACAGGCGATACCCCGGCCCGCGCCGCGCGTCGCCCCCGCGACCACGGCGATTTTTCCTTGTAGTGGTTTCATGGTTTTTGACTCTCCAATGTTATGTACGAAATGAACCGATAAAATCTACAGTGTAGATTTTGACCAAAAATACTCTACATTGTAGAATTTGTCAAGATGCCATGAGCTGAAAACAGATCAGAAAAAGAGAAGGGGTATATGGTACGTAAGCAAGGACGTCCCAAGGCTGGGCAAGAAGCGCTCACGCAGGAGAAAATATTGCGGGCGGCGCTTGCACTGGTTGACCGGGATGGCGTCGAACGTCTGAGCATGCGCCGCCTGGCCAGTGAGCTAGATGTGGATCCCATGGCTATTTACCACCATGTGGCCAGTAAACAGGCGCTGTTATCGGGCATCGTCGACCTGGTCTTCGCCGAGCTGCAGGTCAGGCCGGAAGATGGAGCCACCTGGCAGCAGCAAATAGAGGCCTTTGCTCACGCCTACCGCAGGCTTGCAATGGCCCACCCAAACCTGGTGCTGCATCTGATCACCGACGCCGAAGCGGGGGCAGGGGCCGCGCTGATGGCTAACGAGCTGCTGTATCGTGCGTTGGCAGCAGCGGCTCTGTCGCCGCAGATGGTCGTGCGGGCGGGAGACCTGATTGTGGATTTCCTGAACGGCTATGTGCTTGGCGAATCCACTGGTCGCCTGGGGCAGCCGGGTGAGCGGGGCGAGATGCTGGCACAGCTTGACCAACAGCCAGCCGGCAGCTTCCCAACCCTACGGCGAGTGTTTGCAACCCTACGAAACACTGACGCGCTGGCGAACTTCGACGTGGAGCTAGCAATCGTGCTCGCGGGCATCGAAGTCCTTGCAAACCGTAATGGGGCAGCCCTACCAGAGTAGAAAGAACAGTTCAGTAGGAGGCCTCCGGCCTGAATCGTCTGGACCACGTTGGCTGAAAAACTCCTACCGTCTAGAAATCGTGGCAAAGTAGTATGTTTCCTTACAGGAAATTCAAGTATAATGTGTTTAGCTTTTCAATTGCTTCCCCGCAAACGATTGCCGACCCGCCGGCTTTTTGATGTTCAGTTGAACAAGCACATGCTTCTGACACCTATCTCACTCCTCTTCTATGTGGCAGCCGTGGTTGCGCTGATCGTCGCGTGGCAGAGCTGGCGCAGGCGCATGCTCCCCGGAGCAGCAACATTGGCGGCATTGATGATTGTGGTGGCGCTTTGGGCGTTGACGGAGGGCACTGAAAGCGCCTCGGTGCAGCTTGCGCAGACGATTGTTCTTGCCAAGCTTAGCCACATTGGCATCCAGGCCATGCCCGCACTCTTTCTTTTGTTCGTCTCTGGCTACACCCAGCGACGGGACCTGCATTGGCCGCATGTGGCCGCGCTATGGCTGGTGCCGGTATTTGCGCTCTTTATGGTCTTTACAAACGATCAGCATCATCTTTTCTGGGTCGATGTCCAGCTTGTCACCGGCGACGCGGGCTCCACAGCCGCCTTTTCCTATGGGCCACTCTTCTGGATCGTCTCGGCCTACCAGTATGGGCTGATGGCCGTCGCCATGTTTCTACTGATTCGGGCGGCAGTGCACCGGTGCGACATCTACCGCCGGCAGGCGATTGTGGTGATTGGCGCCGCCCTGTTGCCGGGCGCGGCCAATCTTGTGTATGTCTTTCAGGTGAATCCATATCCTGAACTGGATTGGACGCCCATCGCATTTGTTGTCACCGGGGCGCTGATGGTCTACGCCATCTCACGGCTGCAGCTATTTGAGCCTGTGCCGGCAGCCAGAAGCTTGCTGGTGGAGAATATGTGCGATGCAGTCCTGGTGCTCGACGACCGGCAGCGCATAATCGATGCCAATCGTGCGGCATACACACTGATTGGCGCGCGCACGAAGCTCATAGGCAGTGCGATCCGCACCGTCCTGCCGGCTCTGGATGACGAAAGCTGGCTTGCATTAGGAGATCAGGAGGAGCAGCGCATCGTCAGTGGTGGCGCCTGGAGCGACTGTTGGCTCGACGCCCGTTGTACGCCTTTGGTGGCGCCAGACGGGACGCCCACGGGGCACCTGTTGCTGCTACGTGACGTTACGCAGCAGCTTAAGACCGAGGAAGAGTTGTTGGAAGCAAAACGGGCGGTCGAGGTCGCGCTGCGTGCGCGCAGCGAGTTCCTTTCCACCATTAGCCACGAGCTCCGTACGCCGCTCACCAGCGTGGTAGGTCTGGCGGAGGCGTTGCAGGAGCCCCTCTTTGGTGACCTCTCCGAGCGCCAGCGGCGGGCGCTGCGCACGATTGAGCAGAACGGCCGCCATTTGACCAGCTTAATCAACGACATCCTGGAGTTGTCCCAGGCGGAAGCAGGCCGCGTTGAGATTCACCCTCAACTGATCCGGGCCAGCGAGTTGTGCGAGCTCTGCCTGAGCGGGATACGGGGCATGGCCGCTGCCAAGAGGCAACAGCTCGAGCTGTCGATCCAACCGCTCGAGTTGGCGCTCTACCTGGATGCCCGCCACTTCGTACGGATTCTGGCCAATCTGCTGAACAACGCGGTCAAGTTCACCGCGGATGGCGGCAAGCTGGGCATAGAAGTCGTCGCCCACGAACAGGGTGTTACCCTGGCAGTCTGGGATACGGGGATCGGCATCGCCCCAGAGGAGTGCGCCCACCTCTTTGAACCCTTTGTGCAGTTGGACAGCAAGCTCGCCCGCAAGTATGATGGAGCCGGACTTGGGCTAGCCCTGGCATATAGACTGGTCATGCTCCATGGAGGGCGGCTCGACGTGGAGAGCACGCCCGGTGTGGGAAGCCGTTTCGTCATTACACTCTCCCCTGCAGCACTGCCAGCCTCGTCCCCCATGGCCGTTGTGGCTGCCTGAGATTGCCACTCACTGTACCGATCATAGTTTGACAGCCATCTCCCAATCCAAGATTCTGGAGCATTCTATGCGCGTCTTTGCTGGCGGTATCTCTACCGAAACCAACACCTTTTCGCCCATTCCCACCGGCCTGGCGGACTTTGACATTGTCCGCGCGGCAGATATTGCCGCTGGCGTCGAGCTGGAGTCGGCGTCCAACGCTCTCGCCACCTTCCAAAAGATGGCACAGGCACGCGGCTGGGAGTTCATCTTCAGCCTCTTTGCCGACGCCCAGCCAGCAGGTCTAACGGTACGCAGTGTCTACGAAGGGCTGCGCGATGAAATGCTGGCAGCTTTGCAGGACGCGCTGCCGGTAGACATCGTCCTGTTGTCGCTGCACGGCGCCATGGTGGCCCAAGGTTATGATGACTGTGAAACAGATATCCTGCAGCACGTGCGCGCGATCGTAGGCCAAGAGGTCAAGATCGGCGTGGAGCTGGATCTACACTGCGATGTCAGCGAGGAGATGATCCGGCTGGCCGATGCCATTGTCATCTTCAAGGAATATCCCCATACCGACATCGCGGACCGGGCAGCTGAGCTGTTCGAGCTCGCTGCTGACGCCGCTGAGGGAAAGACCCGGCCCGTCATGGGGCTTTTCGATTGCCGCATGATCGGCATGTATCTGACACCCTTCGAGCCAATGCGCTCGTTTGTCGACGCCATGCGTGCCCAGGAAGGGAAGGAGGGCGTGCTTTCGCTGTCGTTGGCCCATTGCTTCCCGTGGGCCGACGTACCCACGACGGGCACCCGCATGTTGGCCATCACCGACGGCGACGCCCGGCGGGCGCAGCAGGTCGCAGAGGAATGGGGCCGTCGCTTCTTTGCGCAGCGCCATGACGTTCGCATCAATACGCTGCCCATGGACGTGGCCCTGGATCAGGCGCTCCGGCACCCGACCGGGCCTGTGTTCGTGGCTGAACACGCCGACAACACGGGCGG
>JACFMY010000290.1:4060-5914 GCA_019455155.1 Caldilineaceae bacterium
CGGCGCGCCGAGCGACTCCACCTTTGTGCTCAAAGCTCTGCTTGAGCGCGGCGTCAGGAACGCGGCCATTGGCATGTTCTGGGATCCCACCGTGGTACATCTTGCCCGCGCGGCGGGCGTCGGCGCGCAGATCAACGTGCGCCTGGGCGGCAAATTGGGGCCGGCTTCTGGCGATCCACTGGATCTGACCGTGACCGTGACCGCCATCGAGCCGGAGATGACCCAGAATTGGCCGCAGGACAACGGCAAACCGTTGCCCATCCCTGTGGGCGACGCGGTTGCCCTCCACTGCAACGGCATCGACATCATCGCCAACTCCAAGCGCTGCCAGGTCTTTTCGCCGGATGTGTTTAGCCAGCTTGGCGTGCAACCTGAGGCCCGGCATCTGCTGGTTGTGAAGTCGACCCAGCATTTTTACGCCGGCTTTCACCCCATTGCCTCGACGGTAATCTACATGTCCGCGCCGGGTGCGATCGCGCCGCTATTCCGCGACATTCCCTATACCCGCGTCGATCTACGCAAGTACCCATGGATCGACGACCCCTTCGCCGACGCCTAAGCGTGGCATAACCCAGCTACGAGTTCGAGATTCCTGCGGCCCTGCGCTGGCAGGCCCGGGGTACCCCAAAGGACGTGCTCCTTGGGGTACCCCAGGATCCCACGTCTCTGTAAGTCCCTGCTTCTTGCTACGGCAACGCGTCTGGCCTTTGGTACAGGTCAAATCTGCTCCATCGATCGAGGCATCCACCCGGTAACGCTGATATCCTCCAAGTGAAGGGAGTTCGACAATAGCCGGCCCAGACGAGACTGGGACATTCACCACACAACCGTAGTCGCGCTACATGGGCCGGTCCAGGCGAAGCACAAAGCGCTTTTGACACGAACGAGGAGGACCCCATGAGCAATGTCGCACTGATTACCGGAGCAAGCCAAGGTCTCGGCCAGACCCTTGCCCACTTCCTGGCGGCCCAGGGATATGATCTAATCATCACCGCACGCAGCGCAGACGCGCTCCAGGCGACGGCAAGGCAGCTTGAGCGCTATGGCAGCCATGTGCTAGCCGTGGCCGGCGACGTTACGGATCCAGTCCATCGCCGGGAGCTAGTCACCGCGGCCGAATCGCTGGATGGGCTTGACCTCCTGGTAAACAACGCTTCGTTCCTAGGGCCAAGTCCCCAGCCGCAGCTGGTCGATTACCCCCAGGAAATAATGGAACAAGTATTTGCCGTCAATGTGCTGGCGCCGGTAGCACTGGTACAGGATCTGCTGCCAATGTTGCAGCGTACGGGCGGTCTGGTCGTAAATATTTCCAGCGACGCCGCGGTAGGTGGGTATGCAGGCTGGGGAGGTTATGGCGCCAGCAAGGCCGCCCTGGATCTCATCTCGCTAACCCTCGCCAATGAGCTGCGCGAACAAGGCGTGGCTGTCGTCAGCGTCGATCCCGGCGACATGCGCACACAGATGCATCAGGAGGCCTTTCCGGGCGAAGATATCAGTGACCGGCCACTGCCCGACGTCACCCTGCCATTCTGGGGATGGCTCCTGGGACAAAAACGGCTGGCCGTCTCGGGCCAGCGCTTCCAGGCACAGGCAGAACAATGGACCATCGCAACCTAGAACGATTGATTTCGACTCACCACAGGAGAAGCAAGATGTGGGACGTCCACGATGTGCGCCATCTCATGTTGGAACCGTCGGTGTTGCGAGAGCATCATCGTGCGCTGTTGGAAGAAGCGGCGCAATGGCGGTTGGTTAACCAGGCGCTGCATAGCCAGCGCCGAATGGGCACGATTCCCCGCGTGGTGGCCTTTGCCGGTACAAAACTTGTGCGCTGGGGAACATGGCTCCAGCAAG
>JACFMY010000290.1:5924-8334 GCA_019455155.1 Caldilineaceae bacterium
CAGCAAGAGTACGGTACAACACCAAATGAGCAAATCGGACGAGGCGAACTATGCAACGAACAGAGCTGATTTTTGAACGACCTGCAGAGCTCCAGGCTACGGCTCCGGCTGAGGTCCGGGGACTCGAACGTGACGAAGTGCGGCTCTTGGTCAGCACTCCGGCCGGTCACACGCACACTGTTTTTCACCGGCTGGCCAACTATCTGCGGCCGGGCGATCTGCTGGTGGTGAATCGTAGCGCCACGATACCGGCCAGTCTGACCGCAACTGCAGCCTTTGGGCAATTCCGGCTGAACCTTTCTACCCACTACGGCGGCGGTCTGTGGCTGGCCGAGCCCAGATGGAGCGCCAGCCAGCCGGGCCCCCTGCCGCTGGAGCCCGGCGAGACCATTGCGGTAGCCGGCGCGCCCGCCACGGTCGTGGGCCCCTATCCGGGTTTGCCCCGTCTGTGGTTTGTGAAGCTGGCGCCCGACAGTGAACGCCTCATCTGGCGCATGGGCGAGCCGATTCGCTACAATTATGTCAATGAAAGTTATCCACTGGCGGCCTACCAGACCATTTTTGCCCGGCATGCCGGTAGTGCGGAAATGCCATCAGCCGCCCGCCCTTTTACTCACCGGGTCCTGGCCGCATTGAGGGATCGGGGCGTGGAGACCGCCGGCATCGTGCTCCACACGGGCGTCTCGAGCCTGGAAGTGGAGGCGGAAACCCTGGAAGAACAGCCCATGTACCCGGAGCCGTTCCGGGTACCCGAAGCGACTGCCCGGCTGGTCAACCGGGCCCGGCGCGAGGACCGCCGTGTCATCGCAGTCGGCACGACTGTGGTCCGGGCGCTCGAATCGGCCTGGGATGGCTGCCAGGTACAGCCAGCGCATGGTTTTACCCGCGCCTTTGTGCATCCGGCGCGGGGCGTCCAGGTCGTGGACGGTCTGATCAGCGGCTTGCACGACCCGCTGGCAAGTCACCTGGCCATGCTCTATGCCATTGCCGGCCGGGAGTTGATCCATGACGCCTACGCTGAGGCTGTCAAAGAAGGCTATCTCTGGCACGAATTTGGCGACAGCCATCTGATTCTGCCTGAACGGTAGCAACGTAGCTGGCGGGGAACATGCAGGACGGGGTGCTCCTGTCGTGCGCGTTCCCCGCCAACCGCGTTCCTCCGGACGCAAGTCACCCACTCTTCCACAGAACAATCAAGGAGAAACCGATGAATTCCATGCGCTATAAGCTGCTTGGCCGTTCAGGGTTGCGCGTATCTGAGCTTGCCCTGGGCACCATGACCTTTGGCGAGGATTGGGGCTGGGGGGCGCCCAAGGATGTCGCCCGCCAGATCTTCGACCGCTTCGTGGCGCGGGGCGGGAATCTTATCGATACTGCGTGTAACTACACCAACGGTACCAGTGAGCAGTTTGTCGGCGAGTTTGTCGCAAGTGACCGTGATTATTTTGCCCTCTCCACCAAATATACCTTGCGCAATCATCGCGCGCGTGGCGACGATTTCAATGCTGGCGGCAACCATCGCAAGAACATCGTGCGCAGCGTAGAAGGCAGTTTGCGCCGGCTCAAGACCGACTACATCGACCTGCTCTGGCTGCACATCTGGGACGGCACCACGCCCATAGATGAAATCCTGCGCGCGATGGACGACCTGGTGCGTAGCGGCAAGGTACTGTACGTCGGCATCAGCGACACTCCGGCCTGGATCGCCGCCTATGCGGTCGCCACGGCTGAGCTTGCGCGCTGGCCCCGCTTCGCTGGCTACCAGGGGGAATATAGCCTTGCCGAACGGGGCGCCGAGCGTGAGCTATTGCCCATGACCCGCGCCCTGGACCTGGCCTTTTTTGCTTTTGGCTTGCTGCACGGCGGCGGGCAAGTTCAATCGGGCCCGCTCGGCCACAGACGAGCCGACCCGTGAGGATTCGGTGTCGGAACGGGCCAGGTCAACTGCCGCCGTGGTCATGGAGGTCGCCGCGGAGGTAGAGCGAACTCCCTCACAGGTCGCCATCAACTGGGTGCGCCAGCAAGCGCCCAACGTGATCCCGATCCTGGGCGCCCGGCGCCTGAACCAGATCGAGGACAATCTCGGTGCGTTGGATTTTGAGCTGACTGATGAACAGTGCAACCGGCTGTCGGCCGCGAATCCTCTGCCGGACGAGTACCCCGGCCACTTCGTGGCCCTGCCCCATCTGCGCAAGCTCGTGTTTGGGGACGCCATCGATCTGCTTGACAATCACCGGCCATGGGGATAAAACACGGAAATAAAGAAACTGGGCGCCGCACGTGTGTGCGGCGCCCATGCTTACCACGTAACTTTCCTGTCACGCGACGAGGTCAGTCTGAGAGGCCCAGATCGTCCCCGGCCGCGCGGCCACTCTTGGGCTTGGGCTGGTGGAACTCGACCGGTTTCACG
>JACFMY010000291.1 GCA_019455155.1 Caldilineaceae bacterium
CTGCGCTTTTGTGGTGATATGCTGGAGAAGGCGATGTTATTCGTGCAGCCGTACGATCCGTGCCCGGGTCAGGCGAACCAGGTCTTTGACCGGCAACAGCACGTTCGCCCCGCGTTGGCCTGCGCTGACAGCGATCGATTCGTAGGCATTGGCGCGCTCGTCCAGGCAGACGTCGAAGCCCTTGTTGATGAGCGCCAGCGGGCTGATGCCGCCAGTCTTGAGCCCGGTCAGCTGTTCGGCCTGCTCGTGGGTGGACATCTTGGTTTTTTTGACGTTGGTCGCCTTGGCCAGCAGCTTCAGGTCCAGCGTCTCTGGTCCCGGGATAATGACCAGCATGGGCTTGCGCCGCGGGTCGTCCGCCAATGCCACCAAGGTCTTAAAAACCTGTTCGGGGGGCAGCCCAATGGCGCCGGCGACTTCGACGGCTGAATGGACGCCGCCATCGTAATCGTAGGTGAAGACCTGGTATTTGACCTTTTGGCCATCGAGGTAGCGGGTAACATTGTTCTTGAAATCGTCTGTCATGGCACGTTCCATTCCTGTGCTCTTGATTTCATCTACAGCTGGTTGACATGGTGGAACTGACTGCTGATCGTCTCGTCTGGGTGTCACTGGCCGCGTTGGCCGTATTGCTGCTCATTGGCTGGCTTGCACGCAGGCTGCGTAGGAGCCGGCGCAGCCAGGAGCTGGCCGAGGCCTTCCGCATTAGTCTGCGCAGCCAGTTGAACTTTACGTACGCGCCCTCCGCGCGCGGATTTCAGGCCCACTTCGAACCCCCGCCGGAGCCGTTTGACCAGTTTAACATCGACTACGGCGGCCCATCGAATCGTAGCCTCCTCGACCGGTTTATCGCTGGCCTGGCCGCGAGCGACCTGTTGGTGATATACGGGCGACTGGCCAGCCGGCCAGTCGCCGAGATCAGCTGGGAGCGTGGCCGCATTCCCGGCCGGGCACTGGCGCGGCGGTCGCGTGGCTCCCTGTGGGAGCGACGCCGGTCGGAAATCTTAGGCAGCGAATATGCGGTGCGAGGTGCAGACACGAGCGCGCTGGAGCATGTGCTGGTGGATCTCCAGGCGCGCTTTGGACCGCTCCTGGAGGCCGTAACCGTGCAGGCGGAGGAGCCACGAGAGTTTCAGGTGGTCCTGCATACGGGCGCGCTGGAGGCACGCGAAGTGCCGGCCCTGGTCATCACAGTGCGAGCGCTGGGCCGGGCTGCCCTGCGCTGAGGAAGAAGAAACCAGGCCTCCGTGGAAGCCTGGTTTCGTGCAAGATCAAAGAAGTCGTGGATGGGCGACGCCGGCTGGGCCAGCTGTCACCGTGTCACGCGCTACTCGGTCGGGAAGTGTACGTTCAGGGTAACGTCACTGGACTGGATGGCGGGCAAGAGTGTATCCAGGATGGGCGCCAGCGTCTCTGCATCCAGACCGCCGCCTCCGACCATGCCGGACTGAAGCGCCAGCGTCAGGGCATGGTTCAGCTCGCCTTCGCCCCAGCCCAGGGTGGGCAGCTCTTTATCGTTCAGGGCGACGTGAATGCCTTCGGCGTCCGTGCGGATGGTCACCTGGCTAATGCCGGCGTCCTGGGCGCCCTGGATGATTTCGGCGCTGAGCCGCAGCGCGCCAAAGGGCACACCGGTCAAGGCCTGCCATTCGGCGTCGGTCATACCCTGGACCGTCCAGTCGCCGTCCGCGTCATAGTAGACGGGAATATGGATGACAGGGCGATAGCCGATCTCGTCCAGGAAGCTTGCGGCCTGGGCCTGGGCCTGCGCCGCGGCGGACGTATCGCCGGCCACGACCATGGGAATCATATCGGCGCCCTGTGCCACGGGGAAGCGCACGACGACACCCGCGCCCACATTCGTGATGAGGGGCAGCACCGCCTTCACCACAGGGGGTACTGCCGGGCCCATGGCATCGACCAGCTCAGCCAGGTTAGCCAGCTTGGCATCGTCCCAGGAGAGGGACGGAATGCGTTCGCCGTTCACAAGGATGATGAGCCCGCTAGGCGCGTTGCTGATCTGGATGTGCTGGATATTGGCCGCGGTCACCGTATCGATCACATCCTTCGTGAGGGTTAGCTGGGCCAGCACGGCTGGCGTGAGCAGCGACTCGAGATCGGCCAGGGGCATCTGGCCCAGGCTGGGGTTGCCTTCGGCATCGTAGTCGATGGTAATGGCGGGCAGATCCACGACCAGGCTCGAGTCGCCGTAGGCGGCGACCGTATCGCCGGCGCCGGCGCGAGCGCTGCAGCCGGCGACGACAAGAACGGCAACGGACAACAGCGTAAGCAGAGCTGGTACGCGGCGCGAGAGGCGCATATAGAACATGGATTTTCCCTCCTGAAGGTATATGTTTTAGGGCGAGAATTGCATCGTATACCTGCGATTCTACCGGGGCGTGTTGGCTCTGTCAAACGCTTGGCGCCGAAGGCACACCCCGCCTGTCGAGACGGCGCACCGCGCGGTAGGTTACGGGCGGCCGCGAGGGCCGCGCCCTACGCGGTCCGTAGGGGTGGGGCTAGCCCCCGCCCGCTGGCCCCCCGCCCGCTGGCCCCCGCCCACTGGCCCCCGCCCGCCGTCGATCCGGCGCGGGCAGCCAAGGCGGCGTGGCGAGATCGATCGTAGGGCAGGTATGGTACCTGCCGGCGCGGGATCTGCCCTGTGGCGCCGCCATGGCGCAGATTACGTAGTCATCCCTGTGACCGGCAGCGAGGTGGGGGAGTTGGCGGTTGGGGCGGGTGTGGTGTGCCGGGTGGGTCTTGTGCTTGGCGATGGTTAGGGGTGCGGGAAGCACGGTAGGTGGCGCCTTGGCGGTGTGACCATGGTTCTTCGTGGGGCGGGCGGCCGCAAGGGCCGCGCCCTACGGATGATTCTGGCGCGGGGGATCTCGCTTTTATGAAGTATAATCGCGGTATGACTATAACGACGCCCGACCCATCATCTACCATACCGGCCGCGACAGAGTACGCCCCTGATGCGCCCGACGCAATGGTGATTCAATCCGGTGACCTGGTGCTGCTCCTTGGTGCGGACTACAAGCGCTTTCTGGTGCGTGTCCAGAGCGGCCACTCCACCCATACCCATCTGGGCGTTTTTCGCCACGACCACCTCATTGGCCAGCTCTGGGGCGGCGTGGCCACCAGCGAGTCGGGCCACCAGGCGCTGGTGCTCCAACCGGGCCTCGCTGACCTCATGAAGCAGGTCAAACGCGGCACCCAGATCATCTATCCGAAAGACGCCGCCTATATCGTGCACCGGCTGAACCTGCGCGCGGGTAGCCGTGTCATCGAGGCGGGCACGGGCAGCGGCAGCCTCACCATTGCCCTAGCCTGGGCCGTGGCGCCATCTGGCCTGGTTGTGACCCACGAGGTGCGGCCCGATATCTTCAAAGTGGCCCGTGACAACCTGGAACGCACCGGGCTGCTCCCCTATGTAAAGATGTACCAGACCGATATCGAGGATGGCTTCCAGGTTGGCGATGCTGACGCGCTCTTTCTGGATGTGCGCGAGCCGTGGCGCTACCTGCACCATGTGCGCCGGGCGCTGCGGCCGGGTGGCTTTTTCGCCAGCCTCTTGCCCACTGCCAACCAGGTCATCGATCTCCTGCACGGTCTCGACGAACACCGCTTTGCTGACGTCGCGGTAGAAGAGCTGCTGCTGCGCGCGTACAAGCCGACCCCCGACCGCTTCCGGCCCGACGAGAACGTGGTAGGCCATACTGGCTTTCTGATTTTCGCCCGTTGCATTGCCCGCGATGAGGAGATTGGGCGCTGGCAGCGGCCTGAGCGGAGGCGCTATGAGGCGCGCATGCGCACCCAGGCGGAAATCGAGGCCGAAGCAGCGCGCCGCGCGGCCGATGTGGCCGCAGGCGGCAAAAAATACCCCCGTATGCCGTTGCCCGGCTAGTTGTCCGCCAACCATCAGTTCGGGTTTCGTAGTAGCGTCTTCAGCCGCTGTGGACAGGTGAAGAACGACTGAAGCCGTTACTACGGAATGACCACACGATGACGATTGGCAGACTGCTAGCCGGCCAGGATATTCGCATAGAAATCGTCTAGCTGCTTGCCCAGCAGCGCCCAGTCGTAGGTACTGAGCAGGTGCGTACGGGCCTGCCTGCTCATGGCAACCTGCTCACGGGGGTCAGCGAGCACGGCTGCGACTTCGGCCGCGAACGCTGCCGGCGACGCGGCGGCCGGGACGAGCCGGGCCGCGCCGGCCGCGCCGTATGCGGCCTGTTCGCCCACCGCGCTGGCGATAACAGGCACGCCGGCCAGAAGCGTGGTGGCCAGGCGCACGCTGCATTTGGCCTCCTGCAAGGGCACAGGCTCCGCAGGAAAGATGGCGCAGCCAATACGGCTGTAGAGCGCATGCAGCGTCTCGGGGCGCACGAAGCCCAGCCACTGCACCTGGTCCGCCACCGGTTGGGGCAGCGTGGCCAGGTGCTCGTGAAACAGCCGCTCCAACCCTGGCTGCACAGGCTCACCGGCCACCAGCAGCCGGCTGCCAGGCGACTTTTCGTATAGTGCGAGAAGGAAGGCGGCTAGCCAGGCTGGCGTGATCTCCACAAAGCGGCTGAAAAAGAGCACATCCTGGCCGCCTGTGGCCGGCTCGTCCAGCGTGGCGGCCGGCGGTTCGATGCCGTTGGGGAGATAGAGGAGGGGCATGGCAGGCGAGGCCTGCTGGACACGTTGGCAGAGCCAGCGGCTGGCGGCGGTAATGGCGTCGGCGTGGCGCAGGCCCCACTCTTCTTGCCAGGCCAGAAAGCGGGCCACTGGCCACGGGTAGCGGTTGATTGGCGCCCACGCCTGCTCCCAATCATCCATGTCGAGCACCAGGCGCAGCGGTGTGGGGAAGAGGCGCCGGCGCTGCCAGAGCCACCACTGCACAAGGCCGGCATGGGCGCGGGGCTTGATGATATGCACGATGTCCGGTGCGAAACGGTCGCTTTCGCGTAGCAATCGAGAGGTTGTGGCGAGCGGGCCGCCGCCGGTGGCGACGTTCACAACCTGCACGCCCGCGTCGTCCCACCGCTTGCCGGCGTCGCCGGGCGTATCCCACGGCGGGATCACCACCATGACCTCCCAGCCGCGTGCGGCGAGCTGGCGGGCGAGGGGTAGGGTACGCGCCCAAACCGTGGTCTTGGCGCCAAGTCCAAAGGGGGCAACGAAACAGATGCGCCGGCGGGTTGTTGGCTTGCGGGACGGCACAGGGTTCGTAGGCATCAATCGGTGGTGATATTCAATGGCCAATCCGGCAACGATTCTTGCAGAGTCGACAACGTCGTGCTTTCCAATTCTGCCGGATAGACCAGTTGGAAGCGTTCCACCAGTTGAGGCGCGTACCAGCGATAGATGACGACCAGGGCCACAGCCTGTCCAACCCAGGTATCACCGTGGAGAGCAGGCGCAGCCAAGGTTTTCTGGATGGCTGCTCGCTGGCTTTCCCCCAGGTAACTATTGAGATGGCGGGTGCCTTCGGGCCAGGCAATGCCGTTGAGCCCGAGCATGAGCTCGAGGACGATCCGGCGCAGCCGTGCGGTGGAGGCAGCGGCTAGCAGCTGTTCATCGCGCCCCACCAGGTCGCCGAGGCCGGCCAATTCTGTCCAGAAGTCGGCGAGCAGCTGCTCGATGTGACGGGGCTTGGGAGGACGCAGCGCGTCAGGCCAGCTTTGAGTCTGCATGCCGAGATTATACCCGTAGGGCGCGGTTGGCGGGAATTTTGCGCTAATTTGACGTTCTTTTGCACGAGGGCCCAGAGAGAAGGGTAGCAATGTCACATGGCGGCGGAACATCTGTTTGGTACAATGGGGCCATAAATGAGAAGATGACTTCAGGAATTGCTGTCTCGGCTGACAACTCTTGGCCCCCGGAAGCTATACATTACAGACAAAACACCTTATCATGCGAAATCCTGATCCTTTTGCTGACTTAATCCGATCGATTGAAGAGAACCTGCAGCGCGACGACGACTCGGTACCGCCCGATGAGGGTCCGCCGCGGCGGGGCCCGGGTGGAGGCGGTATGCCAAGCCGCTGGTGGTGGCTGCTGGTGTTACCCTTTGTCGTTTTGCTGCTCTTTAACACAGTGACGGGCTTCTTTGCCGACTGGGCCTGGTACGATAGCCTGGGCTTCGCATCGGTGATGTGGACCCGGATCGGCGCCTCGTGGGGTCTCTTCTTAGGTGGCGTAGCAGTGGCCTGGCTGGTTCTGGCCGGCAACATCTGGATCGCCCAGCGCACCTCCCCCCTTGGGTTGGCAGCGACTCCCCTTGACCAGTTCGCCGAGTCTACTGGTGTGCGCGTCCCCGTGGCGCTGCTCGCGATCTCCGGGGTCTTTGCGCTGTTTATGGGCCTGAATGTGGTGGGAGATTGGTCTGAGCTGCTGCTCTTCCTCAATCAGCGGCCGTTCAACGTCAACGATCCCATCTTCGGTCGCGATGTGAGCTTCTACCTGTTCACACTGCCGATCCTCGAGTTGGTGCGGGGCTGGCTGTTGGCGCTCTTCCTGGCCTCCCTGGTGGGTGTCACGGTCGTAACCGGAACGGGCTGGCGGGGCTGGCAGGTGCGCACGCCGGTGCTCCTGCACATGGCGATTCTTGGCGCGCTGATTCTGGCGCTGCTCGCCTTTGGCTATCAGCTGGAAGCCGCCAAATTGGTCTACAGCGACCGCGGGGCGGTCTTTGGCGCCGGCTATACAGACGTACACGCGCAGCTGCCCGCTTATAACATTCTGACGGTCGTTACCCTAATCACGGCAGTCCTGCTCATTGTTACCGTATTTATGCGCCGCGCCTGGCGCGCCATTGTGGTTGTGCTGCTTGTATGGCTGGGCGTGGCCGTGGTGGCTGGGTCCGTTTACCCTGGAATTGTGCAGCGCTTCCAGGTCAACCCCAATGAGCTTAGCCTGGAGCGCCCCTATATCGAGGACAACATCCGTTTCACGCGCGTCGCGTACGGGCTGGAAGACATTGACGCGCGCAACTATGACGCCTCGCAGCAGCTGACCTCTGAGTCGCTGCAGAAGGAGCCGGATACGGTGCGCAATATCCGCCTGTGGGACTATCGCCCCCTGTTGGAGACCTACAACCAGGTCCAGGCGCTGCGCCAGTATTACGCGTTCAACGACGTCGACATTGATCGCTACGAGATCGACGGGACGCGGCGGCAGGTCACCCTTTCTGCGCGCGAGCTGGTAGCCGATCGCCTCAATACGGAAGCGCAGACGTGGGTCAACCGCAAGCTTGTCTACACCCACGGTTATGGCGTGGCCGCGTCGCCGGTGGAGCAGATAACCGCCGACGGCCTGCCTATGTTCTATCTCAAGGATCTGCCGACCCAGGGAGTCTTCAAAATTGAAGTGCCCCAGATCTACTTTGGTGAGCTGGCCAACGACTATGTCATCGCCGGCACCAGGATGGCGGAGTTCGATTATCCCAGCGGCAGCGGCAATGTCACGACAAACTTCACGGCTGACACGGGCATTGACATGAGCTTCTGGCATCGCGCGCTCTTTGCGTTGCGCTTTGCCGATATCAACCTGGTCCTTAACCAGGATATGACGAGCGAAAGCCAGCTCCTGTGGCGGCGCAACATTGTGAGCCGTGCGCGGCTGCTGGCGCCTTTCTTCGAATACGATCACGATCCGTATATTGTTATCGGCGACGACGGGCGTCTCTACTGGTTCATCGACGGCTACGCCATCAGCGACCGCTACCCGTATAGCGAGCCATATGCGGGCCGTTTCAACTATATCCGCAACGCGGTCAAGGTGGTGATCGACGCGTACGACGGCTCGATGGTCTTCTACGTAGTGGATGAGAATGAGCCAATTACCGCGGCCTACCAGCGTATCTTCCCGGTACTGTTCCGGCCCCTCAGCGAGATGCCAGACTATCTGCTGAAGCATGTGCGCTATCCGACCGACCTCTTTGCAGTGCAGGCGGAGCTGTATCGCACCTATCATATGACGGACGCCACGGAGTTCTATAACAAAGAGGACATGTGGGCGTGGCCAGAGGAGATCTTCTACAGCCAGCCGCAACCGATCGAGCCCTACTATGTGCTCATGCAACTGCCCGACAGCGACGATCTCGATTATGTGCAGATTCTACCCTTTACCCCAGCCAACCGTGAGAACATGATTGCCTGGATGGCCGCCCACAGCGACCCTGAAAAGTATGGGCAAATTGTCGTCTACGAATTTGGCAAAGAAGCGCTCTTTTTCGGTCCCAAACAGATCGAAGCGCGCGTTGACCAGGATCCCACCATCAGCGCGCAGTTGAGCCTTTGGAAC
>JACFMY010000292.1:0-7311 GCA_019455155.1 Caldilineaceae bacterium
AGCACGTCGCAGACGTCCGCGTATGTGCAGGGTCTCCCCAGGGGGATGGCGTCCAGATATTTCTGCCGCACCTGTGCCTCAGTCATCTGATAACGTTCGGCATATTGGCGATACAAGGATTTTTGCCACAACGGTGAATCAAGCAAGTGCCCCGGACAGATTGCATTCACGCGAACGCCATATTCGGCTAGCTCCAGGGCCAGGCTCTGCGTCAGACCGATGCCCGCGGCCTTGCTGGCGCAATAGGCAGGGTTGCCCCGGCTGCCGCGTTTGCCCGAAATCGAGTTGATCTGAATGATGACGCCCCGGCGTTGCGCTTTCATCACGGGCGCCACGGCCCTGGCCGTGAGAAAATAGCCGGTCAGGTTCACGTCTATCACACGGCACCACGCATCGGCGGCGAACTCGCCGACATTGCCGGCCATGACGACGCCGGCATTGGCGACCAGCAGATCGATGCGCCCAAAACGGGCCAGCGTTTCCTCCACCATGGCCACAACCGCGGCCTCTTGGGTCACATCTATCTCCAGGGACAGCGCCTGGCGACCGGATTCGGCTTCCAGCGCGCTCGCGGTCTCCCGAGCCGCCGCGCCGTCTAGATCGGCCACGACGACATGTGCCCCTTCCTGGGAGAGACGGTGTGCAATCGCCTGGCCGAGTCCCTGCCCGCCACCGGTGACGATTGCGACTCGATCGGCAAAGAGCTGAGCATCAACAGCCATTACACATCACCTTGAGTTTGTCTTTGGGGGCGGGTGCGCCGCCCCCAAAGACGTCTGAAACCCCAGGAGGCTATGCGAACGAGTATTGCTTCGTCTGGGCCACAGCTTTGTCGGCGGCGGCCTTCATGTTATCGAGCGTGGTCTGCACATCCTGCTGGCCGGTGGTCATCTTGCCAAGCTCAACAGCAAAGCTGTCCACTGACAACGCGGCCCACGCCGGATGGTGCGGTTCAGTCCCCATGCGGTTCTCGATGGCGTCCAGCGTGACGGCGAAATGGCGTGTCGTCCCGGCGACCACTTTGTTGTTCTCCAGGATGCGCGGATCCGTGAAGGTGCTCTTCCGGGTCGGGGTGGCGCCGCCGCCAAGGATGCTGGCGCGCACGACGATGTCGGCGCTGGTCGCCCATTGCAGGAAGACCCAGGCCGGATCGATGTTCTTGCTATACTTCGAGATGGCCATGCTGCTGCCGCCCTGATGGGACATGCCAGGGGTCTCGTCGAAACCACATTCGCTCTTGGCACGCAGGGCCTTCTCCATGGGTACGGCTGCTGACTCAGCCAGGCCCACAATCTTCGATTTCTGGGGGTCGTCGAAGGCGGGGAAGAACTCACCCCAGGAGATATAGACGCCGGCAGAGCCTTGCGTAAAGCTGTCCGCCTCGCCCGACCAGTCCCAGGTCGTCGCGCCCGAAGGCATGTTCTTGCCCAGCTCGAGCATGTAGTTGGCGGCTTCAATACCGCGCTCGTCGTTCACGACGGAGCTGCCGTCAGGGGCAAAAATCGAGCCGCCGTGGGCCCAATGCCAGGCTGTCCAGTTGCATTCCAGCGCGTAGTGGCCGGACTTCCACTGGCCCGTGGTACCATAGATCCCTTCGGCCGACTTCGCCTCATTGATGGCCTTGATCGCCGCCATGTACTCGTCAAGGGTCGTCGGCACCGCCAGGCCCAGCTCATCAAAGACATCCTTGCGATACATCATAATAAAGATGGGGATATCGTAAGGAATCGCGGCCACCCTGCCTTGATAAGTGGCGATATTCTCCACCAGTGGCTGGAGGAAGTCACTGAAATCCCAACCAGGCATGGCGAGATCGGCTTTGGCCATCATCTCGTTGGGATCGACACCGTCATTGACGAAGCGGCCGATCCACGCCTGGTCCCAATAATAGATGTCGTTGAGGCCCAGCCCACCGGCCGTGTCCTGGCTGATCTTGGCCAGCACCTGATCCAGGGGCAGCTGTTCCCATTCGACGTTGATGCCCGTCAACGGGATGAACTCCTGCTGCATGATCTCGCTAATGGCCCGGCTGGGTGGGGTGGACTCGCTCACCACGCGTAGGGTCGTCCCCTTAAACTGGCCACCCACGTCCTGGAGCCATTTCGCCATATCCGATGTTGGTTCCATGGCCGAGGCCGGACCGGCCGTCGCGGCCACCTGTGCGGGAGTCGGTGGCGGCACAGCAGGTGCGGCGCACCCTGCGAGGTAGCGCATGCTGGCAAACCCAAAGCCTGCCAACGCCGCGCGGCGGATGAACTCGCGACGATTGATGGTGCCGCGAGCCACCTTCTCGGCTTGCCGCGCGATCCACAGTCGCTGTTGTCGATCGATCTCATTCATGACTCAGATCCTCCTCCAAGCTTTCCTCATGACATATAACAGGTACGACAAACTCCACGTGGTGGTGTGGCTGTAACAGAGAACTCCTCTTCCTCTCTCCGAACCTACAGATAGCTGCTGGCAAATCACCCCCTCCCACACATCGCCGATTCGATGGGCAGACGTCTCCCAGCGCTTGGATGGCTAGCTACACTGGGTCAGCCCTTTACAGCCCCCATAGTGAGCCCACGCACAAGGTTCTTTTGGACAAAAAGCACGAACAGAAACACGGGGATCATGGCCGACGTACCCAGGGCGGCCAGGAAGCCCCATTCGGTGCCGCCCGTAGAGGTGTCGAACATGGATGCCGCCACCGGCATCGTGCGAATGGCCGTGCGCGTGAGCGTTAGGGTCAACAGGAACTCGTTCCAGGAGAAGATGAAGCTGAGAATCGCCGTGGCAGCCAGGCCGGGGAGCACGTAATGGATAATCACGCGATTGAATGCCTGGACGCGCGTGGCGCCGTCCACGAGCGCAGCTTCATCGAGATCGATCGGTACCTCGTCGAAAAAGCTCTTCAACAACAATATGGCCAGCGGGAGATTGATCGCCGTATGGACGAGGATAATGCCGTGATAGGTGTCGATCCAACCTAGCGTGCGGTACATCAAGAAAAAGGGCATGGCGGCCACGATGACCGGCATCATGCGTGTGCTGAGAATCCAAAAGGCAAGATCATGGCGCCGCCGCATGGGGAAGCGACTCAACGCATAGGCAGCCGGCGTGGCCAGGAGCACGACCAACAATGTCGACAGCGTGGCAATGACAATACTGTCAAAGATATAGGGCACCGAATAATAGAAGCCGCCGCCGGTGCTGGTAAGGGCGCCCGTCATCTCCAACATGATTTTGTTGTAGGATTCGCCGCCCAATACCACGCTGTACCAGGTAAAGGTCGGTTCAAAGACAAATACGGGAGGCAATGTGAAAATCAGACCAAAAGGTTTCAGGGAGGCGAGAAACCAAAAGAAGATCGGGAAGAAGAAGATGCTGACGATCACCACCGTCAATGCGGTGCGCAGCCACATGCGACCATCACGCAGCCAGCCGAAGCGATCGATAGGTACCTGGCTAGCCGGGGTATGTTCGGAATGTGCTGATTCGACTGCCATAATGCGCCTTCCTTTGACCTCACCATTCCACACGGAAAACGCGTGTGTACAGAAACGCCGTCAGCCAGATGACGACAAGGATGGCCACACCGAGTGTCGCTGTGTAGCCCCAGTTGATAAAGACATAGGTTTGGTAGGCATAGTAGCTGATGGTTTCCGTGCGCTGGCCCGGTCCCCCGCTGGTCATGATGTACACATAATCAAACATGCGGTAGAGGTCGATGATGCGGAACAGAATCACCACCGCCAGGACATTCTGTAGGAGAGGGATCTTGACATACCAGAATTTCTGCCAGCTGTTTGCGCCATCGACCTGGGCAGCTTCCAATGGTTCTGTCGGCAGCGCTTTGAGACCGGCTAATAGAATCAAAATACAAAATGGTGTCCACTGCCATATGTCAGCCAGCAACACACCCACCAGGGCGTACTGTCCCGTGCCACCAAGCAATGGCTCCTGCTTGGTAAGCAGGCCAGAGCCGTAGAGCAGCCACGAGATGACACCGAACTCGCTATGTTCCAGGAGGCGAAAGATCAACCCCACCACCGCGGGCGGCGTCACCATGGGCAAAATGAGCATCGTCTGCCAGAGCCCGCCGCCGTAGACGCCGGAGTCCAGCAGGCTGGCAATGGCCAAACCTAAGACAAGCTCGATGGCGAGCGCCAGGAGACCAAAGGTCAGCGTGACCCGCACCGCGTTCAAGGCGCGGCCATCGGTGACGAGTGACGACCAGTTGTCACCACCTACCCATACAAAATCCCGAATGAGCGGGTCGAACTTATAAAAGCTGGTCCACAGATTGTACAAAAGTGGGTAGATGGAATAGACCAGCAGCAACAGAACACCTGGCAAGAGCCAAATATAGGCGCGTTCAGGAGACCACAGCGGAAGGCGGCGCCGTCTTCGCTTTGGTCGTACAGTGTCTTGCATAACAGCCGGCATTATTGACCTCGACAGATCCGTGTTGCTCATACGAAACACCACGCGCCACGACGGCGCCAGGACCATCGCGTGCTCGCATGCATTCAATACATAATGGCCAGACCAGGCACGACCTACCCTGGTGACCGGTTGGTTGCGATCAGCAAACGCGAAACGACAAGACAGCTATTGTGATATCTACTGCTGGGGATGCCTCAAATGAGGCCCGAAGTGTGCACAAACGCTTACGCCGTGCACAAAATTTCAATTAGCGTAGCATATTCAGTTGGCGGTGTCAAGGGCCGATTCTGGCCGAAAATACAGGCCGAAAACTGGCAATCGGACGATTTATAGACAGGGATTTCGTCATGGGATTCTTGAGACAGACGACCCTTAGCAAAGATCTCGCATCTCGATACGATACTGCCGTGTTTTCAGGTGTCGTAGAGCTGTACATGTCGCAGCATGTATGTGCGGCGACCAAAGACACTCGCGGCGCCATTATCCTCTATCCACATCATGAAGTATCTGTCTAAAAAGGATCAGATCTATGCGCACCAAGCGAGTCTTGCAGGTCTTTGCACTGGGCCTCACCGTTGTGCTGCTGTTAGCAAGCTGTGTTCCCATCCAGGCGCCCCCGGCGGTCGACGCACCGGCCGCCGCGACTGCCGCACCAGCCGAAGCGGCAGCCGAATGGGTTGCCCCCGAAGATGCCTTGATCTCTGTTCCTGTCTCTGCTGCGCCAACCCTCGATGGCATTGGGGATGAAGCCATCTGGGCGGATGCACCGGCATTGGTTGTGGAGCTCAGCAAGGGAGCGAACATGGGAGCGACTGAACTCAGCCTCCAGTCGGTATACGCAGAAGGTATGATCTACATGTTGGTCACGTGGGCTGATCCAACCGAAAGCTTCGTGCGCAGCCCGTGGGTCAAGCAGGATGATGGCAGTTGGAAGAAGCTCCGTGATCCGGACGATAAGGGCGGCGACAACAATCTCTATTATGAAGATAAGATGGCCATGATTTGGACCATCAACAACAGCATTCCCAAATTCAAAGGAATGGGCTGCTTTACGGCCTGCCACGACGACGGCGTCGATGCCGAGGTCAAGCCCTATGGCAATAAATACACGCGAGAAGGCATGGGCGATATCTGGCACTGGAAGTCAGTGCGCAATCTGGGTCAGATTGACGACCAATATCTGGACTCTACGCCCTATTCGCCAGACACGCCCGAAGCCGGCCGCCACAGCGACCCGAAAGATGGGGGCGGCTACGTGAATAATGAAACCGAAGATAAGAGCTTGCCCCAATGGATGGGCCCCGAAGGCTATCCGCGCGACGGCAGCCCCGGCTACATCCTGGACAGCGACAAGGTACCTTTCGATGACAGCCTCTTTGCACCTGGCGATATGATCCCGGGCATCGTCAAATCCGCCATCACAGGCGATCGGGGCGATATATCCGCGGGATGGACGTGGCAGGACGGTGTGTGGACCGTCGAGATGAGCCGGGCACTGGTAACTGGCTCAGAGTACGATGTACAGTTCGACGATCTGACCCAGCCCTACTATTTCGGCGTGGCAGTCTTTGACAACGCCCAGGTACGTCATGCTTATCACTCTAGCTCACAAACTCTGGTCTTCCAGCCGTAATCTGTCAGCCAGGTCCACCGTGGCAAGCGTGTTGCAGCCCAGAAAATGACCTGAATCACTGACCACAGCTGAATAGGATAGGACGAGGCGGCGCCGGGAAGCCCTGGCGCCGCCTCGTCTGTCGTTATGCCGGCCATCGCCAGGCGCACGCTGTGCGTATCGTCTGCGTTCGGGCGCTGCTCGCACTCCGTTGTCGCCAGGACCATATGTGTCACTTGGTCCTGCCTGATCTTGCAATCTTGCTCTGGATGTGCTATGATCCGGCACGTATCGAACTGTGTACGGGCCGACCGTTTCACAGCGACGACTCGGAGCTTAGTACTTTGTGCGAAAGTGGGTGACCCCCACTTTTGTTGTTGTATAGGGGTAATAGACCCGATTGTTGTATTGAGGAGTGAAGAAGCGAACATGTCCAAAGCGTTGATTGCCGGCATCAATCAGGTGGCAACCGACAAGGGTCTCGACCGGGAGGTCATCTTCGAGGCCATCGAGGCGGCCCTGGTTTCTGCCTACAAGCGGAACTACGGACCCGCGGCCAATGTTTCCGCAGAGGTTGACCGGCTGACCGGTGAAATGCGCGTGCTGGCTGAGCGGGAAGTGGTAGAAGAAGTCATGAACCCGCGCACGGAGATCACAGAGAAAGACGCCAAACGGCATGTGCCGACCTCCCGCTTGGGAGACGTGATCAAGGTGCCCGATACACCTGACAACTTCGGCCGCATTGCCGCGCAGACCGCAAAGCAGGTCATCCTGCAGCGCATTCGTGAAGCGGAGCGCGATACGGTCTATGAAAACTTCGCCCACCGGGTGGGCGAGGTGATCACCGCCCAGGTGCGCAGTATCGATCCGCAGTCGGGTGCGGTTTCGTTGCTCCTCGACGACAAGCATGAATGTCTCATGATGCGCGAGGATCAGATCCCGGTTGAGAAGCTGCGCCGCGGCGACTTCCTTAAGGTCTATGTGGTGGATGTGCACAAGAGCACGCGCGGTCCTGTCATCAAGATCAGCCGTACGCACCGCAACCTGTTGCGGCGCCTGATGGAACAGGAAATTCCGGAAGTGCGCGATGGCAAGGTCGAGATCAAATCCATCGCGCGGGAGCCTGGCCAGCGCAGCAAGGTCGCCGTGCAGGCCACGGTGCCAGGGCTGGATGCCGTGGGCAGCTGTGTAGGCCTGCGCGGATTGCGCATCCAGAATATCGTCAATGAGTTGGCGGGCGAGAAGATCGACGTGGTGGAATGGGACAG
>JACFMY010000292.1:7321-8237 GCA_019455155.1 Caldilineaceae bacterium
ACCTATATCTCCAACGCGCTGAGCCCAGCCAAGGTCCAGGCCGTGCTGCTTGAAGACAGCGGTTCCGTCAAGACCGCTACCGTGATCGTGCCGGACCGCCAGTTGAGCCTGGCCATCGGCAAGGAAGGGCAGAACGCGCGCCTGGCAGCCAAATTGACCGGTTGGCGCATCGACATTAAGAGCGACGCCGAAGCGCACGAAGAAGGGCTCGACCGCCTTATCACTGAACGCGCCCAGCAGGCTGCTGCGAAAGCAACCGACGATCTACTGGCCAAGGCCGAGCGGATTCTGCGCCAGGAGCACGAAAAGGTCGACGACCGCCTGTGGCAGGCAGCCCAATCTCTCACGGAAAGCGCGCCCCTCTCGGAGGAAACACCAGAGATGGTGGCAGGCGAGTTCAAATCCTTTGAAGAGTTGTTGGAAGAAGTGGGCGAGCCTGAGCCACCCAAGGTCTTTGGTGAGGCGCCTTTCGAGAGCGACGAAATGATGGAAGGTCTCCCTACGACCAAGGGCGCCGCGGAGTGGCCCGAGCTGCCTGAAGAGGAGCCAGCCCTGCCCAGTGAAGCAGCCTTCTCAGAGGAAGAGCTTGTCGCGCCCGAACCGGCGCCAGAGCCGGCGGAAATAGAGGCAGATGTAGCGCAGATCAGCATGACTACGCAGGACGAGCTGCCGGAAGTGATCACCGCCGATATGCTGCGCGCCCGGATGGCTGAACGGAAGAAGTTCAGCCTCGCCGATGAGGACATCGAAGTGCCGGCTGAACTGCTGGCCGGTTACGATGAAGAAGAGCCCTTCGACGAAGAATGGGAAGATGAAGCGCGCAAGCCGGCCAAAGGCAAGGGTAAAGTCACCAAAGCCAAACCAGACGCCCGGAAGAAACCGGTCAAAGGCAAGGCTGAGATCAAAAAGAAACCGG